>JAHCSU010000140.1 GCA_023522315.1 Nostoc sp. CCCryo 231-06
GGGATTTAGGGTGAGGGCAAAAACTACGGTTCTCAACATAGATGAGGTTTAATAACTAATGACTAATTAATTAAAAAAGGTGATAAATATAAACCCATGACAATGGGAAAACGAACTCAAGCCACAGCACTGGAAGTCCGGTTGCTGCGGGAAGGTATTATTGAATCCAGGCATATAGTCCAAGCTGTTGTCTGCGATGAACGAGGACGGGTTCTAACCGTTGCCGGAAATTCTGAAACTGCTGCATTTATCCGTTCAGCCCTCAAACCATTTCAGGCACTCGCAGTAACTACCACAGGTACACTGGAACGCTATCAACTCAGCGATCGCGACTTAGCAATTATCACAAGTTCCCATAAAGGAAGAATAGATCAAGTCCGACAGGTATTTAACATCCTTTGGCGGGCTGATCTTGACCCAACTCTACTCCAGTGTCCAATTCCTGAAGGTAAGCACAGTCCTCTGGAATACAATTGCTCTGGTAAACATGCGGGAATGTTAGCCGTTTGTCAGCAACGCCGTTGGCCCTTGAATAACTACTTGGATCGCAAGCACCCAGTACAGCAGTTGATTTTGGGCAAAGTAGCAGAATTGCTGCGAATGCCAGCCGAAGAATTTATCAGCGCTCATGATGACTGTGGCGCACCAACTTATCTAATGCAACTCGGTCACATGGCATCTTTATATGCACTGTTAGCCTCTAGTACCAATCTGGATATGGAGCGCATTGTCCGGGCTATGACTCATCACCCTGCAATGGTAGCAGGAGATGGAGAATTTGATACGGAACTGATGCGCTTAACTCCAGGAGAACTGGTCAGTAAAACTGGTGCCGAAGGAGTGCAGTGCATTGGTAGACTCGGCGAAGGCTTGGGATTGGCAATCAAAGTTATGGATGGGGCAAAACGAGCAAAATACGCCGTGGCTATTCACTTACTCCAGCAAATGGGTTGGATTAGTCCCAGCGCCGCCGAAAGCCTCTGTGAAAAGTTTGTCACCTTGGGAAAATACAAGCGTTTAGAAGTAATTGGAGAATTATCATTTTTGTAGTTGCCAAACTCTTGACTATGGGTTATGATAAAAAGGTCAAGAGCGACGCGGGATAGAGCAGCCTGGTAGCTCGTCGGGCTCAACGGGCAAAGTTAACTAGACGCTTATTAGTTAAGTTTGCTATGGGCGGTACATAAAGAAACTTATGTGCGTTTATCTGTCAAACTCGGGGAAGCCAATAGCGCGGTAATCCCGAACCAAGCTCCAGAAATGGAGAAGGTGTAGAGACTGGAAGGCAGACACCCTAACGATAATGACGAGGGTGAAGGGACAGTCCAGACCACAAACCAGTTAATCTGGGCAACGAAAGTTGTAGTTGGTAAGCATAACCCGAAGGTCAGTGGTTCAAATCCACTTCCCGCCACCAAGTGAATGATAAAGCAAAACCCTGTTTTCTTAAAAGATTACAGGGTTTTGTTTTATGCTGATTGTCAGCTACTCAGTTTTACAAATGGACACAAAGCTTAAGGCAGACATAGCAGAACAAGCTGCTGTTCTTCATGCCTTAAAGCGTGGTTGGGGAGTTTTAAAACCGAATGGCGATCGGCTACCTTACGATCTAGCATTTGATGTAGAGGGAACTTTAATTAAAATCCAAGTCAAATATGCTTGGTTGGATGAGCCTTCGGGCAATTATGTTGTAGATAACCGCCGTACTAAAACCAATCGGCGGCTGATGCTTCGAGAAGCATATAAGCTATCAGACTTTGATTTTGCCTTAGTATATATAGAAAAACTTGATCTGTTCTATGTTTTTCCCGTAGATGTGTTTATAGATTATGGGAGCGAAGTACACCTTGTTGAGGCTGAAAAACGACAGAGGAAACCTCGTTCTGCCCAATATCGAGAAGCTTGGGAGTTAATTTTACAGGCATCAGTAGCTAAAGAAAGTTGTATTCGATCGCCTGTTCAACTCGGAGAAGCAGGTTTTTGATCTATTCTGGAAGAAATAGCCATCTAAAAAGGCGCGGATAATCATGGTTGTGAAGTTGCAGCGACCAATTTTAGTGGGAGGATTGGGACTGTCCTTTTCTCTGTGGATGTTGGACAGTTGGCACGATTCTATAGTGCAGGTGGGTGAGTTTGGTTTATTGAGTGCCTTAGCTGTAGGCGGTGGTTTGTGGTTATTCCAAAAAAATCGCCCAAAAGACAGTTTAGAGCAGCTAGATGGTATGGTGGTGGATCGGGCGACTGTGGAAAGTGCGATCGCTAAAGCTGAAACTGTAATTAACCAACTGGCACAAGAAGCAGAAAACCACACAGCATTAGAGACACTCAGAGAACAAGTTCCACAATTGTTGTTGGAGTTAGACAGACAAGAAATTAAAGTTGCTGTGACTGGCGGTAAATCCGTGGGTAAAAGCACCTTAATTCAAGTGCTAAAGCAAAATGTCGAGACACGAAATTTAGTGTCTTTAGAAGAGACAGCACCTTTATTTAGAGAAGCGGGTGACAATTCAGATGCAGCTGTTTTAGCAGAAGTAGCAAAATCTGATTTTGTTCTGTTTTTGACAAACGGTGATTTGACAGACTCAGAATTTCAAGCATTGCAGCAGTTAAAAGCAGGAAATCAGCCCACAATCCTGGTTTTGAACAAACAAGATCAGTATTTAGCCGATGAAAGCGCCAGCGTCTTGCTGTCATTAAAACAGCGGATGCAAGGAAATGTAGTTGCAACTGCGGCCTCTCCCATTGCCATCAAAGTCCGAAAGCATGAGGCTGATGGTTCTGTGCAAGAGTGGATGGAACAACCAGCACCAGATATCCAGCAGTTGACGCAGCAGTTGGGTGAAGTTTTGGCACAGCAGGGACAACGGCTAGTTTGGTTAACAACCATGAGAAAAGCCGGGTTGTTGAAAGCTGAGGCGAAAAACTGCTTGAATGGAACTAGACGCGATCGCACTACCCCAATTATTGAACAATATCAATGGATAGCTGCTGCTGCTGCCTTTGCTAACCCAGTACCAGCCCTTGACATCTTGGCGACTGCGGCAATTAATGCTCAAATGGTAATGGATTTGGGTAATATCTATCAGCAAAAATTTTCCCTAGAACAAGCACAAACCGTAGCTGGAACAATGGGAAGTTTAATGCTGAAACTCGGTTTAGTTGAACTTTCTACAAAGGCTATTAGTACTGTTCTTAAAAGTAATGCCGTTACCTTTGTTGCTGGTGGCGTAGTGCAGGGAGTAAGTGCAGCTTATCTGACTAGAGTAGCAGGATTGAGTCTAATTGAGTATTTCCAACAGCAGGAAATAGCGATAGATTCTGGGACTGGTTTGAATTTGGAGAATTTGCGGCAAACTTTGCAAAAGGTATTTCAGCAAAATCAACAGATTGGTTATTTGCAGGGGTTTGTTAAGCAAGGCATGAAGCGTTTGTTGCCAGAGGTGCAGCCAATAGAAGTAGTTGGTGTTGAGAAGTTTGTGGGTTAAGTTCACTCAGAGGCGCAGAGTTTTTCTTTGCGCCTTTGTATTAGGCTGAAAAATATGGTAATCAAAATTTTCCATTTACTTCCATAGAACCATCCGACTTTAGTCAACATAAATGATGGGATTTTAAATTTGGATGGAAGTCCACTTTAAATAAATTAGGATTGATTATTCAACCATATATTTTCTGGAATTTTATTAAACCTCATTGGTTTATTTGTTAGCGATCGCCTACTTTGATAAGTTTAGAGAATCGATAGGATTTTTCTATCATCAGAGTCCTTTATGTCTCTTGCATGGTACAGTAAGTAAACCTAAAATTTACCCAAGCCTATTTTTAGGCTTGGGTGTATCTAACAATTATTGTGATTGGGAGTTATAGCGGTTCCTATGCACATGCGGTACAACATTATATTGCGAAGTGTAAGGGCACGGCAGTGCCGTGCCCCTACGGGTGTACCTCACGTAAACGAGAAACACTATAGCAAAAAATTGTGAATAAGGATAATTAGCTAAACAGCACCACTGTTTCTATTAAACAGAATAGCTATAGTTTTGAAAATTAGCTTTAAATCGTACACCAAACTCCAATTTTTTTGATACTGCAAATCCAGATGAATTACATCTTCAAAACTACGGACTGTAGAACGCCCATTTACTTGCCATTCGCCAGTCATACCGGGTTTTACATCTAAACGTTGCCACTCTGGTACTTCGTAGCGTTCCACTTCATCGGGTGTCGGTGGTCGAGTGCCTACTAAACTCATCTCTCCTTTGAGGACGTTCCAAAATTGGGGTAATTCATCAAGACTAGTTCGCCGTAAAAAACGCCCTATTTTGGTAATTCTGGGGTCATTTTCATTCTTGAAAAAAGCACCTTGCACTTGGTTTTGAACTTGAAATTTCTTAGCTTCTGCATCCACACACATAGAACGGAATTTCCAAATCTTAAACCGTTTCCCCATCCAACCACAACGGATTTGGCTAAAGAAAATGGGCCCGGGATCATTAATTTGAATAGCGATCGCAATTGGAATAAATAAAACTCCTGTAATTAACAAACCAACCACCGACCCTACAATGTCTAACAACCGTTTCATCCAAGATGCCACAGAAGGGTGAGTAGTGGGTAACTGCTCTACTTTACGAGAAGTTGTCTTCCGACTATCTAATAAGTCTTCTTGTTTTATTAGCGACTCATCGTCTACAATCTCTACGGAAAAAACCTGATCCAATCCCGTGAGTTTTAAGACTGCCATTACTTGAGGCGTTACATTCCGCAGTGTTAATGTAATCCCTTTAGTCTGGGCGTATTTAAAATTACTAACCAGCGCACCTAAACCACTACTATCCATAAAAGTAGTTTGGTGAAAGTCAATGATGATTTGTTTAGGATGTGAATTGGGCTGGATTAAGCTTTGGCAGGTTTGCTTAAAGCCTAAAGCCTCCAGCACGCTCAACCGTGCGGGCATCTGCATTATAGCCGTGTCGTTTAGGGAATTAACTGGAAAATCGACTTCTGTCGGTTGGCTAGTCATGAAGCTCTGCACTTTCGTTGCCATGTATAATGTAATCTGCCAAACATTATTTTGTCCTAGAAAATTACTTAACCTAATATTGGAATCAGTAGTAATAAGGACTAATTACGATTTACCGGGGCTGAGATTGGAGATCGCTAGCGACGATTCACAATAGAACAAGAAGCCAAAAAACATCCTTGCTGTTGTGCCGACGCAGCGCGATCGCGTTGCTCTCATGAAATGATTGCTAAAAATACGGTTACACCTACCGCACGCCTGATTGAAATTTTTTCTGCCATTCAAGGGGAAGGACTAAATGTAGGGACGCGTCAGATATTTATTCGTTTTGCTTTGTGTGATTTGCGCTGTCACTTTTGTGATAGTGTCCACACTTGGAATGCACCTGCTAGTTGTCGGATAGAGCGATCGCCTGGATTGCGCGACTTTGAAATCCACTCTAACCCTGTCTCTCTACCCATACTAATCGAATGGGTGGAACGACAAAATCTACCTTGTCTACACGATAGCATTAGCTTAACTGGGGGCGAACCACTTCTTCATGCCCCATTTTTAATGCAGTTTCTACCCGAAGTGCGAGCCAGAACTGGTCTACCTATATATTTAGAAACTGGCGGACATCGCCCAGAACAACTGGCGATGATTCTTCCCTATTTAGACTCTGTAGGAATGGATTTCAAATTGCCCAGTGTTAGCGGTGAAAGTCATTGGCTAGAACATGCTAAATTTCTCCAGTTGTGTCATGACTCATATTTAAATGTTTTTGTCAAGATAATTGTGTCTCAAAACACAGATCCAGCCGAGTTGGAACGTTCAGCTTTGCTGGTGGCAGAGGTTAGTCCAGATATCTCAGTATTTTTACAACCTGTTACGCCTTTGCCAGTATCTGAACAATTCTCCCCAATACAGATGCTTGCGCCTGCGGCCGATCAAGTTTTGACCTGGCAAGCTTTGATGAAGGGCTTTCTCAAGCATGTGCGTGTGATCCCTCAGACGCATAAAATGCTGAACCAGCTGTAAAATTTGAGTTTGATAAAGATGTAGTCAAGAAAAAAGTAAGATTTTATGAAATGCTCATTGCTGCCGCTAATCAGAAAGGCAGCAGCCCCTTGAGTAGGCATTCCCAGTTGGAGGCAGAGTAAAGAGTGAGGAGTTTGAAGTTTGGATTTCACTCATAACTCCTAACTCCTAAATCCTATACAGACGTGATGAATCGCGTCTCTACTCTTAACTCTTGTACAGACGCGATTCATCGCGTCTCTTTTAACTAATTACAACCCGCCCTCATCTGTCGTTTTGGATTTAGCTTTTGCCTTATTGGCACTGCGTTTGAGGGCAGAGAGCCTTGCTTCGTATTTCGACCGTTGGCGCTTACTAGGAGTATTGTCAATCAGGGTTTTCAAGGCGCTACCTAGACTCTTGTAGGCATTTGGGAGGCTATAACCAAAACGAGTTGCCAAAGCGATCGCTTTCTCATCAGCATTGAGCAATTCTTTTAGTTGCTTTTCCCCACTATTCTTTTGGTACAGTCGCCAGCCTGACACACCACACAGCGACAAAGCTAACACCAGAAGCAATCCATCTTGTACCCACAATTCACCTACAGCACCACCTAAACCGATGGCTAGTGCTGCCATTTCCCAACCATCTTTAGGAATTGTGTCATTTTGAACGCGAGCAACTTCATGCCAGAACAGCAGATTACGCTGATCCATTGCGAGGGCATCCCATTTCACCAAGTCAATTTGAATTTCTACCTGGTCTTTACCAATTTCTTCGCAGCGAACTAGGGGTGGATTGACCTCAGTTGTGCCTTCAACCGTGACCCAGCTCTGTAATTCTGGCGGTAGTAAGCCTTTCAACCGCCGGAGTTCACTCATTTCCGCTTTAGCAGAGGAGGTTGCATAGGATGTCATAATATCCAGCCCCAGAAAATTTCAGTATATAGTGAGGGTATCACTTTGGAGTATAGCGATTTAAGTGATGATCCGTCTCAGTCGCTGGGAAAACTTCCTCGCTTTTTTCGCGCTTCCATTGCCTTTTCTAGCAAATCTAGCAATCCTGGAGCTTCTTCTTGGATACTGAGTAACAGTCTTTCCCCAAGTTCTATATTCCCCGGATCAAAACCTGTTGCCATCACTTCTTTTAGGCGAGGTATTGCTATGCTATCCACAATCTGAATTAACCCACTCAGGCAACGGTGAAATTGTTTTTCTGTGAGAATCGAGTCTTCTAGAGGAAACTCAATAATGGCACGGATTTCGCCATCGGATGGGTCATACTCCCATTGCAACATTTTGGTTTCCCAGGAAATGGCAAGCATTGTCTGTAGGATAACTCCCTTGTGAGGATGGTCTTGAATTCCTGCCAGAACTTGAGGGGCAAATACCCGGAAAAATTTTCCCTCCTCATCCAGTTGGACAACTATTAGGAAATCTTCTAGGTTATCAGCCTCCACACCTGTTATAATTCGGTCTTCTTCGTCATCAAAACGGTAGTCCCAACCAAGGTTGTCTAAATAGTTGGCAATCTGTTTGAGGTTAGCTCCCATAAAAGCCTCATAAGGAACGTGGAGCAGCTGTTACCAGACTTAGTTTAACCTGCTAGGGGTAGTTGTTTAAGTTTGTGTGGCTACTTCCGATCGCATGAAAGTATGCAATTAGGGCATTGGGCATGAGGCATTGAAGATAGGAAAAACAGATTTTTATGCTGGGCTGTGAATAATATTTTCTGGGGTTCTCCTGCTGATTATTAAAGAAGCACTGAACGCGTTTTTATAAATGTTATCCAGTGAAGTATATAGAACTAATTCACTGAAATTTTAATAATATCTTCCAGGTTTAATGAATGTATTGCTAGATCAAGCATGGTGGCAGGATTTTCAATCAAACTTGAAAGCTGAAGCCAAGTTGAGATAATTTATGCAAGCATCTGAGGCTTTTGAAAATATAAGTAAAAACTTCAACTACCGTTTTTAAAAGCGAATAAATATAGCACAGAGGCTGGTACAGTTTTATATTACAAGCAACAAATTGTTTTCACTGAATGATTGTAGTGAGCAATACACTTTTTATTATCTAGTAAGTTATGAAGTTCATGCGTAACTCAGCTTTAATTTTAGCGATCGCACCTCTAGTATGCGCGATCGCTGCTTGTAGTGGAGATTCAGGACAAACAGCAAGTACACCCGGCACTCCAGGCAGTAATCCAGCAGCACCAGCAACTCGAAATCGTTGGGATAATATTAAAAGCCGTGGTCAAGTAATTTGCGGTGTCAGTGGTGAAGTACCAGGGTTTAGCTTTGTGGGAACCGATGGTAAATATAGCGGCATTGATGTGGATGTCTGTCGCGCGATCGCCGCAGCTTTATTTGACAACCCAGATGCAGTAGAATTTCGCAATCTCAATTCCAAAGAGCGGTTTACAGCTTTGCAAACTGGCGAAGTAGACATTCTCAGCCGTAACACTACTTGGACACTTAGCCGCGATACCTCTGTAGGTCTAGAATTTGCACCCGTGGTCTTTTACGACGGACAAGCCATAATGGTTCGCAAAAATAGCAACATTAAGTCACTGGCAGACCTGAAGGATAAAGCAATCTGCGTTCAAACTGGTACGACTACCGAACAGAACTTAGCAGACCAAATGCGGAAAAGGGGCATCACTTACAAACCCGTTGTCTTTGAAGACGTTAACGTTACCTTTGCTACTTATGCCGAAGGTCGTTGCGACGGCATTACGGCTGACCGTTCAGCATTAGTTTCGCGGGGGACGATTTTACCTAAACCAGAAGATAACGTGATTCTCAATGAAGTGATATCTTCAGAACCCCTTGCACCAGCAGTTGCTAAAGGGGATATTAAATGGGGAGATGCTGTTAAGTGGGTGGTTTATTCCTTAGTAAAAGCTGAAGAATTGGGCATTACTTCTCAGAATGTGGGTCAGTTTACTGCTAGTAGTGATCCAGATATTAAACGCTTTTTAGGAACCGAAGGCAACCTTGGCGAAGGACTCGGCTTAACTAACGACTTCGCAGCCAGAATAATTAAGCACGTCGGTAACTACGCCGAAATTTACGATCGCAACCTCGGCCCCAAGACAAAGCTAAATCTAGCTCGCGGTCAAAATCAACTCTGGAGCAAAGGGGGACTGCTTTATTCTCCGCCGTTCCGGTAGAAGAGGGCAGGGGGAGCAGAGGGAAAAATAATAAATGACTAATTTAAAACCGTCTATATGGCGTGATGTTCGTTTTTGGCGCATTGGTTTGCAATTAGTTGCCGTATTATTAGCAGCAGTTGTAGTAGTAATACTGTGGGGCAATCTCCAGCGCAATTTGCGGCAATTAGGTATTTCGTTTGGATTTGATTTTCTTAAGCAACAAGCATCTTTTGATATTGGCGAGACGCTGATTAGCTACAAACCAACTGACACCTACAGTCATGCTTTATGGGTGGGGTTAATTAACTCCTTGCGGGTGGCGATCGCAGGGATTTTTCTGACAACCATTATCGGGATAAGTGCTGGGATAGCCCGACTTTCTGACAACTGGCTAGTGCGGAATATCACGATGGTTTACGTGGAGATTTTCCGCAATACGCCCTTCCTGCTGCAATTGCTGTTTTGGTACTTTGCTGTTTTTCTTAGTTTCCCCAGAACAGAAAATAAGATATCCCTTTGGGGTTTTATTGGTGTTAGTCAAAATGGCTTAGAACTTCCTTGGTTTACCTTATCACCAGAGTTTTCGGCTTTGCTGTTGGGATTAACTTTTTACACAGGCGCGTTTATTGCGGAAATTGTTCGAGGTGGGATTCAATCAGTAGCTAAGGGACAATGGGAAGCAGCGCGATCGCTAGGATTAAAACCAGGGTTAGTTATGCGGCTGGTGATTTTTCCCCAAGCTTTGCGGGTAATCATTCCACCGTTGACGAGTCAATATCTTAATTTGACGAAAAATACCAGTTTAGCGATCGCGATCGGCTACCCCGATATTTATTTTGTCGCCTCCACCACCTTTAACCAAACTGGAAAAGCCGTAGAAGTGATATTACTGATTATGCTCACCTATCTCACCCTGAGTTTAACCATCTCTGTAGTTATGAATTTGTTCAATCGCAGCGTGCAAATTAAAGAGAGGTAAGGGGAATGGGGGAGATGAGGGGGCAAAGTAGAGATAAGGAAGCAGTTGAACTCGGAAGTTGAGTTTCTGAACTCGGAAGTTGAGCCTCTGAACTCGGAAGTTGCACCTCTGAACTCGGAAGTTGCGCCTCTGAACTCGGAAGTTGAGCCTCTGAACTCGGAAGTTGCACCTCTGAACTCGGAAGTTGCACCTCTGAACTCGGAAGTTGAGTTTCTGAGGTTAAAGTATGAGTCTTTACAAATGACAAATGACCAATGACAAACGACAAATTAACTTGGCTACGTAAAAACCTGTTCAGTACTTGGTACAACAGCTTGTTAACTGTTGTCTGTTTGGTGTTACTGTTTTGGGTAGTGCGAGGAATTCTAACTTGGGCAACTACTCAAGCACAATGGGCGGTAATTCAGGTTAATTTACGTTTATTTTTAGTTGGTAGATTTCCGCAAACGCTATATTGGCGAACTTGGATTGTACTGGCGATCGCTTCGACTTTAGGCGCTATAACTGGCGGTGTATTCTTTGGTAAGCAACAGTTAACAAAACGTGGGATTGCTTTATTTGCTTTTATCATCAGCGTTTTCTTAATTGTTTTACCACTAGACTTTACATCCCGCCTTTGGTTATTGTTAATTGCAGTTTTACTATTTGCAGGTTTTTGGCTTGGAGGAAACTTTACTAAAGTACTAACTCCTTGGCTTTCCCTATTATGGTTATTATCTTTCCCGATAGTTTTATGGTTAATTGGTGGTGGATTTGGATTGCAGCCTGTATCTACAAATTTGTGGAACGGTTTGCTACTTACCCTACTAATGGCAGCAGTCAGTATTGTGCTTTCCTTTCCCATTGGGGTTTTACTGGGTTTAGGACGCACAAGCAATTTGCCTGTAGTACGTTGGTTTTCCATCCTGTACATTGAAATTGTTAGGGGAGTACCACTGATTGGGATTTTGTTCCTAGCTCAGGTAATGCTTCCCTTATTTTTATCAGCAGATGTGCGTGTAGATCGGGTATTGCGAGCAATTGCTGGATTGGTTTTATTTAGCGCTGCATACATGGCAGAAAACGTGCGCGGTGGACTCCAATCAGTTTCTCGCGGGCAAATTGAAGCTGCAAAAGCGCTAGGATTAAATACAGCCTTGGTGGTTTTGTTAATCGTCTTACCTCAAGCATTGCGTACCGTTATTCCTGCGATCGTTGGTCAGTTTATCGGCTTATTTAAAGATACTTCCCTCTTATCTTTAGTGGGATTGGTGGAACTTACAGGTATTGCGCGTTCCATATTGGCACAACCACAATTTCTCGGACGCTATGCAGAAGTTTATCTATTTATTGGATTTATTTATTGGGTATTTTGTTACTCAATGTCGTTAGCTTCTCGACGGTTAGAGAGACAGTTGAGTAATTAGTTAGGAGTTAGGAGTTGTAATTATGTCAAAAATACAATCAATAATTGTTGCTGAAGATGTTCATAAGTGGTATGGAAAGTTCCATGTTCTTCAGGGTGTGAGCTTGACAGTCAATCGTGGAGAAGTAGTAGTATTGATGGGCCCATCTGGCTCAGGTAAATCTACCTTTATCCGCACATTTAATGCTCTAGAAGAATACCAAAAGGGAAAAATTGAAATCGACGGTATTACCCTCAGCCATGACTTGCGAAATATTGAAACGATTCGCAAAGAAGTGGGAATGGTATTTCAGCAATTTAATTTATTCCCTCATCTCACAGTATTGCAAAATATCTCTTTAGCACCAATTTGGGTACGGCGATCGCCAAAAGCAAAAGCCGAAGAATTGGCAATGCAACTATTAGAAAGAGTAGGGATTTTAGAACAGGCGCAGAAATATCCAGGACAGTTGTCGGGTGGACAACAGCAACGAGTAGCGATCGCTCGTGCTTTAGCCATGCAACCCAAAATTATGCTGTTTGACGAACCCACCTCAGCCTTAGATCCAGAAATGGTACGAGAAGTCTTAGATGTAATGCGAAATCTCGCCCGTGATGGAATGACAATGGTAGTCGTCACCCACGAAGTTGGATTCGCTCGTGAAGTCGCCGATCGAGTTATTTTAATGGATAGCGGTTCCCTCGTCGAGTCAGCCACCCCAGACACCTTTTTCAGCAACCCCAAAGAAGAAAGAACACGCAAATTTTTATCACAAATTCTCTAAAATCTCTGCGCTACTTTTGACCTCTATTTTACGCGAATTTTTGCAAGTTGTGAGAAATGTCTGTGGTTAACTAATTAGCTATCTCCACGCCATTTAAAAATAATTTGTTCATCAGCTTGCCTAAACTCAATATTAAACTTATCAAATACAACTTCTCTTCCTAGAAGTAATTGCTCTCCACCTGTATTAGTTTGTAACCATGCCACAGTAGCAATAAAACTGTGTTCATCAATTGTCATTTCAAGATTACGTAAAACATACTCAACTCTTCCGCCAATGGTTTCTGCTAATAATGTCGATTCTGCATCAGCCAAAGCATAGCCTAAATCTTGACCGACTTTAAAGGAAATTAAACTTAATTCAGCACCAGAGTCTACTAACATTATTGTAGAAACTTCTATATCTCTATGCTTGAGTTTTACATAATAATTTGGTTGCCAATCATGCCGAGCTATTGTACCAAAGCGAATTGGTAGAATTTGGATAGAAGCAGTGCGACGCGGAACTAAGTAAATTACAAATAGCTGTTCTGAAGCCTCTGCCAATTCTAGAACTTCATGCAAGTTTTCACTATGAGCGATTAAGCCATTAGCATTATAAGCAACATATTGATTTTTATATAAATCTAATAACATTTGGCGATTCTGGTTTAGCCACTTAAGCATTTGCTTACTTTCATCGGGAGATGGTGTTTTATTCATAGATTTTGGTGATAATTTCAGCCATTTTCTACCCGCTTGCCTTTTACTTATGATTGTATCTGCGATCGCTCTCTTGTTTTGCTTTGCATCCTTTGGTTAAAAAGTGCGATCGCCTTAACTAAAAAAATATCCCCACCTCAATAAAGTTTATTGTTCATAATGATATTTGCAAGTCAAAATAATTAACAAATCTTCTTCAATTTTGTAAACTAATCTATGTTCATCTGTGATGCGCCTTGACCAGTAACCTTGTAATTCATATTTTAATGGTTCTGGCTTCCCTATCCCTGCAAAAGGATCTCTTTGTATATCTCTAATCAGTTGCAATATTTTTTTGAAGATTTTTTTGTCTTCTGTTGCCCACTGACCTAATTCTTCAAAAGCTTCTAGTTCAAAGACAACTTTTTTCATACTCATCTAAATCGACATAAATTAGGTTTCCTTTTTGTACATTTTTCAAAGCTTTGAGTAGATGTTTTTTGTTAGTTTTTGATTTCAGAAGATAGGTAGTTTCATCTTCTTCAGTTAGTGTTTCAACTAACACAATGACTTCTACAACAGTTCCTTCTGGTAATTCAGTTGCAGAAAGTTCAATCTTGCCATCTTTTCCGACAATAGCCTTTTGCTTAATTCCACTAAGCATATTTTTTGTTTACTCGCATATTTACCACCATATTCTAACTGTATCTGATTGAGATGAGATTTGAGCGATCGCTTTTCTTTGTTAGCGTGGGCGGTTTATTAAAAAGAGCGATCGCTATTAGAGAGAATAGAACTCAAATTGGGAATACTGAGTAAAGCGCAGGTATTTGCTGTGCAGAATCGAAGCAACTGGCTACCAGACATCACGCTGCTGAAATTTTAGCAACTAGGAGAAAATTATGAGTTTACCAGTGACAGCAACCTTTATCCTTGCTGATTGGATTGTGAAAGGAATTGCAGATGGAACTTTTGAACGAGTTGGGGGTGTAATTAGAGATGTAAACACAAAACAAATCGTTAGTTGGTTACGGGAGCAGGGAGCAAATGATTCTACTGGAAAACAGTTAGAGGAACTTGGGCGAAGTCTGCAAGTAACTCAAGGAATTTTGCAGGTAACTAGTGCAGTCAGTATACTTAACCTGGGTGTCTCAGTTATAGGCTTTGCTGTGATAGCACAACGGCTTAAGGAATTAGAAAAAAGCTTACAACAAGCACAAAAACTGTTAAATAACATTAACCGTAAAATCGACCTTAGTTTCTATGCTAATTTTCGTGCTGCAATCGAATTAGCAACTAATGCCTTTACAATGACCACAACTGAAAATCGCAGAAGCAGCGCCCTACAAGCTATTAACCGCTTTTTAGAAGCAGAGCATATTTATGCTGAATACACCGATATCGAAATTGAGCAAAAAAGCCAAATTGCTGATGAATATCTGCTGACTTTATCTTTAGCCTACCTAGCTGAAGCACGTTGTTATTTAGAATTAGAAGAACACGATACAGCACTTCGCCGCTTTCAAGAAGGAGCAAAAGTTTTGCGTTCACGGATTAAAAAATATATTGGCATTGTACTCACTTCTAACCCAGCAGCATACTTACAGCCTTGTTACAAAGGTCAGATAGATTTGCGTAGGCTAACGCGAATTTACCAATGGATTGACCCAACTTTGGATGAAAATGCTGTTTTTGAGATGCAACGTGAGAACTTATTTAAAATGGGACAAGAGTTATATTATACATATAAATGGGTAGATTCACTACCGCCAGCCATTTTAACTCGTGATGAAGTTCAAGGAGGTTGGTTCGGCCCAGATCATAAGGATTTAAAACAGGAAGCAGATAAACGTCTTCCCAAAGTTATGGAAGCGGTCGAATCTATAATAGAAACCCATTGCCGTTTTAAATCTTACCAAACAGAAGTACAAGCAATATCCCAATTAGGAATCAGCTTTCATGACTGGCTTAAATTAACTCCATCCACAGAAATTAAACCAGATGGCGCAGGATTGATATATATCATTCCATCCAAACCTTTAGAGTTACAGCCTTCCATCTGAACTTTGAGCAATTTTGAATTCTTTATAGACTTTATCTAGGGCTTTACGGGCTGTTCCATTAGGACTTAGAGCAGCACTAAGTAAAACATTTGTGTCAATGACAATTAGTTTATGATTCATCGGCGAGTAATTCTTCTAGAGTTTCTTCAGTTAATCCTTTGGCTTGAGCATTTCTGCCGATTCTCTCAAAAACACTAAGTAAATCTTCATCTTTATTATTTGAAGAGGTTTTCTTTATTTCTTGAATAAGTTGTTCTTGTTCTTGTGCGGGAAGTTGTAGGACAAGATTAAGAATTTGCTCGAAGGTTAGGGGGAGTTGATAGGTTTTTTGAGTCATGGTGAGTTCTGGAGTTAGGGAATAGAAACTTGTTAGCTTTTTTAATCAGGTTTGACATATTTTTCTACTTTTAAATCACGATTCCTCTACACCTTGGCGAATCGCATTATCCACATCCTCAAGAGTTTTAGGTTTTCCTTGATATTTTAAGCAACCTGCTACATCATCTAATTTAGTTACTGAAAAAAAATTACTAGGCTTTAATAAATCACCAAATTCTGGAATTGTTTCTGTTTTAACTCCAAGCTTTTTCATATTCTTCCAGATGATTTCTATATGTGGGAATAGATTGGTTAGTAACCACAGAATAAAGAACATCTGGGTCTAAATCTGCGCCATTATCCCAGTGAATTGTTCCCCATTAACTATTAATTTTAACAGTTTTAAAATAGTTGAAATCTTTTAAAGGTGCAAAAATTCCTGTAAATTCGATTAACTGGTTAACATCAACAATACCTTCTTTTCCGTCTTCAAACTTCAAATAGAGTTGATAGTTATCGTGAGGAATAACTTCTATAATATCTTTAAGCATAATTCACTCTAATCCCAACCCAAATCTTTCAAATTATTATTCAGACATAGGGGACAAGTTACTAATTCTCTAGTATTTCTATCTAAAACATTTGTTCTGGATAATTCCCACCTAAGTCAAAGGCTTTTTAACTTCGCACTGCGTTAGCCCCTTCGCTCTTTTAATAAACTTTTCATCAAATGTATAAAATTTAGAACAGTGTTGACTTTGAGCTAGATGAAAAGCATCAGCAAAATCTAAGCCATTTTCATGCCATTGGATTAGTTGAACAATTAAACTAGGATTAGTCAAGTAAATATTAGGTAAACCAAAAAGGTTTTTCAAAGTTGTACATATCTCATCTGGTTTCAACTTATATGCAAACCTTAACACCCATTCAGTCTCAAGGATTACCGTATCTGCAATAAAAATATCTTGAGTCTGGAAAATTTCTCTGCTCTTTTGGAACTGCAATTCATCATCTTGAGTCAAAAATCTAACAATTATATTTGTATCAACTGCAATCATGCCACGATTCCTCTATACCTTGGCGAATCGCATTATCCATATCCTCAAGAGTTTTAGGTTTTCCTTGATATTTTAAACAGCCTGCTACATCATCTAATTTAGTTACTGCAAAAGGTTTCTTAGGCTTTAAAAGAATTCCATCACCCATATCAATAATAATAAATTCTTGGCCTACTTCCCATTGATGAGCTTCTCGCAAAGATTCGGGAATAATTACTTGTCCTTGAGGAGATAATTTTGTAATTTCCATTAAGTTAAAGGCTAAAACTAATATACAAATTTTAGCATTTTTAATTCTTCCAATTTGATCTCCTCTTCCTCTGTGTTCTCTGCGCCTCTGCGGTTCGTAAAAAAGGCGAACCCGAAAAGTTCGCCCGTAACATAGTATTACGCTGTTGCTCAATCCAAACCCAAATCTAAATCTTCGTTTCTTCTCTCACCAACTTATCCCAACCCAAATCTTTTAAATTATTATTGCGACGCAACGGACGAGTCACCAACTCTAACAAGTCACGCGCATTCGTAAAGCCGTGAATTTGAGCAAAAGTGAACTCCACAGACCACTTAGTATTAATACCCCGTGCTTCCAACGGGTTAGCGTGAGCCATACCAGTAATTACCAAGTCTGGTTTCAACGCATAAATTCGCTGAAGTTGATTGTAATTATCCGGCTTCTCTACAATCCTTGGCAGAGGTGAATTCATTTCTTGGCAAGTTTTCTCCAACAGCGCCAACTCAGCAGCTTGATAGCGTTTATCCATGTAGGGAATGCCGATTTCGTGAACTGTCATCCCACAGCGAATTAAAAATCTTGCTTGGGAAACTTCCAGCAAGTTATCACCCATGAAGAATACAGACTTACCGCGAATCAGTTTCACATAATCTTCCAAGCCTGCCCAAATTTGTGCTTCCCGTTCATCCAAACCCTTGGGAGTAATACCGAACACCGAGCAGATTTTCTCAATCCAAGCGCGGGTTCCATCGGGGCCAATGGGGAAGGGTGCGCCAATGAGTTTACACTTGCGGCGGCGCATTAAGGTGGTAGCTGTGCGGCTGAGGAAGGGGTTGACACCAGCGACATAATATCCTTCTTCCAGTACTGGCAGTTCAGTGAAGCGCTTCGCGGGTAGCCAGCCGGAAACTTTGATACCTTGTTTCTTCAGTTCCAAGGTTAACTGAGTCACTACGGGGTCGGGAAGGGAGCCAAATAGAACCAGTGGTGGCTGATCTACGTACTCAGATTCATCTTGGGCGACATCTTCCTTCTTCTTACCGAAGTTTAGCAATTTAGCGATCGCATTTCGTTCAATTTTCTCTGTTTCCGCCACAGGAGCCTTATCAGGACAACGATTAGCCATAGCAGCCAATACAGTGTCTTCCCCTTGCGTGAAGGCGTAATCTAGACCATTTGCCCGCGCTACAACGATGGGAATACCAATCTCGGATTCCAGCTTCGGTGCTAAACCTTCCAAATCGGTTTTGATAATTTCGGTGGTGCAAGTACCAATCCAGACAATTACACTAGGATTGCGATCGCGTTTAATTTGCAAGCACAACCGCTTTAACTCTTCATAATCATTCAGTTGTGCCGAAATATCCCCCTCTTCCAACTCTGCCATTGCATAGCGGGGTTCAGCAAAAATCATCACCCCCATCGCATTTTGCAGGAAGTAGCCACAAGTTTTTGTCCCAATCACCAAAAAGAAGCTATCTTCAATTTTTTGGTATAACCACGCCACGCAGCTAATTGGACAAAAGGTATGGTAATTTCCAGTTTCACATTCAAAGCTTAAAGCTTCTGGTTGTTGAGCGACAGTCATTTTTGTTTATTCTCCCCTTGATTTTTAAAGTTAGGAGTAATAAGTTAGAAATTATGAGTTAATAGTGAGGAGTTATGAATTATGAGTTTTTATTCCTAACTCCTAACTCCTAACTTTTCTAAACTTCTAACTCCTAACTTATTAATTAAGCGTTGGGGAAGAGACGGGCAATTTCTGATTCATCAAAAACGCCTGCTGGCAGTTCTTCCCCCAAAAAATCGTTACTTTCTTCAGTTTTTTGTAAAGCTGTTTCATCACTCCAGACATCTGACAACACGTCTTTAAACGCATTCTCATCTAGTGGACTATCTTCAAGCGCCTCGTCTTCATCGAGCTTGATTTCCATTGCAGCTGTTGTACCGAAGCCCATGTCCCCAAACTCATCTGCTTCTAAACTAGAGGTTTCGAGAGACTCTTCTTTTGAGTCGTGTCCGTTGGATAAGGAAATATCACCAAAGGCATCTTCGGTTTCCTCTAAATCGCTGAGTTCTAGGCTTTGCTCGTCAGAATCCCCAATTGTGAACTCTTGAACTACCGCCACCGACGCAAAGCCATTTGTATGAGAATGTGTCAATGTTTCATCCTCACGCTTTTCGTCAATGACAGCTGCTGCTTCTTCTACGAATCTCTCTACTTCCGGGTTTACGAAGCGATTACCAAGAGCGAAATCTGGGTCAAAATGCAAATCCAGCACTTCAATCAGGGTATCAGCATCAGGATTGAGTTTGGCAAAGGGCAACATTAACTGCGCTAGTTTTGGCTCTAGGGCGTTAACAACTCCCAGGATGAGGTAAGAAGGTGGTCGCTTCCCGCCATCAGGGGTGTACACCGATTCCACTTGCATGTGCAGGGTAATCCAGTCCCGATTGTTCTGGAAAAATTGCAACCACTTTTGCTTTAATGAATCTGTAAAGCTGTCAAAGAATGCCATATTATTGTCCCCCATCCTGAGAACTTGGTGATTTATACAATCATCAAGTCTAGTTCCTCTTCTGAATTAGGAACCTGGGGTTTACCCGGATTTAGATAAAAATCGGATAACAAAGAGAACAACTCACGATCTGGTGTGTCATTAGGTACAACACCTTCGGGACGTGCCAGAATTTGGTCAGCGATGTTGAGATAGTAGTCGCAAACGTAGTCTAGGGAAGGATCTTGCTCTGCCATTTCAAACAAAGTCTTGCCTTTCACACGGGAAACACGGATATCTTCAATTAAAGGTAAAACCTCTAGAACTGGCATGGGCACTGCTTCTATATATTTTTCAATTAAGTCGCGCTTGGAGGTGCGATTGCCAATTAACCCAGCTAAACGCAGTGGGTGAGTTCGGGCTTTTTCGCGGACTGAAGCAGCAATCCGATTGGCAGCAAACAAAGCATCAAAGCCGTTGTCTGTAACAATCAGGCAGTAATCTGCATAGTTGAGTGGTGCTGCAAAACCACCGCAAACTACGTCACCCAGAACATCAAAAAGAATTATGTCGTATTCATCAAAGGCGTTGAGTTCTTTAAGTAATTTTACGGTTTCACCGACTACGTAGCCGCCGCACCCAGCACCCGCAGGTGGGCCACCAGCTTCTACGCAATCAACACCGCCGTAGCCTTTGTAAATTACATCTTCCGGCCAGACATCTTCGTAGTGATAGTCCTTTTCTTGGAGGGTGTCGATAATTGTCGGAATCAAAAACCCAGTCAGGGTAAAGGTACTGTCATGTTTGGGGTCGCAACCAATTTGCAGCACTTTCTTGCCACGTTTAGCTAGGGCGACGGATATATTACAGCTAGTCGTGGATTTACCAATACCACCTTTTCCGTAGACTGCTAGTTTCACTTTTATTTGCCTCTTATAGCTTCTTGTCAAACTTGTGGCTCAAACATTTGCCTTCACCTGTCCTGAGATGGCGATGCGTGAGGTGTGTGAATGTCATTATTGGGCAAATTACATAGAAAAGAAAGTGGCTCTTAATTTGTAAAACGGTCTTATCCGATGAATTAAATCATAATTATATCTATTTGGACTTTTATGAGGCTTAAAGACTTGATTACCTCTAAAAAAAGGCTATAAAAAGTTTTTAATAATTATTTTTATAAAAATAGTTACAAAATACAAAAATCTAAAATCGGCTTTTTTGAATGCTTTTCATAGAATTAGCTGATGGTAGTACAACTTGTTTTCAAGGTATTGGGGCGCTGGTTCAAGGGTAAAGAGAGGTATATGCAGCCCTATGCTGGAAATATTACTCAAATTTGCGTTAGCGTAGCTCACCGTACCCTTCGGGAAGCAAGCTACGCGTAGCGTCTCGTAGAGAAGGTATCGCAGATAAATTGGCAGTTTTCGGTCGGTAGCTAAGACCCTTTAATTGCTGCTTGAGAGTAAGTTAGTATGATTTTGTAAAAAATTATTAAATTGCCAAATATTGTCTAAGATTATTAAAATCTTTCGGCTGTGCCAATTACAACCTCGTTTGCAGGTAGAACCTGGAAATGCGTGTTATTGCCAGTGAACGAGGCGGAGCCTCTTGATGGGCATTCCCAGTCAGAGACTGGGAACGAGGAACGAGGCAAATCATGACACCTCAGTTTCAAGTCCGTGGATTTCCTGTAATGTTTGCCAGCCAGCTTGCCACTGGGAGTTATCTTGTAATAATTTGGCATTTATCCAAAAACGGACTTTCGGATCACAAGCAGCAACCATTTCGGCGTAAACCCAATTAGCCTGATTTTTACGATTGACTACTTGAAAGTGCCGCCAGCCATCAACTTTTTGCTGTGCCGTCCACTTAGAACCAACTAGGTAAGGAAATTTTTGTTTTTTTGTCATTACTCAATTGTCTCTCCTCTGCTTCCCCAGTCCCCAGCTAAGATCGAAGCAAATCACCATTACGGGTAAACTTCTGACAATGCAACTCACTATCTTGCTGGACACATAGCGAAAACCATCTGATATGGCTCCAGCAGGTGTTGATGTTGTTGGTAATTTTGCGCTTCTTCTTGGAAAGTCGTTGTCTTACAACTTCATTAGGGCAAAGAATTTCTAACGTGCCCGTACCATCTTCGTAATTGACGATGCGAAATAGACAGTCTTGCAACATCGCACGGCTACTGCTGTCGAAGAACCGCTTAAATCGCTGTAGCTTTTCCCCTTCAGTCATTTGGCTGATGGGTTTTATTTTCAAGAAATCTTCATCCTCAAAGTCAAAGTCATCATCTTCAAAGTCGTAGGGGTCAATCATTTTCAGCATCCACTAGGCGACCTGGGATCATGGTAACTCTGTGTGAGGGTGGAAGAACTTTAAACGTCATGCTTGGTGTACGCATTTAGATTTATGCTGAGGTTCAGCCAGCTTCGGCAATAACCTTTCCAATTTCTTGAAGGGTTGCACCTGTTGCCAGCATCGCACGTATCAACAGTTCAATTGAAACTGAAGCATCACCATTCTCTGCCTTAGCAACACGCGGTTGACTTGAGTGAATTCTCTCGGCTAATTCAACTTGTGTCATTACTTTTTGTCGTCGTGCTTTTAAACTCCGGCTGAGTGCTAGTTTGATTCCAATCAGAGCATTTTCTTCTGGCGTTAGTTCCAAAAATTCTGAAACTGTGCCAACCTTCCAACCCCTTGCTTCTAGACGTTCCTTTTTAAGTTGATCCATCACTAATCCTGTATATCTGTATCGTATTTACTCAATCGCTTTTGACAACACCGACCGTAGAGCATCCGTGAGAGGTTAAGACAAAATCATTTTTGTCATCATCATTCGCGTAGGGTCTTGCAGAGAAGGCATCGCGCAACTCTTAAAATCAGAAGTCATCTAGAAAAACCTAAAAATATTGATAGGCCGTAGTTAGATTTTTTCAATTTGCCAATTTTGAGGATTTTTAAGGATAAAACGATTGTCTTCTTTGACTAAATCGCCTGTGCAGCGAATTGGTAAACGCTCCTGATAGGCTTTAATCGCTAAGATATAATCATGGTCTGCTAGTTCGGTTTTGATTTCTTGCAATTTATCAAAAACTGTACATAGTAAAGTAATTTCTCCACTAAGTTTATCAATTTGAGGAGTGGCAATTTGTGTAATCACACCTTGTACGGTAAAATTGGGATAATTGGTAATAAATTCACTTAATATATTAACTTGGTCACGATTTTCTACTATCTCTAATGTTTTTAATATATCGCTGATTCTTTCAGCATAATCTCCTAAACTATGTTGAAGAGGTAGCAAAATTTCATATTCATCGGCGGCATCTTTTTTCAGTCGCCAAATTGCCCCGGTATTATTATATATACGCCCTGTTTCATACCAACCTGTTGCTTGCAAGTGCGCCTGTACCACATCAGGGTTAACAGTTTTGAGTATTTGACTATCTTTAATAGTAACTTTCATGGCAAATCTCCAAAACTAATGCGTTGAATGATGGCTTGGAGTGCATCTGGCGTAAACTGATTACTACGGTGTACTTCAATAGTAACATTGGTTGTATTTTCGGTGTCTGGCATTCCGCGCAAGGATACCCAGTAAGCACAATGTCTAAGACACAGTTCGGATTCTGTTTGTTTTATCCAGTCTGCTATTTTTTCGGGAACTAAAACGACTACTAAAATCCGAGGAACAAGGGCATTGATTTTTAAATCGTTATAATTTTTGAGATTGAGGGGATATTTAATATAGTTTTCATCCAGAATACCTCTGGATGTACACTTTAGTTGTAGTTCTAGTCTAGGGGAAAGGATTTTACCTGTACCACCTCTGCTGACTATGCCTAAATCTACACTGTCGTTATCAACTTCTGGTCTATATAAAGAATAACCTGCAACGGCAGCGATCGCTCTAATATAGCTGATGCTAAATTGTTCTTTTTGTTGATTAATATCCATATTGTGTTGGATGGTAAGACTTTATCTGCAAGCCGATGATCGCTCCAACACCTCCCTGACTCGTTGCAATAAACAAAAATCGCACATGGGAAAATCGGAACTAGGGGAAAATACCACTTTTACAAGACGTGAACACCGATCTAGGCGATCGCTCTGCTGTTCATACAATATTTATTAAGAACAGAAATTTTCTTTACTTGGAGTTCTGGTGGTAGCCTGCAACAAGCTGCTGCGCCTCTACGTTCCTGAAAAAGCCTATGCAACCTACTAATCCTAACCAATTTACAGAAAAAGCCTGGGAAGCGATCGCCCATACCCCCGATATTGTTAAACAATATCAACAACAGCAAATTGAAAGCGAACACCTGATGAAAGCGCTGCTAGAACAAGATGGTCTAGCAACTGGGATTCTCACTAAGGCGGGTGTTAACCTCCAAAAACTGCGCGATCGCACTGAACAATTTTTCCAACGTCAACCGAAAGTATCCGGTACCAGCAGTTCTGTCTACTTGGGACGCAGCTTGGATACACTTCTAGATCGGGCAGACGGCTATCGCAAAGAGTTTCAAGATGAATATATTTCAATTGAACACTTATTGCTGGCTTACGCTAAAGATGACCGCTTTGGCAAAGGTTTATTCCAAGAGTTTGGTTTAGACGAAGGCAAACTCAAAAATATTATTAAACAAGTTCGGGGGAGCCAAAAAGTGACCGATCAAAATCCAGAAGGCAAATATGAAGCACTGGAAAAATACGGGCGTGACCTTACAGAAGCTGCGCGTAAAGGTCAACTCGATCCAGTGATTGGGCGGGATGATGAGATTCGTCGCACCATCCAAATTTTATCACGCCGCACCAAGAATAATCCGGTGTTAATTGGTGAACCGGGTGTTGGTAAAACTGCGATCGCAGAAGGATTAGCACAGCGCATTATTGCAGGTGATATACCTCAATCCCTCAAAGACTGCAAGCTGATTTCTTTAGATATGGGTGCTTTGATTGCAGGGGCAAAATTCCGGGGTGAATTTGAAGAACGTTTGAAAGCAGTATTAAAAGAAGTTACTGAATCTACCGGCAAGATTATTTTATTTATTGATGAAATTCATACCGTTGTCGGCGCTGGTGCAACCCAAGGCGCGATGGATGCTGGTAACTTATTAAAACCGATGTTGGCGCGAGGCGAATTGCGCTGTATTGGGGCGACAACTCTGGATGAATACCGCAAACATATCGAAAAAGATGCCGCACTAGAAAGACGTTTCCAGCAGGTTTATGTCGATCAGCCCAGTGTAGAAGATAGTATTTCGATTTTGCGCGGGTTGAGAGAACGTTATGAAAACCACCACGGGGTGAAGATTTCTGATAGTGCTTTAGTTGCCGCCGCCGTATTGTCGAGTCGATATATTAGCGATCGCTTCCTTCCTGATAAAGCCATTGATTTGGTGGATGAAGCCGCCGCGAGATTAAAAATGGAGATTACCTCCAAACCTGAAGAACTCGACGAAATTGATCGCAAGATTCTGCAATTGGAAATGGAGAAGCTATCGCTCAAAAAAGAAAGTGATGCAGCTTCTCGTGAACGTCTAGAAAAATTGGAAAAAGAAATTGCTGATCTCAAAGAAGAACAAAGAACACTGAATACTCAATGGCAATCTGAAAAAGATATCATTGACAAAATTCAGTCTGTGAAAAAAGAGATTGAACGGGTCAACTTAGAGATTCAGCAAGCAGAACGCGACTACGACCTTAACCGCGCTGCGGAGTTGAAATATGGCAATTTAACCAGTTTGCACCGTCAATTGGAAGCAGTAGAAGCTGAATTGGCAAACGCTCAAAGAAGTGGTAAATCACTATTACGGGAAGAAGTCACAGAAGCTGATATTGCCGAAATTATTTCTAAATGGACAGGAATTCCCATCAGCAAGTTGGTGGAATCTGAGAAAGAAAAACTGCTGCATTTAGAAGATGAACTGCACCGCCGCGTAGTTGGACAAGAAGAAGCAGTCACAGCTGTAGCGGATGCAATTCAGCGATCGCGGGCTGGACTAGCTGATCCCAATCGTCCCATTGCTAGCTTTGTTTTCCTTGGGCCGACAGGTGTGGGTAAAACCGAGTTGGCGAAAGCGCTGGCTTCGTATATGTTCGATAGCGAAGATGCGCTGGTGCGAATCGATATGTCGGAGTATATGGAGAAACACGCCGTCTCTCGTTTAATCGGTGCGCCTCCGGGATACGTGGGTTACGAAGAAGGCGGACAACTTACAGAAGCGATTCGCCGCCGTCCTTATTCAGTGATTCTTTTCGACGAAATCGAAAAAGCACACCCGGATGTATTTAATATCTTCTTGCAAATTCTCGATGATGGTCGCGTCACTGATGCCCAAGGTCATAAGGTGGACTTTAAGAACGCTATTATCATCATGACCAGCAACATCGGTTCACAGTACATTCTTGATGTCGCTGGGGATAACGCCCACTACGACGAAATGCGCCGTCGGGTGATGGAAGCGATGCGGAATAGTTTCCGTCCAGAGTTCCTGAACCGGATTGACGAAATCATCATCTTCCACGGTTTAGATAAGAAGGAATTGCGGCATATTGTGCTATTGCAAGTGGAAAGATTGCGGCAAAGATTGAGCGATACCTCCGGTGGGCTTCGCCAACGCAAAATATCCCTCAAACTCTCGGATGCTGCACTTGACTTTTTAGCAGAAGTAGGGTATGACCCAGTTTATGGGGCGCGTCCACTGAAGCGGGCGATTCAGCGAGAGTTAGAAACTCAAATCGCCAAAGCCATCTTGCGCGGTGAATTTGCCGATGGCAACACCATCTTTGTAGATGTGCAAAATGAGCGTCTTTCTTTTAGTCGCTTACCTGCTGAGGTGTTTACCAGCTAATTGAAGATCATCTCACGCCAAAACGCCAAGTCAAGTAACAGCGTCTTGGCGTTTTTTGTGAAACATTCGTGGGGTAATAATTATATCATGTCCGCATAATTAGTTGTGATTCCCACAGTCATTGCACCCCTCCCCGC
>JAHCSU010000141.1 GCA_023522315.1 Nostoc sp. CCCryo 231-06
TATTAGACTCAGAATTCATTCTGAGGCGGCCTAGATGAGAATGAAATAGCCCTGGGTTTGAACTCTAGAACTGTAACTAAAATGATTGCTCAAGATTAAGACGATGTTCGTCAGGCTATGCGCTAAAGAATTGTTAAACCTCAAGAGCAAAATTACCGCTAAAAGCCTGATTAAAGTTCCCTGTTCACCGTTTCCTTTTTGAGGACTGCTATATATGAACAATCAACTGTACGAACAAGATTTTAATCTGTGGCGAGAAAGCATTATTGAGCAGATTAAAGAACATCGTTTTAATGACATAGATTGGGAGCATTTGCTTATAGAATTAGAAGACATGGGAAAGTCAGAGAAACGGTCATTTATTAGTAATTTAACAATCTTGATTGCTCATTTACTCAAATTAACCGTTCAATCTGATGCTCCTGAGATGATGAAAGGAAGCTGGTATAGTTCTGTCACAGAACATCGTTTTCGAGTAAAAAAGGATTTAGAAGAAAATCCTTCTTTCAAAAACTATATTACTGAAGTTATTTCTCAAGCCTATGCCGATGCTCGCAAACTGGCAATCAAAGAAAGTAAAAAAGCTAAATTAGGAGTGAGAAAACCAACGGACGCAGAATATCCTCTCGATTGTCCTTTTCTGATAGAACAGTTATTAGATGAAGATTTTTATGGAGATACTGATTAACAGTTATTAGTTGTGTTCCATAGTTCAATACAGTTCAGTTAAGCATTCTTTCTTCTCTCGGTGTCCTCTGTGCCTCTGTGGTAGCCTGCGGCAAGCCGCTTCTCTACGAGACGCTACGCGAATGCGTCTACGTTAAAAAAATTGAATTTAACAAAGGATTTTAGCCTTAACTGAACCGTATTGTTCCATAGTTAAGTTACACAAAAATATATTGTAAAAACGGAAACATTATATTACGGAAAGCATGGTGGTGGCAGGACACGGTTAGAGTATCCGATAATTTCTTTGCCTCATCGCGTTTTCTTTGAGCTTTTGCGTTTCACCCACTCCCGCAATCGACCTTTGCCAAATTGGCGTGAGATTATTGTATGTTTATTACTACAATTACTATTGATGCTAGATAATGGGAAAGCTTTGACATTTGCTTGCCAATCTAGCCCGGAAACAATAACTAAGACTTATGCGAACTCACTATTGCGGCGAACTCCGAAAAGAACATATTGGAGAAACTGTTACCTTTTACGGATGGATAGACCGTCGCCGCGATCACGGTGGTGTGATATTTTTAGATTTACGCGATCGCTCTGGAATTGTCCAAATCGTCAGCGATCCGCAACGCACGCCAGATTCTTACGAGCAGGCGAACGCCCTGCGAAATGAATATGTTGTCGAAATCACTGGTAGGGTAACGCAACGTCCCGAAGAATCGTTGAATACCCGTATCCCAACAGGCGAGGTAGAAATCTACGCCGATAAAATTGAACTCCTCAACGCTGTTCGCAAACAGTTACCTTTCCAAGTTTCTGTAGCTGACACCGAGACAGTGCGGGAAGACTTGCGGCTGAAATATCGCTATTTGGATTTGCGACGCGATCGCATGGCGCAAAATTTGCAGCTGCGTCATAAAATTGTCAAAGCCATGCGTCGTTATCTGGAAGATTTGGAAGGTTTTATTGAAGTCGAAACCCCAATACTTACCCGTTCTACCCCAGAAGGGGCGCGGGATTATGTTCTACCCAGTCGCGTCAATCCTGGTGAATGGTATGCTTTGCCGCAATCACCCCAGCTATTTAAACAATTGCTGATGGTATCCGGCTTAGATAGATATTATCAGATTGCCCGTTGCTTTCGTGACGAAGACTTACGCGCCGACAGACAACCGGAATTTACCCAGTTGGACATGGAAATGAGCTTCATGTCCCAAGAAGAAATTATCGAATTAAACGAGAAGTTAGTTTGCCATATCTTCAAAACAGTTAAAGGCATTGAATTACAGCGTCCTTTCCCCCGCCTTACTTACGCTGACGGGATGGAACGCTACGGTAGTGATAAACCAGATACCCGCTATGATTTGGAATTAGTTGATGTCTCAGATATTGTGAAAGACTCTGGTTTCAAAGTCTTTCGAGACACTGTTACTAATGGTGGTATCGTCAAAATCCTACCCATTCCCAACGGTAACGATGTAATTTCTAATGTCCGCATTAAACCAGGCGGTGATTTATTTAAAGAAGCCAGCGAAGCCGGTGCTAAAGGTTTAGCTTATATCCGCGTCAGGGATGATGGCGAAATTGACACCATTGGCGCGATTAAAGACAACCTCAGCGTTGAACAAAAAGAAGAAATTTTACGCCGTACAGGTGCAAAAGCTGGACATTTGCTATTGTTTGGGGCTGGTGATGCTGCTACAGTTAATAAAACATTAGATAGATTACGGCAAGCGATCGCTAAAGAATTTGAGTTAATTGATCCAGAAAAAATCAACTTGCTGTGGATTACAGATTTCCCGATGTTCGAGTGGAATGCTGACGAAAAGCGCTTAGAAGCACTGCACCACCCATTCACAGCACCGCATCCTGATGATTTGAGCGACTTAAAAACTGCACGCGCCCAAGCTTATGACTTGGTACTCAACGGCGTAGAAGTTGGCGGCGGAAGTCTGCGGATTTATCAGCGAGAAATTCAACAGCAAGTATTTGAAGCGATCGGTTTATCTCCTGAAGAAGCGCAAAGTAAATTTGGCTTTCTCTTAGAAGCATTTGAATATGGTACACCGCCGCATGGTGGCATCGCCTACGGTTTAGATCGTTTGGTAATGTTGCTAGCTAAAGAAGAATCCATTCGAGATGTCATTGCTTTTCCGAAGACACAACAAGCGCGTTGTTTGTTAACAGATGCACCTTCGAGTGTAGATGCTAAACAGTTGAAAGAATTGCACGTTGCTTCGACTTATAAACCAAAGTCTTAGTCAACTAGGAAATTCTCTAAGTAGGGTGGGCAATGCCCACTAGCCCTTTTAATGTAGGTAAAATTTTCGGACAATAATTCCTCTTTTCTCTGTGTTCTCTGCGCCTCTGTGGTTCAATAAATCACTTTTAAACCGCAGAGGCATTTAACTGAACCGTATTGAATTATCAAAGCTTACTGTTATGGAAGTTTTCTTGGCTAATATTAATCATCTTGAAAGTGTTTCAGTACTATTTGATCGATATCGAATTTTTTACAATCAGACATCAAACCTTGAAGCTGCTAAGGAGTTTCTCAGAGAACGTTTCCAAAATAATGACTCGGTAGTGTTTGCAGCTAATTACAATGGGGAATTAGTTGGATTTACTCAGCTTTATCCCAGCTTTTCTTCAGTGTCGATGAAACGAGTATGGATATTGAACGATTTGTATGTGGAAGAGTCGTATCGCCAAAGGGGAATTGCAAAATTATTGATGAGTGTTGCGGAAGAATACTCAAAAAAAAGTGGAGCCGTTCGAGTAATTTTAGCTACTCAAATTTCTAACATAACCGCGCAAAAACTCTATGAAGCGCGAGATTACGTTAAGAATGAAGAGTTTTACCATTACGCTTTGCAGTTGCAGTAGATACTTGCAGAAAGAATTTTGCAGCAACCCCCAGAAATTGGCTATTTAACAATTTCTAATGTAGTTGGTGCTTCTGCCACTTTATACACAGTCTTTCTCCAAATCTTGGGCTTGCTGCCGTAGCTGTGCTTCTGACTCCAGTAAAGCAGCTTCTGCTTGCTTTCGCTGCACAACTTCTTCTTCAAGTTGCTGGTATGCCTCTACTCGTGTAGCCGCCGCTTGAATTGTATGGGCAAGGAATTGAATTTCGTTATTTGGCAATCCACTGGGCATAACAAAATGGTCAATGCTTAGACTGTCGGTAACGGCTTTATTCAAACGTTGGAGTGGATGTAAGACAATTCGCTGAATCATCACTATCATCAGCACCAGAATTGCTGACATCCCAATGAGTAGAATAATGGTAAAGGTAGAGAAGGTTTGCCAAGCTTGTTGTTGCAGTTCTTTGACATCGAGAATAGCGATCGCAATACAGTAAGATCCGACATTCCGCACTTCAAGATGTAACACATTGATATTCAAGAAGATT
>JAHCSU010000142.1 GCA_023522315.1 Nostoc sp. CCCryo 231-06
AGAAAATTTTGGGGATTCGTCATACATCCAGAAGAGAGTTTTTACTGTGTAAAAAATCAATTCCAGATGTAATCCTTAATCCTTATCCCCCGCTCACAATCCCCACCTTATGAGTACATTGAAGGTGGGGACTTCTGCGACTCGTTAATAGAATTATCGGTAGGCTACTTGTGGGCCTGCCCAAATTTCTGTAACCTTTTTACCAAAAGTAATTGGCTGGTCTTCGTTTGTTGTCGTTACAGTTTTGCCATCATTAGCAACTTGCATTAGTGGCCAATTTTCCTCACCTAATTCACCTGCACGGAACAACACATGATCCGGTTGCCTTTTACTCCAGCCTAACAATACTGCAATTTTCTCATGATCATCTGCCTCATTAGCAGGAGCAACTGTGTTAGCGTGATTTTTTAGCCGATCCCAAATTACTGCACTATCTGTAGAATCGCCTGTATTAAATATACCTTCAAACTTGCGTGCTAAGAAGCGATCGCCTTTTTCCGACCAGCTAACTGGAACTAATACCCCAATTTTACCACTCGGATCAGTTTCTTCTGATGCCGCCGCCTTTACAGCCTTTACCTTTAATAAAGGATCAGTAACAGGAGTAGTTGAAGCCATCACCCACAACTTCTTGGTTTGCATATCTTGGACAAACAGAACGCTGGTGACATGGCTGTTGTACATTTGGGGTTTTACCTCCAGTTGCACCCGGCTATAAACTGCATATTTCCCATCTGGAGAAACCACGGGTACGCTGCGGTAGTGACGCACTCCCGAACCACCCTTAGAACCAATAGCCTCTTGAGTTGCTGTAATCCATTTCCAAGGAATAGGATGAGGACTACCTATGGGATCTATTTGTTCTGCTTGGGACTCATCACGGGGTTCAGAAACAGGTATTTCCGTTGTTATGGTTGGTTGTGATTCTCTAAGAGTTGGTGCTACTTCAGTTGCTGTCAATGATTCAGTAAAAAATTTTTCTTTGAAGAAAGAATTTTCTTGTCCTTTCAAAGACTTGATATTAGCAGCTTTGAGTTTTCGGATTAAATTAAGCTGACTAACAGGAACATTTGTTAATGGTGCGAGTTCAACTGCTGCCAAAGTATCAGGAATAGTTAAATCGCTGCTTGACACAGAACTATATATTTGAGCCAAAGACTCTATTTTATCAGCTGGTAATACTTGTGGTTCCTGGACAGCAGTTCTTTGTGTTGGCACAGAGTCAAATTCTTCTGTTAACAAGTTGATTTGCTCTGTTTTTGATATTTCAGCTATCTCAGGTTCCCCAACTACAGCTATTTCCTTTGATACAGAGTCAGAATCTCCAGTCATCGAAGTTAGTTTAGCTACTTCGGATTTTACAGGGAACGAGTGAGCCGATGCCCCTAGCAAGGGTGCAATCAGTATCACAACGACAACGTAATTGAGAAATGGTTGCGTGCGGAACCATCCTGACAGCAAAAGGGGTTTAAGCATTTGTAGACTCTCTAGAGGGGCGGTTGCTATGTGAGAAGCAATACCTATGCAGCAATGGGCAGGCGGTAATTATATGTATAACAAGAAACTAAAAACTTTGACGAGATATTTTCTTCAAAGTTTGCAGAGTTTTACAAAAATAATTAAGTATCATTGTCTACACCTTTGATTACTCAGGTACTGGATATTTTATTACAAGAATATGCGAGTATAGTAATTATGCTGACAAGTCAGTAATTACTACATAATATTTAATCTTGCTGTTGCTATACCTAACCACACCAAAAACAGGTATTAGTCAAGGGATATTCAGCGTATAGTTTAGGCAATAACGCTGGCAACCAAGAGTAAGATAAATCGGCTATTGGGGATCGTACTAGCGATCGCTAGTACACAACAAACAAGCCAGGTTACACACTAATATAAGAGGGCAAACCCTCATAATGGTAAACTTGAGGCGTTACGTGAAAAGCTGGTAAAGCATAGCCACAATACATCATACTCAGAAAATACTGCTATCAGCAACCCAAAGTTATAAACTGCAATCTAAACTACAAAAATAGCTAGAAGATGCAATAGTTTTGAGAAACCCGATTGCATTTAACGGCAATTTGGGGCAAATTATCAGGAACACAACAAAATTTACTCGGTAGATGCTCTAGCGGATCGTGACGAAACACCACTAAACGATTAGGCTCACTAAAGGCAGATGCAATTTATATTACCTGTTACACTTATGAACTTAACTATTAAGTTAAATCTTGCAGCCTTTTGTTTCACCAATACGAAAATATTGTATCACCAAACAGCCGATATTATTTACTATTAATTAATCACTAACGATTAACAACAAATTCTTAATGAAAATTGTATTTTTTGGTACACCGCAGTTTGCTGTACCCACATTGGAAAAGTTATTGAATCATTCAGAATTTGACGTGTTGGCAGTTGTCACCCAACCAGATAAACGCCGGGAACGCGGAAATAAACTGATCCCTTCACCAGTAAAAGCGATCGCTACTGCTCATAACTTACCAGTATGGCAACCCGAACGGGTGAAAAAAGACACCGAAACTTTAACCAAACTCAAACAGTCAGACGCAGATGTGTTTGTTGTTGTCGCTTATGGACAGATATTATCGTCAAAAATCCTAAATATGCCAAAATTGGGCTGCATTAATGTGCATGGCTCGATTTTACCCAAATATCGGGGTGCAGCGCCGATTCAGTGGTGTTTGTATAACGGTGAGAGAGAAACGGGGATCACAACTATGTTAATGGATGTGGGGATGGATACCGGCCCAATGCTACAAATAGCCACTACACCGATTGGATTATTGGATAGTACCCAAGATTTAGCCGAAAGACTAGCTGCGATCGGTGGGGATTTGTTGGTAGAAACTCTGTTGAAGTTGGAACGCCAGGAAATTCAACCAATTCCCCAAGATAATTTAGCAGCTACTTATGCACCTCTGATTAAAAAACAAGATTATGGTTTGGATTGGTCAAAAAACGCTATCCAATTACACAATCAAATTAGAGGCTTTTACCCTAACTGCACGGCTACCTTTCGTAACAACCTGTTGAAAATCACCGCATCTGCTCCCCTTGGTTCTGTAGGCGATCGCGATCTACCACCAAAATTACAAGAATTGATCCATAAATTGCCTGATTTGTCAAATGCATCAGACAAACCCGGAGTTGTAGTCAGCATTGCCAAAGGAATTGGTGCGATCGTCCAAACTGGGGAAGGTTTGTTGCTGTTACGCGAGGTTCAGCTAGCTGGGAAACGTCCCCAGTCAGGATGGGATTTTGTTAATGGAACCCGCTTAACAGTAGGGGAAGTGTTTGGTACTGGGAGTTAAAGGGGATGAGGGAGAACTCCCATATTTAAAATTCGCTAAAAGTGAAATAATTAATATAGTTAACTATTCAAGAAGGTTTGTAATGGTAAATAAAGCTAAAAACTTTATTGAACGCAGCGATCGGAGAGGCTTTTTTGTACTATTTAGGAATTGGAGCAGCATCGTCCTAATTACTGCTTTTAGCATTTGGGGAAATAGTTTGCCGATCTATATTATTTCGATATGGCTCATCGGAGCTTTCCAGTATGGGTTAGGAGAAGCTCTCGTACACGAAGCCTCTCACTACAATCTTTTTACGAGGCGATCGTGGAACGACTACTTGGAATTTCTCTATGCACTTCCTTTTTTTACTACAATATCAAAATATCGAGAACTACATTCGCGTCATCATAAGTATTTTGGTCAACCTGAAGATTCTAAAGTTCAATCTTATGAAAACCTGGGTTTTTTAAATGCTCAAAATAGCGTTTTCTTCCTCTGGTTTGTTAAGCCGATTATTGGATATGCTGGTTTTGAATTCCAATTCTTGACCCACAATGCAGATTACAACAGATTTTTTGACCGGAAGGTTCTTCTGTTTTGGATGCCAGTTGTTTCCCTCTTTTATTGGACAGGCAATCTCCATATTTTGTTGTTGTACTGGTTTGTTCCCCTCCTATGGACTTTCAGCACCTTTCTTTACTGGCAAAGCATAGACCAGCACTACGGCACTGACTCTGGAACGCGAACTAATGTTGGTTTTCTGACTAATTATTTTGGACATAATATTGGATACCACCACGTTCACCATATCTGTCCCTCTGTACCCTGGTACAATTTACCAGAAGCTCATAAGGTTTTATGTTCAGAAGTTACTGATATTTCTGATGGTTTTTTTGACACCTATCGACAATTAAAAACATATCGGGAATTAAAAATTAATTGTTAAGTCAATTACAGCTTATTTATTTGTAAAGGCGATAGATGAAAACACCCATTAATCCTGTAAACCCTAGACTAACTAGTGCTTGTCAGCAAGCTGAAGCTAGCTGCTGCAAAACGGGTCTGTTGTTCTTGCCTGATGACGAACATAAAACAATTGTTTCATGGCTAACTGACAACTCACCAAGTGAACTTGATGAGTTCGAGTCCAGATGTGTTAAACACGATGGATTCTACCTATACGATCAAAAAGATTGTTGTCAGTTCTTAACCGAAACGAATTTGTGTAGGCTGCATTCAGAAGGTGTAAAACCATCGGAGTGCTTTTGGTGGCCTGTGCAAATCTACGGCACAGAACCAGAAAATCTGGAATTTCGTGTTGCAACTAGATGCTGTACGGCTTGCGAGAACATTGATGCCAATTCATCTCTGCTTGACGATATAACAAAGAGAGTTAACGAACTTGGATCTGATGTATTTTGTCGGTTCAGAAAAGTTTACTTGGGAAATTCTGGAAAACGATTCTTACGTAAGCTGTAGCTATAGCCACCCAAAATATAACTGCAAATTTAGCCATTTTAAATGTACTATAGGAATCCGATTTGATTTATGAAAAAATCAAGTAACGCACCTGACTCCAAAGCTTTTGGTGCGTTACGCTGACGCTAACACACCCTACGTGTATTTCAAAAATCAAATATGATTCCTATAGCAGTCCTAAATCAGTCGTGAAAAATATAAATAAGGAAACGAACCGCCAAGTACGCCATCGCGCAGCGTCTCGTAGAGAAGGACGCAAAGAGAAGAAAGAAGAAAGAGATATGTAATTTTCACAAATGATTTAGGATTGCTATATATATTACCTTCATTTGAAAGGATGGGGGTATTTTTTGGTGTTCAATCCAACATTAAGAATACCAAATATTGAGTTCTCAATACATAAGTTCTATTAGTAAAATTAGTTGATGAAAAAATTTTTCACAGAAATTAACAAACAAACCCTGGGTGTTATTTTAGTCATTTTTACAACACTAATTTTCGGAAGTATTCCTGCGGTAGTCAAAGAGGCAATGACTATCTTTTCGCCAGCTACACAATTTGCAATTCGTTTTGCGATCGCAGCAATAATTCTTACTCCGTTTATTCGTAATTTGAATGTAAGCCTAGTACGTGACGGGGCAATCATGGGACTGTTACTTTTCGGTATTTTTGCTCCTGCAACGATTGGATTGGAGACTATCTCAGCAAACCAAGCTTCATTTATCTTCAGTCTCAATATGGTCTTTGTAAACCTGTTTGAGATCCTGTTTCGCAAGCGCTTATCTATCAGGACTACACTAGGGGCAATGTTTGCTTTCGTCGGAATTGGGGTTATGTCTTGGGAGAGTGGGACACCGATGATTGGCGACCTTTGGGTATTGAGTTCTGCCCTCAGCGATGCCGCTTACATGATTGTGCTTGAGGTGTTTTCGCCACAATACTCACCTATGCCATTCGTTACAATCCAGCTTTGGGTTGTAGCAGCACTAGGCATATTGTGGGCTATTCCCGAACTAACTGAGCAACTTGAGGCAATTAAAACAAGTTTCCCTGTACTGATTTATCTTGGTCTAGTTGGCACTGCCGTAGTTATTTTGTTCCAGACATTAGCACAACGCTGGATATCAGCCCAGAAAGCTGCACTATTCTTTGCCTTAGAGCCTGTATTTGGAGCAATTTTTGCATTTTTGCTACTTGGTGAGACTTTTTCAACTCGCAGTTTCATTGGCGCAACAATGGTGTTAGTCGGAATATTTCTGACTTTGATCCGTCCCAAGATTGACGAAAGTGATTCAGAATTCTCACAAACAAGCACGGTTTCGGATGATACGGCCAAAAGTGGCGAGGTTTTGGGAGCAGTACTGAGTCCTAATAAAGAAGTGGAATCAGTTGGTTGAGTAATTTTGAACGGAATGGCATTAAGTTATGGAAGTCTTACTACTGAGGGTAGTTTAAGCTTATTGCTCTGTTTTGAGTGTCGTTGAAACTTGTCGTCTTAGAAAAAGTTGGCCTTTAGAATTTTGCGATGGTTCTTACCCTGGCTCGTAGAGGTATAAAACATCCGCTTATTCCTGTTGCAACAACATCCCTTTTTATTGGGAGAGAGTGAAAAACTACTTTTTAACTCCTAGCTCTTAACTTCTAACTTTTCATAAAAGCGGCAAGATTCGCAAGGGCCATCTGGGTTGACTGCACAGCGAATGAGTTCTGAATGTGCATTGTAGCAGCAGGTAGCATCACCAATTACCCAACGTCCACCTACCAAACTTTTCTCAGATGGTCGTTTTGCCGACTGCACATAAATGGCAATATTATGCAAGCGGTAACGCCCAGCTTTAAGTTGGTATTTATGACGGCGTTCTAAAACCGCGTAGGTTTTACCCTCAAAATCGAGATAATTTCCGGGTTGGGGTGTCCAATCAAGTTGCACTTTACCGAGTGACTCGCGCGGATGTGTCAGAATCACCTCGGTTTGTAAAGAGTCTGGCTCCATAAGCTTATGTGATTTGATTTACATTAGAAGAATGGTATGGCATAGCTTTCTTTAGCTTACCGAATTTAGATTACAATTAATGATTCCCTCCTTGCGTCCCTACGGATTATGGTAACCAAAAGTTAGGTAAGATAGATTTACCCAAGTCACGTAGAGTTTGGTTGAGCGATCGCGCCACTTGGATATGCAGTTCATCCTCTTCTACAGCTAAAATCTCGGCTGGCTGACCTTTTCCCAAATAAGACACTACCAAATTTGCCGCCTCCAAACCAGTAACATAAGCCTTTTCCTGCGACCAAGAACCATGACGGTTCACAATCCAATCCCCACTCATAAACACATTCTCAAAACTTGTCTTCGCGGGCAACATATAACGATAGCTACCAGGTGCAAAGTGAGTTACCGCCTGATGTAGCCGAATTACACTGCTATCAATTATCTTTGCCTCCCGAAACGCTGGTACACAAGTTGCTAAATAACCCTGAACGATTGATAAAATCTCCTCATCACTCAAATTGAGAAACTGATTCGCGTGATAAAAATCAGCTTCAATTACTGTTCCCGGTTCATCCCGATATTCATCATGTAAAGCATTCAAATCAAAAAACGTCCAACCTGTACTTGCGTCGAATCCAAAACAAGCATTAGAAGGACGTGGAATATCAATTTTGCGGTCAAACCATAGCCGCGTTGCTAAAACATCAATTGCTCCTAAATTGCTCAAATTACGGAATTCTTCACGGCTTTGTAAGCTAGGGCTAGTTGAGACGATTTTCTTCATCCCTGTGATTCCAACTGCAAAAATCACGGCATCTGCTTCAATTACTTCATCACCGCAAACCACAGCCTTTGCTCGATGATTGCTATCAACAATTAAGTCTGTAACTCGGCGCTTAGGTAATACTCGCGCACCGGCTTTTTCAATCCGTTCCACCCAAGGACGAAATATTTTTTCTCCAACAGTTCCGCGACACCAAACTACATCAAAATCTGGTTGATGAGCCAGAATAAAAAAGTAAAGCATCCCTAAAGTTGCTGCGGCTGAACATTGTTCGCCAGGGGCAAACAAGCCCACTAATAACATCGGTTCAAAAGCATCGCGGTAAAGTCGTGCAGAAACGTTAAAATCTTTGAACAATTCACGGGCAGTTACAAAGTCATAGCGCCGCCAAGCTTCATCAGAATTGTCAAAATCAACAACAGAATACAGTAAAGGCAGGGCGCTCAGACGGTCAATTAGTGGTAATCGTTTAAACTGAGTATAGAGAAAAGTTCCCAGTGGGGATGGGAGTCGCGGTAAATCTTGAAAAATCGGTGATTCAACTTCCAAACCTGCTGGCGAATATTGCGAAGAACGAGTCCAAGTAGTAAAAGGATTAATTCCTAATTCATTGATTAGGGAAAAAATATTTTTGTAAGGATACCAGAAGCCATGAATGCCAGCTTCAACAGATTTTCCGGCTGCTGTTTGCCAACCTGCCACCAATCCACCGGGATAGGGGCCTGCTTCGAGAAGTGTCACATCATAACCTTGTTTTGCCAAATGGTAGGTTGCTCCTAAACCAGCCCAACCAGCACCTACAACTACCACCCGTTTTTGTTGTAACCCTTCTACCATCCCAGCCTCCGATTGTTGCAGTCTATCAACTAATGTATACGAACTTGCCGCTCTCATCAGATGAGGGCTTGCTATTACAACGGTTTTCCTTTGGATACAATACGTGCTTTGGTAGCATAGCTGTGCTACCCTACGAACCATATTCCATCGAATTGAAAACAGTTATAGACTTTAAAGAAAGGCTAAAGTAGAGCAATTCCGTAAAAATCCCTTGCGGTTAATGCTGAGTTAAGAGTATAACAGGGAACAGACTTAAGTATTCATGAGGAATAATCATAATGTCTCAATTAGCAAATATAAAATCCAGTCTGAATGATTTTGAATTACGAGATGGGATTTATTTTCCTAGCGACTATGAACAATTGAATAATACTCAACATAAGAAAAAATGGGACGCAATTGGTAAAACATACTATGGTTCCCAAAAAGTTGAAAAACTTGCAGATACATCGCCCATCAAACAAGATTACACTCTGTTAACTGGCACACCTGGAGGTACTTGGAACAAATTTCCATTGAATAAATCTGTTGATTCTATTTTAGAGATTGGTTGTGGTTATGGTCGCGCACCTTTACATCTATCTAAAGCTAAAAACTTGAGATGCGAAAAATATTACGGAATTGATATTTCTGAACCTTTGTTGCGGCGTTTAATCAAGGTTAAACAAGAATACAATTTTTTTCCTGAAGCTGAATTTAACTTGATTTGCAATTCGGCTGAAATATTGCCCTTAGAAGATAATTCCATAGATTTGGTAATTTCTAACTGCGTCTTTATGCATATTCCAGATGCACAATTAAGAAATTTGCTGGCTGATATATCTCGTTTACTAAAACCTGGTGGAATTTTCGTTTTTAATCATTCCTTTCACAACAAGTCTTGTCCTTCTCATATTATCCATAATTTTATCAGAAGGCTGAATCCATTTGTGAGAAATCCAGTTTATCTGAAGCAATATACATCTGCTGAAATAGATGAAATGTTAGCGACTGCTGGGATAAAGACTAAGTGTCCCCAATACAGTATCGAACCAACGCAAGAATATGCAATTTTGCCGGAAACCATTAAAGCAATTCCAGTGCCGTTTGCTAATGCCATCAATAGAAGCCTTAAGCCATCAGATAGTTTAAAAGAAACTTTGGCTTATGGTTTTAGTGCCTATAGCACTCAACTGGACTAATTAAGATGTTGTGACAATGAACTGAATACAAAGGAACTACGGAAGCACAACATTGTTGTGCTTTTATTTTTGAATCTTGCACTATGATCAACAACCGCCTCAGAATGAATTCTGAGGCTAATAGCTAAAGTCTTCTAAAGAAGACTGAGCAATAGTTTAAGTCTGCCTGAGTGGACTTTGGCTATAAGAGAGGAAATTTGTTTACGGCGGGAGAGGGCTAATTGAGATTGGTACAAAATCAGGACTTACGCACAGGTAACGGAAAATCGAACCACAGAAGACGCAGAGAACACGGATATAAGTCGGAGCGGCGGCTTCCGCCGTAGACGCAAGGCGGCTTGTCGTCAGACATTTGAACTTCAGTGGTAATAACAGTTTGGGAGGTTTTTTGCGTAAGTCCTAAAAATGTAAGTAAAACATATTTTCCAAAATCAATATCCTGTTTTTGGGATTTTTTCATTGATTATTATATGATTTACCAACTTTTACCAACAGATTCAAATTAAAGTTGGTAAATTAGGGATTAATTGAGCTAATTCTTCCCTCCGCAACTATGCCATTGGATTTATCGCCTCTTTGGATATCACTCAAAACTTCATTACTTGCTACATTTATCACCTTCTTCTTGGGTATCGCTGCTGCCTATTGGATGCTGGGATATCGTGGCAAAGGGAAATCGTTGATTGAGAGTATCTTTATTGCGCCACTGATTTTACCGCCCACGGTTGTCGGTTTCTTGTTGCTGCTATTTTTTGGAAAAAATGGCCCTGTAGGGAAACTCATGGAGGCTTTTGACTTCAGCATCGTCTTTACTTGGTATGGTGCAGCGATCGCAGCTACCATAGTTTCTTTCCCTTTAATGTATAAAACTACATTGGGAGCTTTTGAACAAATAGATGGTAATTTGCTGCGAGTAGCCAGAACCCTTGGTGCAACCGAAGCCACAATCTTTTGGCGCATTAGTTTTCCTTTAGCATTACCCGGAATTGCAGCCGCCACAATGCTCGCTTTTGCCCGTGCTTTGGGAGAATTCGGAGCGACGTTGATGTTGGCTGGTAACATTCCTGGACAAACGCAAACAATCCCAATGGCGATTTATTTTGCTGTGGAAGGGGGAGCAATGAATGAGGCGTGGTTTTGGGCGATCGCTATTATGGTGATTTCTCTATCTGGAATTATTGCAGTCAACTTCTGGCAAGAATTGAGGGAAAAGGGGAGAGGAGAGGGAGCAGGGGGCAGGGGGCAGGGAGCGGGGAGAGAAATTCTCTACACCCCGGAATCTAGCTTTGAATCTGGTGGATTGTTTGTCAATATTGAAAAAATACTTCCTAGCTTTGATTTAAAAGTTGCTTTCAGTACTGATGAGCAACCCTTGGGCTTATTAGGGGGTTCTGGTGCAGGTAAGAGCATGATTTTGCGCTGCCTTGCGGGGATAGAAACGCCCACAAAAGGGCGTATAGTTTTAAATGACAAAGTACTGTTTGACTCAGAACAAGGAATTAATTTACCCAGCCGCGATCGCCGCATTGGGTTTTTAGTGCAGAATTACGCTCTGTTTCCGCACATGAGTGTGGCGCAAAATATCGCTTTTGGCTTGCCCAAAGGACTATCGGCTGGGAGCATTAGAGTGCAGGTAGAACAGCAACTTATAGCGATGCAGTTGCAGGGATTAGGCGATCGCTATCCGCACCAACTCTCAGGGGGACAACAACAACGGGTAGCCTTAGCAAGAGCTTTGGCAAGTCAACCGGAAGCATTACTTTTAGATGAGCCGTTTTCGGCACTTGATACCCATCTGCGTAGTCAATTAGAGCAGCAAATGACAGAAACTCTTGCTAGCTATCAAGGTGTGACTCTATTTGTCACCCATAATATGGAAGAAGCTTATCGGATTTGCCCGAATCTATTGGTATTGGAGCATGGTAGAGCAGTTCATTATGGCTCAAAACACGATATTTTTCAGCATCCTAGTACTGTTAGTGTCGCCCAACTTACCGGATGTAAAAACTTCTCCCGCCTTATTCCTCAGTCATCGCAACAAGTGGAAGCGATTGATTGGGGTTGTACCCTGAAAGTAATTGAACCAGTCAAGAGCGAATTATCTCACATCGGTATTCGTGCCCATCAGTTCATTTTTACTAACGACTCATCACAGGAAAATACCTTTCCCTGCTGGGTAGTACGAACAAGTGAAACGCCTCACCGGATGACGTTGTTTCTCAAACTACATTCGGCTAGCAAGAATTCTCAAGATTACCATCTGCAAGCAGAAGTCTTCAAAGAAAAATGGGCGACTATGAAAGATCAACCTTTTCCTTGGTATGTGCGTTTAGATCCTCTGCGCTTGATTTTGATGCAATGAACGCAGAGATGCACGGGATAGGGAGTATTACATATTTTGGCGTTGTATAAAATGCTTGTGGAGGGTTGGGTTAGACTACAACGTGGAAATCGTCAAACTCCTGTTTGCTGTGAAGCAAGAATCCCATCGGCTAAAAAGATACGCTGGTCTGATAGTCGAATGATGAGGTAGCGATGTACGCCCCGAACTTAACATTCCTCTCAATGAGTATCCTCAATGATTTTAAAAGTATTGGTTTCGATAATCTATATACTTAATTATTGATATAAATAGTCAATTACTGAAGTACTGATCCAGAATCATCATGAAATCTTTGCACCGTCCCGATCTCTATAGCTGGTCTAATTTCAATCCGGCAAGAAATATTGATTTCAATGGGATTGCCTGGATTCGCCCAGATGGCAACATCTTGATTGACCCAGTAGCCCTATCAAACCATGATTGGAATCATCTAAAATCCCTCGGTGGTGTAGTTTGGATTGTGCTGACGAATTCTGAGCATGTCAGGGCAAGTAAAGAAATTGCCGATCAAACTTATGCTAAAATAGCTGGCCCTGTGGCAGAAAAAGATACTTTCCCTATACCTTGCGATCGCTGGCTGTCTGACGGTGAAGAATTTGTCCCAGGACTAGAGGTAATTGAACTCCAAGGCTCGAAAACTCCCGGTGAATTGGCTCTATTACTGGAGGAGACAACTTTGATTACAGGAGATTTAGTCAGGGCACGCAAAGCAGGTAGCTTAACAATTTTACCAGATGACAAGCTGCTGAATCGAGAGGAAGCTGTTGCTTCGGTGCAGAGGTTAGCTCAACTGAGTCGGGTAGAAGCAGTGCTGGTGGGGGATGGTTGGCCCGTCTTCCGCGATGGACGCGATCGCTTACAGGAACTTGTAGCAACGCTGTAAATAGTTAGGTAGCACAGCTAGGTGTGCTACCCTACAGGAGATTGTGGTTCAAATAGATGAAAAAGGCTATAGGAAGAATTGTAATTTAAAATCTTTTCAGCAATCAAACCGGATTCCTTGATGTTAATTGATGTGACCACCTGGTATTTAGAAATGCTTGATCCAAGCCAGCTTCGTCCTACTTTTTCAAGCAATCCAAAACTTACGGTCATCCGTGCTGAGATTGCATGCCCTGAGTTAAATCGCTTTTTATACCAAAGCGTAGGTGGCGACTGGTATTGGATTAACCGTTTAAACTGGAGCTACGAAAGCTGGTTAGAATATCTAAACCGTCCAGAACTCCATACATGGGTAGCATATCTTTCAGGAACACCCGCAGGCTATGTTGAGCTAGAAGCACAACCAGGCGATAACGTTGAGATTGCCTACTTCGGTCTACTACGACAGTTTATCGGGCAGTCTATTGGTGGACATTTACTGAGTGTTGGTGTAGAAAAAGCTTGGGCGATGGGAGCAAAGCGAGTGTGGGTTCATACGTGCAGCTTGGATAGTAGTCATGCACTTGCCAATTACCAAGCAAGAGGTTTCCAACTCTACAAAGAGGAAATCTATCAGCAGGAACTACCAGAGAAACCGATTGGGCCTTGGACTGGTGCATCTGGTTGAAAGAGTTGTCTGTGCCGTTCGCTGCACAGGCAGCAATGTTGATATCTACCTGGCGAGAAGTGGGATAGTTAACGCTACAGTTGAGTGAAATATCACATAAGCTGAAATAGCCAATAATAGCGCCTGGATTTAATCTGTTTAATTATCAGGAGCAAAGCGCAATTCTCCTGTGAAAAGGCTGTGCGATCGCGTGCAGAATATTTACAGTATTGTCTAAAATTATGGATAATTCCCCAGTGGTCTCTCAAGCAGATGCATTCTTACCAAATTACACTCAGGAAAATATACTTTTAGTGAAGTCAACAGTTAAATCGAATTCTCCTATAAAGCAAAAGATAGGAAGTGACTTTGACTCTCGCATGATGCTGCGGTGTTTGGAACTTGCTCGCCGCGCTTTAGGACGTACTTCGCCAAATCCGCTAGTGGGAGCGGTGATTGTCAAAGATGGCGAAATTGTGGGCGAAGGGTTTCATCCTCGTGCAGGTGAGCCTCATGCAGAAGTATTTGCCTTGAGGGCAGCAGGCGATAATGCTCGTGGTGCAACAATCTATGTGAGCCTAGAACCTTGCAATCACTACGGACGGACTCCCCCTTGTTCGGAAGGATTGATCCAAGCAGGGGTGGCAAAAGTGGTGGTGGGTATGGTTGATCCCAATCCACTGGTAGCTGGAGGTGGTATTGCCCGTTTACGTGCGGCGGGGATCGAAGTGTTGGTAGGAGTAGAAGAGTCAGCTTGTCATCAGCTAAATGAAGCTTTTGTGCATCGCATTCTCTACAAGCGGCCTTTGGGAATTTTAAAATATGCTATGACTTTAGACGGCAAAATTGCTACTACCTCTGGTCACAGCGCCTGGGTGACAAGCCAAGAAGCCCGCAGTGAAGTACATCAACTGCGGGCGGCTTGCGATGCCATAATTGTCGGCGGTAATACAGTCCGACAAGATAATCCTTACTTAACCAGCCATCAGGTGGAAGCACATAATCCCCTGCGGGTGGTGATGAGTCGCCATCTCAACTTACCGGAAAGTGCCCATCTGTGGCAAACTGCGGATGCTCCAACTTTGGTGTTGACAGAGAAGGGTGCTAATCCCAATTTCCAAGAACTGTTGCTCAAGCAGGGGGTGGAGGTGGTGGAATTAACATCACTTACACCAGATAATGTGATGGCGTACTTGTATGAACGGGGTTTTTGTAGCGTCTTGTGGGAATGTGGTGGAACCTTAGCTGCAAGTGCGATCGCTCAAGGAGCAGTGCAAAAAGTTTTGGCATTTATTGCCCCGAAAATTATTGGTGGTAGCATTGCTCCCACACCTGTGGGCGATTTAGGTTTTACAACCATGACTGAGGCGTTGTCTCTAGAACGTGTTCGTTGGCGTGTAGTAGGCTCTGACTGCTTAGTGGAAGGTTATTTACCCCAAAAAGCCAATAGTCAAGAGTAATAACACTTGACTATGAATTAATTGATTGTGATATCGCTCATCAACACTGACGTTCATAGGCAATATCACGGATAAGAGCCAGCCGAGATTGAATGTAGTGGCTAAGAAAATCAGTTTCGTTAGAATCTAACAACACTTGTGTTTCGGTTTGTTTCACTAACCACTGCACCAAGCTAGCATCATCCAGTTGTAAGAGGAGCTTGGCTTGGGCAGTTTCAACCACTGACCAAAGCTGACGCATGATTGTAGGAGTCATCAGACCTTAATTGAATAATTAGCTTCGCTGTCTTTAGATTACACAATTCCGATCGCAGTTTACGACATGAATGTAGAAGCTGAGACAAGTATTATTAAAAAGTTAATAATGGTATTTATAACTTTATGAAGATTAAGAATTGGAAACTCAGTTTTGAAAATGCGGATTGGGGAATGGGAAAGACAGATTTTCATTGGTTTAGTTGCAAAACCAAGAAAACAAATCCAGTGACATACTCCTACACTGATGCAAGCATACAGTGTAGGCTTCTCAGTGACTCCC
>JAHCSU010000143.1 GCA_023522315.1 Nostoc sp. CCCryo 231-06
AGCCAGATGTTGGAAATCCTCGTGTATTACACGATGAAGTGCGGAAAGTGGGATAAAAGGCCAAGAGATGCAGCTACTAATAATAAAATGTAAGTGACAACAAGAGGTATGTATGTATTTGATTTGTTGCCTGAATTATTATGATCATTCCTGGAGCCTTGGCAGACTACATTGCTTATAAGAGTATGTGATAAAGCATTTCCATCCAGTCCTAAAGCATCTCCATAGCGACGGATGAATCCTTGAAGAAAAATAGGCTCAGGCAATTCTTCAAATCGTTCTTCTTCTAAAGCTTGCAAAACACCTGCTCGAATCAGTGTTCTTGCAGCTATTTCTTCTATGCATATAGATTTTTGTTGTCTTACTTGTCGCAAGTGTGTAGTTATTTCCTTTAGCTGCTCTACTTGAGCTTGGTTTAAGAGCGTCACTGTCTTCTCCTGTATGGGCTAATTCTACTATTCATATATTGAGAAAACTTAACATTGCATACGTATTTTTACTGAATAATTGATTTTAGGGTAAAATTTTTTGAGAATGCTTGAAATCTAGATACAAAAATGCTAGGGCTACTAATTCTAAGTAATTATTTTGTTAAGATAGACACTTGGATATTCAATAAAAAGTTAGGGTATGGAAGTTAATAAACTGCAATTTTTAATATAAGTATTTTTCCAACTGCTACTCTGGGGTGGAATCATTGCATCATAATGACACAGCAGTAATTGCCGGTTTGCAATATTTGCAATGGGTAGAGTCTTTTGTCGAAAAAGTGTGAGCTAAACCTCATCTATGTTGAGAACCGTAGTTTTTGCCCTCACCCTAAATCCCT
>JAHCSU010000144.1 GCA_023522315.1 Nostoc sp. CCCryo 231-06
GTTCTTGTTCAGCCCGTTGGCTTTCCTGTTCAGCACGTTGGCGTTCTTGTTCAGCACGTTGGCGTTCTTGTTCAGCTTGTTCGCTGCTCCACAACAGCAAATTTCCTTCTCTATCCCACCAGCGCAGCCAATTCATGGTTTGACATAATCTTTCACCTTGCCAAATTCCGAGAAATAACTCTAATTCAGGAATCCAGTAACGTCCATTGGTATCTGCTTGTGGCAAAGTATATTCTCCATTTTGCAAGCACCGTATTTCTAGACTTGGTTCATAAGGGTCGTAGGTTACGTAGGTTGGAACTTGAAGAATCTTTTCGTAATAATAGAGTTTACCGTAGGGTGGAGTTGAGCGGACTGATAGTTCTCCCCCTTCTGTGTCTGAGAGGAATTCCATCACTACAGCCACAGCAGCGCCTTCTAAATTCGGGGTATAGCTGCGACGAACTACATTTGTTCCTACAGACTGGACTTGAGGGACATAAAACCAGTCTGGGGCTTTGACAACGATTTTTTTCTTGACTGTGGCTACAAGTCCAAAATTAGAGCCAATCAGCATCTGGGGTTGGATGCGTCCTGTGCTTCCCAAAGCATCGGTAAGCGCAGCAGCGATCGCGGGTTGTTGAATATTTTCCACTGGATCGTCTGGTAAAATGAAGTCAGCTGGAAGTGCTTCCCAAGTAACAATAGGTTCTTTTTGGATGGGGTTAACTTGTAGAACCATAAAATTACTCCTAATCTCAATGCCTAGTATATTAGTTATTTTTAACAAATCTTCAGCCAGCAAAGCTTTTAAGCTAAAAACTCAGAAATCTAGAGAGATTTCTCTCACAGGTGTATATACTACTCGTAGTCAAGCACTTAGCAGGCGTGAGTATGATATTTGAGTGGTTCACTCTCTGGATAGGTCAAAAAGCGGTTGGGTTTCTTGTCAAAACTATTATCAGCGAAGAATTTGTCAAGGATTTAGTCAAGGACTACGCTAAAGATTTTTTCAAATATATCTTTAATAATGCTGTAACCGCGCCTTTTAAGCGAGAACCCCTGGAGAAAGTTGTAGTCATGGCGCTGACAGAATTTTTGCAACTGATGCAGCAGCAGTTAAAGGTTCGTTGCAAACTTTCTGAAGCTGAAATTCAAAATTACGCTGAAGATATCAATAAATTTATCCGTGATAAGTCGGTTAAAGAAATTCTTGGTCAGGCTTTTGATATTAAATGTGATTCTCTAGATTTTAAAACACTAGCAGATAGTTGGAAAAAACTTCAACTCGAACCTCTACCGCCTAAATTTAACTGGCAAACAATTACAGAGCAGTATTTCATACAAGTCCAAGATATTCTTTCTGATTCAGAAGAGTTACGCTATATCTTAGAACTTCAAAAGTTATCCAGTATTGATAAGACTTTAAAAGAAAATGCTGATATTCCCAAGGATTTTAATTTACCGCAATATTTAGAAACTATTCGGGAACGCTACGGCAATCTGAAGTTAGATAGTTTAGAAACTACCATCCCGCGAACATCCGGTGAACTTATGGCAAATGTTTATCGCGCTAAATGTGCGTCAAGTTTATCAGGTTTTACCCGAACTGCCTAAAGAACATCTCCGTAGGCTACAAGAAAGTAACCAATTAGATGCGGAATTTGAAATAGAAAAACTTCAAGAAGAAACAGAACGTTATCAACGCAATTATTTTGAACAGCCAATCCGTTCAGTATTAGATGTTGTCCGAGATCGGCAACGCAAGAATTATCTAGTTATTTTAGGCGATCCTGGTTCTGGCAAGTCTACATTGTTGCAATATCTAGCGTTGGATTGGGTAGAAAAAACTCTTGAACAGAATGATTTTAATCTGCCAATTCCTTTGCTGATTGAATTACGCAATTATATGCGCGATCGCAATGCTGGTAGTTGTAATGATTTTCTCCAATTTTACCATAATAGTCCCAATTGCTTTTATCATCTGAATCAGCATAAATTGCATGAACAGCTAAAGGCTGGTAACGCTTTAGTTATGTTTGATGGTTTGGATGAAATCTTTGAACAGGCAAAGCGGGAGGAAGTAATTACCTGTATTCATCGCTTTACTAATGAATATCCCGATGTGCAGGTTATTGTCACTTCTCGGATCACCGGCTATAAGCAGCAACAATTGCGAGATGCAGAGTTTCGCCACTTTAGGTTGCAAGATTTAGAGCCAGCACAGATTCAAGATTTTATTGAACGCTGGTATGATAAAACTTTTAGTCAAGCTGAAGAAAGAGATAAAAATATTAAACGAGAACGTCTACAAAGAGTAATTAATGAATCCAAAGCAATTGCAGAACTAGCACAAAATCCTCTGCTGTTAACCATGATGGCAATTCTCAATCTCAAGCGAGAATTACCCAGAGATAGAAGTGAACTGTATAAAGATGCTTCAGAGGTTCTGCTGCATAATTGGGACGACGGACGCAATCTAAAGCCAGATGAACGTCTGGACATTATTGATTATAAAGATAAACAAGCAATGTTGCGTCAAGTTGCTTATCAAATGCAAACCAGTGAAAAAGGTTTAGCTGGCAACATTATCTATGCGGATGATTTAGAAGCAATCTTCACTAAATATCTGCAAAGCATACCAGTGAATGATGCCAGAGATAAAGCCAGACGGTTGATAAAACAACTGCGCGATCGCAACTTTCTTTTATGTTTCTGGGGTGCAGATTACTATGCCTTTGTGCATCGAACTTTTTTAGAATATTTCTGTGCTTGGAAGTTTGTCTGGCAGTTTGAGAAGGAACGCAGTATTTCAATTGAGTATCTTAAAACAGAAGTTTTTGGCAAACACTGGCAAGATGAAACTTGGCATGAGGTATTGCTGTTAATTGCCGGAATGATTGATGCGAAATTTGTTGGTGAAATTATTGATTACTTAATGGTGCAAGATGGCGAAGAGGAAAAATTTATCAACCTCTTTTTAGCGGCTAAGTGTCTTCTAGAGGTCAGAAATAGCTCGGTGATTATAGAAACAGCTACTAAATTACTTAACCAGCTAAAAAACTTAGCTAGCCAACATAATAAAGATTGGCAGGTACGTGATAGAGCCGTGCAAGAGTTAGTGTATGGATGGAAAGATGATCCGGATACTTTATCAATTTTCAAACAACACGCCATCGATGATGATCTTGGTTTTGATCGGCAACAGGCAGTGTACGTGTTAGTAAAGTTGTGGAAAGATCACCCTGATACCTTACCTTGGATCAAAGAACGTGCTACTAAGGATAATGTTTCAAGTATCCGACGTGGAGCAATACGACAATTGATCCGAGAATGGAAGAATGACCTTAGTGTGTTTGAGTTATTGTGCAATATTGCTATCAGTGACCCTTTTGAGCGTCAGTTGATACTTGAAGATAACCCTCGGCAAATAGCACTTGAGGCAATCATTGAGCAATATCCTCAGCATCCCCAAACTTTAACACTGTTGCGCGACAAGGCAAACAATGACCCAGATGAGGAAGTGCGAAACTTTGCTCAACAGAAGTTGGCAGAATTAGAGAAGTAGCTTGACAAACTCAGGTTACATTATTAAACGAAACTGAACTACCCCATGCATGAATGCAGGGGGTTCCAACTCACTGCGTGAGTTTCGTTTACCCTTATAGGTTCCGACTCCTCACGAGTTATTAGATTACTAGACATCAACTCTGACCCATCATTGATAGGTGACTTTGAACTAGTCGCAGTTCTGGTTGATTGATTTGACCCATTTTGCCAACCGTCTAGCAAGGATTGTTCCATCCCTAGCCAGCCATTTCTTGCCAGCTTGATTGACAAAGTTTCTGTTTTTGGATCGACGTAACGACTCAAGTAAGCAGATAAAATATCACGTTGCATCTTTAACCCACAGACTGAGCAATGATGAACACGTTGAGATAGTGATTTCTTCTGTTTATTACCACACAAACAAGTTTGAGAAAGTGCGGTTTTACGAGTCGAAAACATTAGAACTGTACCGCCAGCATTTTCAGCTTTGCGTTTTAGTTCGGATTGAAAACTTGATGGGGACTTAAAGCTGATAGACTTACCCCAATTTTTCTGCCAAGCTTTAACCGATACTTTCTCGGTTTTAATATTCTTGCCTAGCTTTAATGTTTTGTTGACCAGCTTGCCATGTAAAGATTTACGGTGAGCAGCTTGCTTGCTTTCAATCTCACGTTTTTTAGCCGCAGTCTTTTGATAGCGCTTTGACTTATTCCAACGTTTGATGTTTTTCTTGATAGTACCGTTAGGATTAAAATTATCAGGATTGTTGGCGCGGCGTTGCCTGTCCATTTTACGCTGGAGTTTTCTAACCTCTTTTTGTTTTGAGTTTAGCTCCACAGCAAAAGGAGTCCAGATAGTCTCTTCGTCCCCAACAATTGCCACAGTAGAAACACCTAAATCAATACCAACAGTACCACCATTAATAATGTTTTTAGGCTTTTGATACGGCTCACCCTCACAAACCAATTGAGCGCACCAATAGGTTTTTTGATTGAGAATACGACGCACCAAACGAACATATTTAATCCTTGAGTTCAAACCATGCAAGATTACAGGGTCGCTAGTGATGATGGCTTGTAGTTTTAATCCTGACCACTCAACACCATTACCAGTCCAGCGAATACCTTGTTTATTGGTTTTGCCTTCTAAAGATGCGAATTGTCCCTTCTGTTTGAACCGAACCTTTTTAGCCTTACCAAACATCAAACGTTCTAAAGCTTTAAAAGTCCTAGTAGCTATTTTTTGAATGGTATTAGCGTCAAGGTGAGACTTAATCCAGACACTTGCAATAGCTGTAATGTTTGCAAAAGCTTGTAAATCATAGTCGCTAAATCTGTAAGCTTCACGAGCTTTTTGGAATGCTGTAGAACGGGCTTTTTTATCAGATTTAGGAATAGCTTTGAAGAGTTGATAAAGTTCAGAATCTCGAACTAGTTGAAGTCGAATTTTTCCTTCAGACAATACGGCGTTATAAAGTTGTCTCCCTGCTTCTAATCTGGCAGCAAGCACAGATAAGTCCTTAGAAGTCGTTATCAATGGTATTTCACAAACAAAGCTAGATGTTTTTGCTGCCAAAATTGAATCACCTCCCTGGAGTTATTTATTAGTTTTATCTACTTTATCATATAGATAGATTACAGTAAACTACTATTCTGGGAAATGACTGAGAAATTTAAATCCAATAACAATGTTGTCTATTCTTGCAAGTATCACGTTATTTTCTGCCCTAAATATCGCCGAAAAGTACTATTAAACGCTGTAGCATCTAGGCTCAAAGAACTGCTTGCACAAATAGCTATTGAGATTAAGGTTGAAATTTTAGAAATGGAAATAATGCCTGACCATGTGCATTTACTAATCGATGTTGATCCTCAATTTGGAGTACACCGAGCCGTGAAGAGGCTCAAGGGTGCAACATCTAGGTATTTGCGGCTAGAGTTTCCTGAGCTAAAAAGTAGATTACCGTCTTTGTGGACTAACTCATACTTTGTATCGACAGTCGGAGGTGCAACACTAGACACAATAAAAATGTATATTCAAAATCAAAAGGAAACTTGACGGCGAATAAATTCGCCTGCGGCTAGCCCCCATAAATAGAATTTAGGGGCTACCCCGCCGCAGTTCATTCGGTGTACTAAGTTTGCTTGCTTTCTAGGTTATCCTCAAGTTTAAGAAATTGGGGTGAGAAGCAAATATCGATATAAAAATTAAGGCACTAACGTTAACACCCCGACAGGAGAACCAGAACCACCACGCAACCTGAGAATGCCGATCGCTAGAGTAGTACCTTTAGTTAAATTTTGATTAAAATTGTGTAATATCTACGAATCGGGTTGCTCCTTGAATGGAATGACGATCGCAAACTCGGCACCTTCTCCTGGTGCTGAAATACACTGGATTTGCCCGCCATGTTTTTTGACAACAATTTGGTAACTAATTGATAACCCCATGCCAGTGCCTTTACCGACGGGTTTTGTAGTAAAGAAGGGGTCAAATAAGCGTTTGCGTACTTCCTCAGTCATGCCTGCGCCGTTGTCGGCAATGCCAATGATTAGATGGTCTTCTTGGATGAGGGTGCGAATGCGAATCTGGGGAGTAGGGAGTGCTTCTTCCCCCACTCCCCATTCCCGTTCGGCTTCTCTACGAGACGCTACGCGAACGCTCACGGCAAGCCCATTCCCCACTCCCTCTTCTAAAGAATCGATCGCATTTGCCAACAGATTCATAAACACCTGATTCATCTGTCCAGCGTGACACACTATCAATGGTAGGTCGCCGTAGTCTCGGATTACTTGAATTTCGGGACATCCTGGTTTGGCTTTCAGGCGATGTTGCAGTAGCAGCAAGGTGCTATCCATACCTTCATGAATATCCACTGCCTTTGTGCCGTCTTCATCAAGGCGAGAGAAATTGCGTAAAGATAGGACAATCTGCCGAATGCGTTCGGCTCCCATATTCATAGAATCTAGGATTTTGGGCAAATCTTGCTTGAGAAAGTCTAAATCAATCGCGTAGATTTGTTGATCAATCTCTGGTGTTGGTGAGTAGTTCTGTTGAAAAAGTTCTACCAAGTGCAGCAAATCTTTGGTATATTCACGGGTATGGGTAATATTGCCGTAAATAAAATTGACAGGATTATTGATTTCATGAGCAATACCTGCAACCAATTGTCCCAAACTGGACATTTTTTCAGTTTGAATCAGTTGTGCTTGGGTTTGTTGAAGTTCTAGCAGCGCCGCTTCTAGTTGCTGGGCTTTGTCTTGGGCTGTTTGGGCAGCGATGCGACTTTGGGTGTAAAGTTTAGCTTGGTCAATGGCGATCGCTAGTTGAACTGTAACTGCTTGTAGTAATTCTACTTCGTTGTCTAGCCAAGACCGAGAGCCATTACAATAACCACAGCTAAATGTGCCAATTTCGCCTGATTGGGTGTGTACGGGCAGTGACATAAAGGCAGTAAAACCAAAATCCTGCAAAAACTGCTGTGCTATGGAATCGTCCACAGTCTCAGCATCATTAATGCGGATGATTTCTCCGTTTAAGGTTTTGGCTGCAATTATTTCAATTTCTGGATTAGTTGCTTGCTCGTTAAGCAGACAGGGTAAAAAGGAACTTTTCGCCTCATATACTCTTTCCCAGTATGGTACATCAGCATCTTGCCGATACCACAAGAAAGCGCAGCGATCGATCTGGAATAAGTTGCGAATCTCCTGCACTGCGGTTTTCACAATGTGATTGAGATCCAAAGAAGCTCGAATCTGACTAGAAAGACGATTGAGTAATGTTTCCCGTTGGACGCTTTCTCTGAGTGCAACTTCTGCTTGTTTGCGCTTGATGCCAATAGCAATTTCCTGGGCAGCGAATTCTAGTGCTGTGAAAGTTGATTCTGTCACTGTTTGGCGGGAAAACATGGCTATCACCCCTACAATTTCATTTTCAACAATCAGGGGATAGCCAGCGAAGGCAACCATACGCTCTCGCTGTGCCCATTCTTTGTTACCCAGGCGGGGATCTGTCTGCACGGAGTTCGTCTGGTGGGGTTTGCCCTCTTCGGCAATCAAACCAATTTTGAATTGACCAACTGGCACATATCTATGGGGCCCATTAATGTGGGTATACATCCCAGAACTGACTTGCAACTCCAATACGTTCTCTTTTTTGTTCAGCGTCCAGATGCGAGCAAAGGCTGCATCAAGATGTTCAACTAAAGCGTCAGTGCAGCGCCGCATCATGTTTTGTAAGCTGTCACTCTGAGTCAGGGCCGCGTCTACCTCGGCACGAAAATTTGCTAAACGCGCCCGTTCTGCGAGAGCTTCTTCTGCTTGTTTGCGGTCAGTGGTGTCATAGCAAATACCAACGAAGTTTAAAACATTACCATTGGCGTCTTTAATAACAGATGAGTTGCTTGTATGCCATCGCCAACTACCATTTTTGTGTTTTACGCGATATTCAATTGCGTCTTGTTTCTCACTTGTTGTCAAAATTCTTTGAAAATAATTGGCACAAATATGTACATCGTCAGGATGTACAAACAGAGCAAAGGATTTACCTTCAACCTCTGCAACCTCATGCCCAAAAATTTCAGTCCAGTTAGGAGAAACGTAGGAAAATATTCCTTCAAGCGTCAGGGCAAAAATAACGTTATTGGCGTTTTCGACAATGCTGCGAAATTTGGCATCACCTTCTATGAATGCTGCTTGGCTGTTGTCGCTGGTGTGGCGGACAAGAACTATGATTTGCTGGTCTGGTAATGCTAATAACCTAGCTTCAAAATTATTCTTCCCTTCTGGGAGCGCTAAGGTATATTCAAAACTGACTTCATATTGAGTTTCAAGTACTTGAGTTATTGCTTGGTGGAAGCGATCGCCTACAGCAATTGGTAGACATTCTCGCAAACTCTTGCCCTGACAATCTCCTGTTGGGATATACGGTTGATCCATCTTCCCTGGCTTATAATCCAGAATACTTCCATCAGCATCAAGACGAAAGTATAAATCAGGAAGCACTTGCAAAATCGCTGCAAATTCTGATGTTTTTTGGCGTAACTGTGCTTCAACTGCTTGGCGTTTTGCAGTTTCAGCTTGTAGTTGTTCTAGTGCTTTTGCTAATTCTGCTTCCTGGCTTCGTTGATAATTTGTAGATGCCGAGCAGCTTTCTCTCAGGGGAGGTCGCGCTTCTGTTATGTCCATGCAATAACCGATGTAACCAACAAAGCTACCATTTGCTGCAAAACGTGGCGCGGCTGTATCTAAAATCCAGCGATATTCGCCATCAGACCGACGCAGACGATATTGCCTTTGAAACGAATCGTGCGCCGTAAATGCTCTCAGGTATATATCTTCACATTGCTGTCTATCTTCTGGATGGACGCTGCAAGCCCAGATATTGCTTATCTCCTCTCCTCGCGCAGATACAGACGCGCCTGTTGTTAGATATATTCCAGTAAATTCCAGCCAATTTGCATTTAAGTAACCATAAAGTGCATTGCATCCAGCCATCCAAATCATCAGAGGAGCACTATCCGCCTGCTGGCAAAATACTTTTTCATCCTGTTCTATCTGTTCCTCTTCGCCCATGATTTGGTTAATGTCGCTCTGCACCTTTTTAGAAAACACTTTTGCCTGCCTGCTCTGCCTAAATTATTAAGGTAATAGTCTGAAATTAGGATTTGTTAATAGATGTATATAATCTTTATGTCAACCTGCTATTTATCTTAATCCTTTATTTAGTTTTATTTGCAAAAAAATCCCTTTTCTACTGTAAATAAATTGAAAAAAAGCTGAAGTTATCATTAAGATTAATTTCGGCATTTTTAGCGAAATTTCAGCTATCCATCTGTCAGGAAACTTGTTTTAGTTTGTGTCTTCCTAAAATCCCTATAATTTCATCTTAGCTATGTAATCGCATTGCTCAAAAGCCTGATTTAGCTTCACGGAAACTATATGATTCACTATCAGGTTTTTACGTCTTTATCATAAATTCACAATAATCAGAAAATTCATATCAAATCAATATTGATTTTTTATCAAGAAGAATTCAGCATGAATTAGAGTCCTGGAGACTCAATACGTTCGATTAAGGAATTTATTGGTTGAGGCAGGGAGGGGGAAAGAAGAACTACTTAACAATAACCCTCTTTCCTGAAGAGCCTCCCCTGCAACGTCAGCTTATCCGAACCGGATTATAAGTCGCGGCTATAAAGACAAAAACCACCTCCGTGGGTTGGAAATTTTTGATTTTTCATGTTTTCTGCTTAGGTAGACAATGCTAGTGTAGTAGCGAATTATATTCACCTAATACTTTTCGGACGTCCTCTTAAAATAAAGGCTATAAAAGGGTTTAATACCCACATCTCTACTAAGGAGTCTCTAGTCATCTTGTGGTATAAAACTCTACTTTATTCATTCTGACTCCTGTTAGCGGATAGCTAAGGTTTAGCCCATTCTGACTTCTAAATTCTTCTTCGATTTTTCAATTCAAACCCGATTTCTCAAAATTGTCTTGACCGTTCAAAACGCCTCATACCAAAATCGCAAATTAAATGAGAGAAATGCTAAATGTGATATCAACACGTTGCAACAATGACTAGCAATCGCATTTTATATGTTATAAAGCTCACAGAAATTCATGTTAGGTGGAAACTACTTTATGGAAGCAGATAAACTGGGCCGTTTTAAGGAGTACGGCGAATTCATCCTCCGAAAGATAGATTCTGTGCCCCAGCACCCTTCAAAACAAGAAGATTGGGTTCCAGCTAGTCTTGATGACTGTCTCCTGCGTCTGCGGTCATCTGCCCAGAAAGCTGTAGACCTGGCAACTTCACCTGTCAAAATTGGGGTGATGGGGGAATTCAGTAGTGGGAAAACTTTACTTTTAGGCAGTCTAATTGGATATGCTGATGCTTTACCAGTCAGCGAAAACCCCACTACAGGTAATGTTACCGCCATACACATCATACCGCAAGATGACTTTGCCACTACACAATTAAGTAATTTTACGGTAGATTATCTTTCTCATGAAGGAGTACATGAGTGTTTACGCTTCATGCTAGGGGAAGCCAATAAACGGACAACAGCAGCCGGGCTTCCTCCGATACCAGTATCGAAACTCAACTCTGGCACAGATATTATTGGCTGGTGTGAAGAAGCATGGAATAGCAGTAACAATTTAGAGCTACGTTATTTACTCCGGGAGTTGGTATTATTCCTGCGGGCTTATCAAGCTTATGGGGAAGTTATGTGTGGTGGGCGTTACCAGATTGATGCTACCACCGCCCGCGAGGGGCTACAGTTGGTCGAACAGCCAATGGCAATCCAAACTCTTAAATTTGAGGATTTACCCCCAGCGCACATTCGATTACCGAGTCCACCCCAGAGGCTACCAACGAAGTTATTGCAAAACAGCTTCCCACTCATCCGCCGTGTAGATATTGATGTGAAAATCTCACGGGAAATTTGGGATTTTGCAGGTGCAGCTAAATTTATTCTTATCGACTTTCCGGGATTGGGGGCTGCTAATTCGGGGGCTAGGGATACCTTTTTGTCACTGCGAGAATTGGCAGAAGTACAAACAATTTTGGTATTGCTAAATGGTAAATCTCCTGGGAGCGATCGCGCCAATAAAATCTTTACGATGATGCAGCAGCAGCGACCGGGGCAAGACCTGAAAGATTTAATTCTCGTAGGTGTGGGTCGCTTCGATCAACTACCCCTAGAGGGCGAAGGTGGCGAAAGAGAACTTGACCAACTGATTGAAGATAGCCATTTACAAGAGGAAACCGTTTTCCAAAAACTCAAAGTTCTGCAAACTACCATTGACGGTGCAGAAGCGTTTACAACTCAAAAAGACCGCATCGTTTTACTATCACCACTGTTAGGACTAGCTGAATTGGCAAAACGTTCTAGTAGCGTGAAAGCCGGCTCAACAGAGTTTTTGGCTAACTTAGACTATCCTGATTATTTAGATCGATCTAAACGGCTACAAGAAAAATGGCACCGCTTAAGTGAAGGACTATTAGAATCTAACACTCGCAGTTATTTGGGCAGACAGCTAGGTTACTTTAGTCAAGATGGGGGACTTAGTAAGCTGCGGGAATTGATTCAAACCCACGTAGCGACTCATGGTCTGAAGCAACTGTATGAAGATACTCGGAGATCGGCTGATGTGGTGAGTCAGCAACAAGATCACTTGAAGGACATCATAGATGAAATTCACGAGCAAGGTATCCCTACAGGAGACAGTCCCGCCTTTATCGAGTTGCGCTTTGTGGTCGAAAGCTTGGATAAAATCTACAGGAATTTTCAAAAAGATTTAGGGAAAGAACCACTCAAAGACCGACGCGGTGTTGTCGTCAGCGATGTAGTAAAAGACGAACTTACCTTTAGAATCCTCAATTGGAACCAGTGGACTTTACTCTTCAACAAAGCCAACAATGGAGCGATCGCTCTGGCAGAATCTAAAGGTGCAGCCGGGAAATTATTTGATCGGGGAAATCGTGTCAATAGTTCCCTTCCAACTAAGAGTGATGATTTTTATCCAGTATTTGAGAAAACCGTTAAAGAAGTAGAAGATTTTGCCCGCGATCGCATCCATCAAGCAGTGGTAGATTTGTTGAATCAATTATCAAATTATGTAGCCCCAGAACGCGAACAATTGCAGGCATTTTTTCACCCAGATATGGAGCAAGAAATCGAAGAAAAATTTGGTTTTGAAGATGCCGATCTCTTTTACAAATTATTACTAGGATGCGATCCTAATGAATGGAAGGAAGCAATTATCTCTGAAATCAATAGTAAAAATAAAACCGTTGCACCCGAAATCATCTTTCCCCTAGCGCGTCAAGACGAGAAACACAATGTTGGTCAAATCTTTGACTGGGCACCAGAAAAAAGCCAAGGTTTACCTAGATCGAGTAATCACCAACTTTTAGTACTGCGGCTGCGAGATGAAATTACCGCTAGCGCTAGCCTTCATCTTGTGCAGTATGTTAGCGAAGTTAATCAGCAAATTAATTCCGAACTAGAAGGCATTTTAGATCAAATTATTCCTAGTCTGCAAAACCTTTCAAAAAAAGAAACTTTGCTGAGATATTTGGCGGCTGGGGAATTGCCATCTGAGATCCAAATTCCTACATGGTTGCAGATTATTTCAGAACTTGCTGCTGTTTCTTACTTAGATGATTTGAGGTGACATGACTCCGGGCTGTTCGCGCTTGCGTCTCCCCTTGGGAGAAGCCTCGGAGCTTCTAAGAATCACTTCTTAGCCTTCCTAGTTGCTCCCTTGCGGGTTTTCGACTTTGACCTAGACTGAGATACCTCAGCCCCCGGCAAACCGTCTGCATAGGCGTTTTGGATTCCGGCGTGTCCCGCCGTACTAATTAGTTCTATTCCTCTGTTTCTGATTACAAGTCCACTTGTCACATCCCTGTCGGCAATGAACCCACACTCTTGGCAATGATGTACTCTAACGCTCAAGTCTTTTTTAACCGTTGCACCACACTCAGGACATTCTTGAGAAGTCCCAAGGGCGTTGACTTCGCCAAAGAATTTACCACGCTTCCAACACAGGTACTTGGTGATAGTTCGGAATTGCCCAAACCCAGCAGACGCTCGAAGACTCGCTACCGCTTCGCTATCAAGCATCTGTTTACCAAGCATCCCTTTGGCAAGAGTCCGGTAATCCAAATCTTCCATGAAGACCATATCACCAGCCCCGCAAAGGGCGTGAGCTTGCTTGAAGTGGAAATCCTTGCGGGTGTTATCAATAGTGTGGTGAAGTCTAGCAACTTTAATGCGTTGTTTCTCGTAATTAAAAGAGCGCTTCTTTTTCCTAGAAAGCCTGCGTTGCAGCAATTTCAGCTTGCTTTGCATCACTTTCAGGAACTTGGGCGACTTTACAAGAACACCGTCACTAGTTGCCAAAAATTTTTCAAGTCCAATGTCTACCCCGATTGGATGTCCATGAGGCATTGGATTAGGAACGTTAACATCGCATTGAATATTGATGTCAGCGTACCATCTATCGGCCTTGTTAATTATCCGAACTTGCTTAACCACAAATCCGCTTGGGATTGGGCGATGCAAGTTAATTGGAATCATCCCCAGCTTGGGCAAAGCAATATGTACACCTTGCACAGGATTTTGCTTGAACTGGGGGAACAACAAAGATTTAAATTGCCCAAACTTTTTAAACCTGGGGAATCCATGCCCAACTTTTTGAAACCCATCCCATGCTCGGTGCAGTTGCTTAATGGCTTGCTGCAAAACTTGACTTGGTACTTCACCCAATCGGGGGAATACCTTTTTAGCGTTTGGCAGTGCGTTAAGCTGTTTCACTTCACTGGGGAAAGGGCTGTCAGCAGCCATGATGTACTCATGGACAATCGAGCATCTGTCAACCATGCATTTCCGACTATTACACCAATCCTTAATTTCTCGCAGCCCGTAGTTATAGGCAACGCGACAAACATCCATCCACTCAAGGAGTGACTGTTCTTGAGTGATGTTGGGATAGATTCGATAGCGGTAGTTCATGGTTAGCATTCCACTATTTTAACATATTTAGTGGCAGACGCAATGCTAGTAAATATAAAGCCGTCCTAGAAGGACGGGGTTTTAGACCCAATTTTTCGATAAATTTGCAAACTTAAGTCGTGAAGAGGTAGAGGCAATGTTAGGAGTTAAGTTAGAAGAAACTAGGGTTTATCAAGAAGCTAAACAAGAAGGACTAGAACTAGGAATACAACGAGGGCTAGAACTAGGACGAGAACAAGTAAAACTTGAACTTGTACCTCAGTTCTTAGCTCGTGGTATGTCGATAGAAGAAGTTGCCCAGTTACTTGATTTAACTATCGAACAAGTAAGACTTGCAATTGAGCAAGAATCTTCAACATCAACTTAGTAACCGCCGTAATTTTCCTAGCGATGCCTAGTTTGGGCTACGCCTACGTTCTTTTTATATAAAAGCGTAGGTGTAGCCCGTTTTAGATATCGCACCAGATAAAAAAGCCAGTGCTAAAGAGAATCAGTGTTACAAGACCAACGATTAAAAGTCTTTACCACAAGTACTCTCTAAATTTGTCATTTTATGATAGAACACCATAGTTTTAGCAAGCTATAAAACAAACAATAGGAAGTGATACTCTAATGAACCCTTTCCAACTCAACAAATATAGTGATCAACAACCAGAGAAACAACAAAAAAGATTTCCAGGATGGTTTGCTTTAGATTTTGGCACATCGAATTCTACAGTTACACTCTTCGATCCCATTGAAGTACCGATCGCAGAAATTCTACCCAAAGAACAGGAAATGCGGTTGCGCGATCGCTTATCACAATGGCTGAGTTCTCCCGCTTCAGTGGCTTTACCAGATGTCAGTACTGATGATTGGGAAAAGTTTATTGCAGAAATTAGCAGAAATCTGGAGATAGAACCCAGCCGATTAAGTGAAGTGTTTGAAAGTGACAATAAAGAGCGATTTTTAGAAGCAATTCGCCAAATTGAACTTTCTTTAGGAAACAGCGAGAGATTCCGCCGTGCTGTCAGCAAAAAACTTTACCAAATCTATCATGAGGTGTTTCGCGTCCCTACGCTAGAGTCGCAAAATCTGATTCCAGTTGTGCTGGATATCGATCGCCGCGATACGGAAATTCCCAGCGAGTCAGAAATTTCGCAGTTAAGCGACTTAAAACTGCGGATGGGAAGGGAAGCTAGAGATAACAGAAAAAAAGCGATCGCTCAAGGTACAAGCAGTTCTTTAAAGGAAATTATCAGTAGGTTTCACCATTCACCCAAACGCTATTTTGGTCAGGATCGTTTGTTTTCAGTTATTTTAGATGGTGAAGAAGAAGTAATTACCGCTAACCAACTGATCCAATCTGCTTGGGCGCATTTAATCGAGTTAACTGAAGATTACCGCCAACGCGCCCAACGCAGGTTTTCAGAAGGAGATTTTTTAACAGCAGTTGTCACCTACCCCACTGTCGCCCCACCAGTTGTTCGCAAGGAAGTTAAGGAATTAGTTGAGCAGTTGGGGATCGATGATGTGCAAACTGCTTATGATGAAGCTGTTTCTGTAGCGATATTCTTTTTATGGCGAGAATTTGGTGGTAATCTCAACATTGGCATCGAATCATTCAAAACCCGTTGTCGCCAAGCAGGGAGCAAATGGTCACAAAATGTTCTCGTTTTGGATATCGGCGGGGGAACCACAGACTTAGCTTTAATTGAACTAACTTTGGAAGATAAAACCCCTACCTTTGCCGATTATGAAGACCGAGGTTTAGGAGGACGTTATTATAAACTTACCCCCAAACTATTAGGTTCATCCGGTCATTTACAGTTAGGCGGTGAATTAATTACACTGCGAATTTTTAGATTATTAAAAGTTGCGATCGCAGATTTTTTATTGACATCGGTAACAATAGATGATTTTGAAAGCGAAAGGCTAGAAGACTTAATTAGCTCTGAGTTAAACGAGCGCTTTTTAGAACAAGGCAAATTCAAAAGTGGCAGTCTTTTAAAATGTCTGGATAAAGAAAATCCAGAAGGCGATATTGCTTACAAAGATGCCCTAGATACTGCCGAAAAAGTATTACCCACTCGTTGGCAACAAGCACCCCAACGCCTGCAATCATTTTATATCCTCTGGGATCATGCGGAAGCCGCTAAACTTAAACTTGGGCAAAAGCCACCAGCAGATAATTCTCTATTAACCTTCACCCTTTCTGAACAGCAAATTTCTGAACTGCTTACCCAAAGCGCGGTTAAATGGCAAGTCAAAGATCCAAATAATATCTGCGTTACCCTAGATAACCAGCAATTTGAACGAGCCGCCGTTTCAGGAATTAAGGAAGCGATCGGTATTGCCAAAGGATTAATGGAAAGTCGTTTGCGTCCCGATGATATCACCAAAGATTCTTGGAATTCTCAAAAAGTTGATTGGTTAATTCTGTCTGGAAAAACTTGTAATTTAGACATAGTGCAGCGCCAAATCTACCAAGAATTTAGTAAGTCTCCATATTTTGTGTGGAATCCAGAGCGAATTACCTTTGTGCTGGAATTTACCAAATTAGCCACCTCGGCTGGTGCTTGCTACGCCGAGAAACTGCGAAGATTAAGATTCGATCCAGAAGAGTCTAAAAGCTTGCTGCGTAAGGGAGCCAACCAGCTAGAAATTGATGTCAAAAACCTGTTTTATTATTTGCCCTGCAATTTCAAACGCAAAACCCAAAGTAACGATTTACTAACTATATTCAAAGCTGGACAAGAACTCTATCAACTTGCACCTTGGGAAACCGTCGCCAAGGTTCGTACTCATTGGCAAGGAATCCAATTAACTAACATTATCTACCGTCAAGATTACGAAGAAGGAGATTTACGACTATGGGGTAGCTTTGACGGCAAAAACCTCATGAATCAACTGGGAATGCAAGAAGCAGAGTTTCTGAAAAAAATTAAAGTCCAGTTTGAGATTGACCAAACCCTTGAATTTAATGTGTTGCTTTGTCAGGGAAACCCCCATTATTTAATTGATATTCCTGGCATTGATTTAGAATCGGTTGTTTCAGAAACATCACCGCTATTTGCTGATGGTAAATTGAACTGGAATATTGCTGTAGAAGGCTTTAATAAAAACTTGAATGATGGTGATATTGCCGTCAATGTTCTTGAGTCTGCGACTGTTGATCAACCAGATGCCTATCATCTTGTATTTGAAGTAGGAAATGATGGTAGTAAATTGTTCCAAAAATTTCACTATCTGCGCGATGGTGTGACGGAACCAGGAACCGGATTAATTAGTAATCCCTTACCTCCCTTCCCGCAAACTGGACAACACAGCTTCTATATTTATCAAATAGATGCCGAAACCAACAGTAAAAAATGGATAAGAATTGGCGCACTCAGCAAACCAGATGTGACAACAGATTATCCTTGCCAATATCGTGTAACTCTCGACGATCAAGGTATTCTACGGATGCACGCCGGTGAAGTCCCTTACTGGACATCAAACAGTCAAGAATGCCTCAAAGAAGAGGGATGTGTTTATCTTGCTGAATTAGAATTGCAGCCCAACGAAGTTGATAAAGAACGCGATCCCTTTTGCGGCATCCATTAACTCTTGCATTAAACCTCTGCGTTCCTTTGCGTTTACTCCGCGCCCCTTTGCGTTTAAAAATATTAATTTTTTCAACGCAGAGGCTAGCGCAGAGTAACACAGAGTTTTGCCAAATTTAATTCGCTACGAACCACATACAGGTAATATTTGGAGGTGATATTCATGCAGCACTTGCGTCAATTATTAGAGATAGAAAACTCAGATTTAGCCCAGCTACTGCGGTTTAGTTTGTATGGACTAGAGGCGACTTTAAATCAGGCTCGCACAGAATTTCCACTAGATCCAGGAGCTAAAATATGCAATGAGGTGCTGCAAGAACTTCATAACCTCTTGCAACCTGCACCCCCACAGCAAAATACTAGTTGGGAAGATGCACCAGATGATTTAAAACTAAGTCACCTGCGGGAAGCTTTTAATTCTGACTCAGAACTTAATTATTATCTGGGTAATTCCCAACTGCAAAGCACAACGGACTCTGATTTGTGGAATGAGATTCAACGTAAGCTGCTGCGAGTACCAGAAGATTTGGCTGCAACTTGGCGATCGCGCACCTTGGATTTAGCTCAAGAAATTGGTGCGATCGCAGATAATTCTAACCTCTATCAACTTCCCTTTATCCGCGACGAAATTATCTACCCCGGACTTAACGGTACTGTTCAAGCTCAGGGATTGGCATTGTATCAACAAGCACTTTCAAATTCTCAAATTCTCCAAGGTAATGTATCCGATTTACCAGCAGCATTCCTATTTTTATATATGAATTTTATCGAAATAGACCCAGATTTACATCATGCTTTAAAGAGCGTTTTTAGCTTCGATGTCATATCTTTACACTCCAAAGCAGAACAGCGCGATCAATATATTGATGCTTTAAGCGATCGCTTCCAACGCACCCAAAAAGCTGAGAAAAACACCGATCCCCTGTCAATTCTCCGTGCTTGGATTGACATGGACGAAGCGATACATTCCCTAGTATTTGTACCACCGGCTGAACGCTATTCTTGGTGGGGAAAGCTACAACATGAATCACGACGCATTCTGAAGAAAGTCGCTGATGAGGCTATTAATGCAGGTAATGAAGTGCGAATTCGCCAATTATCGGGACTTTATGCAGATATCTGTGCTTCATCCAAAGATGACTTACAACTAGACTGTGGTGGTATTCCTGGCGAAGTCTTAACTTGTCTTCGAGTATATGCGCGAATTAATCAGGAAGAATCTCCAGGCCGTGTAATATTTCGCTCATCACGGTAAGAGAATTCTCTCATAAAGGAAAGGCAGACGATTTTGCGAATCGCTGCCTTGCCTGATCATCTAATGAAGGTAAAAACGTCTAAATCTATAAAATGCCCCAGAAGTGTAAAATTCCTTGACCAGAAAACACTTCAAGTGCAACAGCAGATATAAAACCAATCATTGCAAAACGACCGTTCCAATTTTCGCTCTGAGGAGTGAAGCCCCAGCGCAAAGCATTAGGATCTTCTGGAACTGAACCCGTAGTCTTCTTAACGTCTGCCATAAATAATACTCTGAGCTTTTATGTTGTAACAGTTATAACTGCCTGTAAAGTAATGTAACAGGTTTTTACGAAAATGCAACATGAAATCAAATCAAAATTCAGCAGTATATATTACGGGTACGTAGTTTAATCTTAACAAGTTTGCGATGCCTAAGGCGGCAAGCTACGCAGTAACAGCAAATTACCTATGACTCAATACAGTTCAGATAAGACCAAAACACTTGTAGAGACGGCGATTTATCGCGTCTCTAAAACCTTAACCCAAGCGTATTGACTATGACTCACTACCGGGAAAAAATACAGGTAAGACAAACGCTGTCACAATTCCACCCAGTACAATCACCTCAATAATTCTGAGGTAAAAATTGTTTTGCATAAAATTATTCATTCCCGCACCCAAGTTAGTTTGTAAGCTAGTCAACCAAGTACGGAAACGACTAGACCATTCAGCAGGGCTATCTTCTGGGCGAAACTTCCGCGAAAACATAGAGAGTAACAACGGCGCACCACCCACCTTGGTAGACATCAAAACATGAATCGCCACACAGCAAACCATCACAACCCAGGCACTAAGGTGGAGGGAGTACCAAATATGATCTAGCTGCCCTGCTGGAAGCCACTCTTCCTTCATCATCCTGCCAGAGTTCACAGCCAAAACAGCGGCGATAAGCATGAGAGTATTTGCCAGACGTTGCAAGCTAACCCACCAAATCGGCTTGCCAACCTGGGTTAGTTGCTGCCAAGAATCAGATTGAACAAGGCGCTTTTGTCAAGCATGAAAGCTATAGAGGGCAAAAGCAGGCAGAACAAGCAAAAAACATAATGCAAAAGTGCCGTGAATGCCCTGAATATCCCCAATTTGAGGAAATGGTATCCTGCCAAATCTGCGATCGTATGTGTTATAAACCAGAAATCCAGTAATAATTGCCGCTATAACTAAAATTCCACTTAAGCCGTGAAGAATTCGCAACAACAAAGGTTGATAGGGTGCAGAACGGGGCATAACAATAATCCTTAATAGCTTATTTCAGAAAATTGTAACCAGTCAGCAGGAAATTAACTCTTGCTTAGTGATTTCTATGCTTTAATAGCCAATACTGAACTATGTCAAAGACAAATATTAAGAAAAGTTTGAAGATATGCCAGAAGTTCTCCATTTTACAGGATTTATCAAAGGAGTGACCTATAAAACTTACTTGGATGATAATTTAAGTAGGATTAATTTAGATGTATTTGATGTCAATAAAGAAAAGGGTTATGGATTAATAAAGTCACCTACAACTGAAATTGCTTATTCAAAATGGGTATCACCTAAGAGAACCAGAAGTTATCCATTTGCCAGAATTTATAATACATATAATTCCTCGAAAGTGATAACTATTATCCCGGTGATTAAAGATGAGGGCAAAGATGGCGATATAGATAAAATTCAATACTCTACAATTTCTTGGATGAATTTGCTTAATATCTATATAGTACTTGCTTATTACGAAACAGCAAAAAAAAGTACTAAAAAGGGGCAAGTCAATAAGAACAAGTTGAGTAATCAAAGATTTGCTAATGATTTTGTTATATGTCAAATCAATGAAATATTAGCATATCACCAAAGCGCATTACATTGGAACAAGAATCTATTTGAAGAAAGATTTACACAAATTTTTGAAAAAGCTCTAGATTCTTATGATTCTATTTCTAATCATACTGGAGTAATAATTCACTCACGAGAAGGATTAGATAAATATTTACATAAAATCAGAGAAGAGTTTGAGGAATTTAAGAATATTTCTCTTAAAGGTTCTCAGAGTGCTAGCAAGAGAGAAGCGTTGACTTCTCATAAGCTAGAATATTTGGTGGATGGATTAAAAGCAACTTTTAGTATTGAAAACTATCTTGGCGGAATTTACTATTTGACTCCTGATGAGATAATATTCGAGAACAACATGTATATTATACAAGAGTCAAAAAATACTTCAACAGCATCTTTGCCAAAGCTTCCTGATATTCAAGATGGTTTATTCAAGCTAATTTTATTTTCTAATTTAGATTCTCTAATATTGAACGGACAGCAAGTATTATTTGTTACAAAACTCAAGCTTACAGGTAATAATGTTGTTGGTTCTATTGTTTTTCCAGATGCATTAGCAGAAGAGCTAGAATATTTTTTAGGAGCTAACATTAAAATTTTTAATACCAATCAAAAACTAATTATCAAAAAATTGGTTTTAGAAGCTCAAAATAATCAGAGACTTAAAATAGAAGTATCCAGTAATTTTCAAACATTATAATTCTTGGTTATGATCAAAAGTCCTTTACGATATCCTGGTGGTAAGTCAAAAGCAATTAATCAGATAGCTGAATATTTACCAGAAAGCTTTTTAGAATTTCGAGAACCTTTTGTAGGTGGTGGTTCTGTATTTATTTATTTAAGACAAAAGTTTCCTCATATCAAGATTTGGATTAACGATTTAAACCGTGAACTCTTTTTATTTTGGAAGTTTGCCCAATCTGATATAGCTCAGTTAGTTAAAGAAATTCGACATATTAAATTCAAATATACAGATGGTAAATCACTATTTACAGAATTAACTACTGTAGATGTTAATAATTTATCTGATTTAGAAAGAGCAGTTCGTTTTTTCGTACTCAATAGAATTACTTTTTCAGGAACTGTAGAATCAGGCGGTTTTTCTGAACAAGCTTTCTATAAAAGATTTACTGATTCTTCAATAGAACGGCTAGAAAAGTTAGAAAATATTTTATCAGAAAATGTCCAAATTACTAATCTCGATTACAGCCACCTCTTAAGATCAGAAGGAGAAGATGTATTTTTATTTTTAGATCCACCATATTTTAGCGCTACAAAATCAAAGCTATATGGTAAAGACGGTGACTTGCACACTTCTTTTGAACATCAGAGATTTGCTGAATTTTTGCAAAAATGCCATCATCGCTGGCTAATTACCTACGACGACTCACCGCAAATTCGAGAAAATTTTCAATGGGCTAATATCTCAGCATGGGAATTGCAGTATGGCATGAATAACTATAAGCAGAGTGGTGCAGCTAAAGGAAAAGAGTTATTCATTACTAATTACGAAGTTAAACTTTATTTGGAGAAAAAAGCAAAAAATAAGAACCTTGTTAATCCAGCTTTGCAGTTGAGCCTTGATATTTGAACCTAACTTTGATAACTTCCAATTTTCCGGTAGGATAGCTCCCATGCCCTTCAACGTAGCTACACCCTACAATAGATAAACCTTAGCTATGACAACTTCCCCAATCCCTGCTGAAGAATCCTCTGTTAGCTGGTATACCCTGCTGCAACAATTAATAGATGGTCAATCCTTGTCTCGTAGTCAAGCTGCTGAATTGATGCAAGGTTGGCTCACTGAAGCGGTTCCCCCAGAGTTATCAGGGGCTATTTTAACAGCGCTGAACTTTAGAGGCATTTCTGCCGACGAGTTGACCGGCATGGCTGAAGTATTACAATCTCAATGTTCCCCACTCAGCACTCAGAAATCAGCACTTAGCACTGTAATAGATACCTGTGGCACTGGTGGAGATGGTTCATCAACCTTTAATATTTCCACAGCAGTTGCATTTGTCGCCGCAGCATCTGGTATAGCTGTCGCCAAACACGGCAATCGTTCAGCTTCAAGTCTCACGGGGAGCGCAGATGTATTGGAAGCCTTGGGTGTCAACTTGAATGCCCCTAGTGAAAAAGTGCAAGCAGCACTACAAGAGGTGGGGATCACTTTTTTGTTTGCCCCTGGTTGGCATCCAGCACTCAAGGCGGTTGCCTCATTACGGCGGACTTTGAAAGTGCGAACAATTTTTAATTTGCTTGGGCCGTTAGTAAATCCCTTGCGTCCAACTGGGCAGGTGGTGGGGTTATTTACTCCTAAGCTTTTGGCAACTGTTGCCGAAGCTTTACAGAATTTGGGCAAGGAAAAGGCGATTGTTTTGCATGGGCGAGAAAAACTCGATGAGGCTGGTTTAGGAGATGAAACCGACTTAGCGGTTTTATCAGATGGAGAAGTCCAGTTAACTACCATTAATCCCCTGGATTTGGATCTAACACCTGCTTCCATAGGTATGCTTCGGGGTGGAGATGTCCAAGAGAATGCGGTGATTCTCAAGGCGGTACTCCAAGGTAAGGGAACTCAGGCACAACAAGATGCAGTAGCGTTGAATGCGTCGTTGGCGCTGCAAGTAGCAGGTACGATCGCACTTCTGGATCACGCCCAAGGGATTAAAATAGCTAAGGATATCCTACAAAGCGGGGCAGCTTGGACGAAGTTGGAGCAGTTAGTTGAGTTTCTGGGGAATTGATTTGCGATCGCAATTGCGGACGGAACTCTACCACATTACGTTTGATGGTGACATCGTAGTTACCAAAAAAGTCATGTCCTAAAAGTCCAGTTTCTAGTTCCGTACCTGCGATCGCTACTGCTACTCTATTCACTATTACCCCGCCAACTGCCATCGAATTAACGTAGCCCACAGGAAATTCTACAGCTCTAGCACTAGCGGTATTTGCCTTAGCTTTCCCCACTGGCACTATTCCCAAGGTATTTGCCATCTCTTGGGTAATTACAGTGCCACTCGCTCCCGTATCCACAATCATCTCAAATTGTCGCTGGCCATTGAAGGTGACTTCGACAATTGGCGTTCCACCAAGTCGCCTTTTAATCGGGGCTGTAAATACTTCCTGATCTGGAATCACCACTGCTGATGAGGGCAAACCTGGCTCTGTTGCTAACGGTTTTATTTCTTGTGGAGGCGAGGTATACTTTGGTGTGATTGCTCTTTGAGGAACCACAACTACTATCTTCTTCGGTTCGGCAAGGCGCACAGGGCGAGGAGTAGCTTGCCGTTGAGCATATTTAATTTGGCGGCGATATTCAGTAATCTTGGTTTGAGCGATCGCAAATTCTGGGCTTTGTCGCCGCACCCTTTGCATCAGCGCGATCGCATCCTGGTACTGATTCGCCACCAAAGCCCAATCACTTGGAGATTGAGCAGATCGGCTGATACTCCAAGCGCCAACGGCTTTATCTAGCCCCATCTCAAAAAGACTTGGTTCACTTTCAGACGGCTCTAGCGGCTCTGCTTCTGGGGTAGGGGTAACTGCTGGTGTTGCTGGTTCGACGGCAGGCTGTACTGATGCCTGCTCCCCAATTGGCGCGGGTTGCTCATTGCCACCAGTCGCAGTGTTCCGTTGGTCTTCACTACAGGCAACACACAAAACCGCTAGAGCGCTTGATACAAAAATTAGGGTTGCACGGGATAAAAAAGACTGAAGCATAATTAATTTTAACCGCCCAAGCTTTGCCAAAGCCACTCCCGCTAATTTAACTCCCTTTTAATTTTAATTAACTATTCTAAAAACTCCCAATTACTCAACTCATGGGATAATTAACAATCGAATCGCAGTATTGGGGAATGGGGAAGATGAGGGAGTGAGGGAGATGAGGGAGAAGAACTAATACATCATGCCCAATGCCCAATGCCCAATGCCCAATGCCCAATGCCCAATGCCCAATGCCCAGTACCCAGTACCCAATTTATTATGCCCTTGTCTGACGCAATACCTGCTTTACTTGTCCTGGCAGATGGAACCACTTATCGCGGTTGGTCTTTCGGTGCTACGGGAACCGCGATCGGAGAAGTGGTGTTCAACACTGGCATGACTGGCTACCAAGAAGTCCTGACTGACCCAAGTTACTGCGGTCAAATTGTCCTTTTTACCTATCCTGAATTAGGCAATACTGGCGTCAACCCTGAAGATGAGGAATCAGATGGCCCCCAGGTTCGGGGTGCGATCGCCCGGAATATTTGTCACCGACCGAGTAACTGGCGATCGACACAATCCTTACCAGACTACCTTAAACAAAACCAAGTACCAGGGATTTACGGCATCGATACCCGCGCCCTCACGCGCAAAATTCGGATGTTTGGAGCCATGAACGGTGGCATTTCCACAGCCATTCTCGATGAGGCGGAATTGCTAGAGCAGATACAGGCGGCTCCCAACATGGCAGGATTAAATCTGGTTCGGGAAGTTACCACCCCAACAGCTTATGAATGGACAGATCCCACAATTCCAGCTTGGGAATTCAACTCTGAGGCTCTTGAAAATCTTGGGGAACCCTTCACCGTTGTTGCCCTTGACTTTGGCGTGAAACGGAATATTTTGCGTCGCTTAACAAGTTATGGTTGTCGGGTAATTGTTGTGCCTGCTGATACATCACCAGAGGAAATCCTCAACTACAATCCAGATGGTGTGTTTCTTTCAAATGGCCCTGGCGACCCTGCTGCCGTCACTCAAGGGATTGCAACTGCCAAAGCGCTGCTGTTAAGTGAAAAGCCCATGTTTGGTATTTGTATGGGACACCAAATTTTAGGTCATGCGCTAGGGGCAGAAACCTATAAACTAAAATTTGGGCACCGTGGTTTAAATCAGCCTGCCGGCTTACAACAACGGATAGAAATCACCAGCCAAAACCATAGTTTTGCTATTGACCCAGATTCTTTACCTACGGCAGTTGTGGAAATCAGCCACCTGAACTTAAACGATCGCACCGTTGCTGGGGTACGTCACAAATCTCTACCTGTATTCTCCGTCCAATATCACCCAGAAGCCAGTCCTGGCCCTCACGATGCTGATTACTTGTTTGAGCAATTTGTTCAAGCCATGCGAACAGCACGTCAACCCCGGAGCGGAATTAAAAATTAAAAATTCAAAATTCAAAATGAAAGATTGATTTTTGAACTATGGATTTTTAATTTTGAATTGGAGCAAAAAGCAAGAGTCAAGTTGTCGCATCTGGGATTAAATAAAAATGGTTCTTCAGTACCTAATTATGCCAAACTATTAGTTAAAGATTAAAATTTGGTTTCCAAATCAAGGTTTAAACGGCTAAATCCCTAGAAAAGCCCAAAATGTTCAAAAAAATGCCTGTTTTTGTTGTACAGCAGTCTTTTCAGGTTTTTAGTGGATTGATTTAGCATACCAAGTACTGAAGATCCATAAAAATAGCAAAATGCAAATGGGGAATGGGGGACAAGGAGAATAACCCAATGCCCAATGCCCTATTCCAGCAGATTGTAGACAACTTGCTCAAAAACCATCTATACTTGAGCGTTCACTTTAACTCATGAGGAGGGAATTATTGCTGATCCATTGAATCTAACCGTTAGCCTGAGGGGCACTCGTGAAGTCCGGGATAACTGTCAGCTATTCCGCCTCACAGGTTTGTTAGATGCCTTTTCTGAGCCGACATTTCGCAAGGTACTTGGCAGTAAGATTGACGAGGGCCCTAAGCATATTATTTTGGATCTCTCACAAATCGACTTTATTGATAGCTCTGGCTTGGGTGCTTTGGTGCAGCTAGCCAAGCAGGCTCAAACTGCTGAAGGCACTTTGCAAATCGTCACGAATGCCCGCGTAACTCAAACGGTCAAGCTTGTTCGCCTAGAGAAGTTTCTCTCCCTGCAAAAATCAGTTGAAGAAGCTCTAGAAAACGTCAAGTAGTCTTGATTGCTTGAACCAAGAGATCAATTCGGCTATCCAGATTCAACATCGGATAGCTTAATTTTTAAAACTTCTGGCAGAAAACCTCTCTCCTTGTGGGAGAGGCACAAAGCCAGTTAAGCTATTATGTTTAAAGTTGAGCAATACTAAAGATATAGACACCCAGTTGTTGGGTATGTAATTTTTGGCTTTTTATCGGATAAACAATCAAGTCTGAGAAATTTGTAATAAATACAAAGCCAGCAGATTTGTTTATATGTAAACTTGACTTGATAGTGTATAGTTAAAAATTGTCGCTTACTAAGTAAGCATAACAATGCGATCAAGTAACAGGGTGAGTTTGATGTCATAATTTTACCCTATCTTAGGCACAGACCACAAGTAGGCGAAATTTGGTTTATGGGCGTTGACATCAGGGTGATCTAAAATGCCAACTCTCAATCAAAAAGATAGAACTAGTAAGTATTTCTGATAGTATTGATTATCCTAAGTATAGGATTATGGCTTACTTCAGAAAAATCAGTCTTTGCAAATAATGCCTGCCAAATAGAGCCAGTAAAGGAATGATTTATTGTGAAGTCACAGGAGGAACTATTAGATGGACAAGATGAAACTCCCAAACAGAGTTTATCTTGGACTCAAGCACTCTTGACAACCACAGCGCCATTCCAACAGATTTCCCTCTCACAAGTGCAACAAATTTCTCCTACTGCTTTAGCATATTTGGGGGATGCAATTTATGAGTTGTATGTTAGAATGTTCTATCTGCTGCCATTGCAGCGGACAGGAATTTACCATCGTCTGGTAGTGGAGCAGGTAAGAGCGGAAACACAAGCGCTACATTTGCGATCGCTGATTCCTCATCTAAAGGACACCGAATTAGAAATTGTCCGACGAGGTAGAAACGCCGCTACAGGTCGCCCTAAGCGACTTAATCCCGAAATTTATCAACAGGCAACCAGTCTAGAAACCTTAATTGGCTACTTATATCTCACCGATTACCAGCGTCTAACCGAACTGTTGCAAATGCTTCATGTACAAAAAGAGTGATAACTCAATTTTATAGTAGCCACAGCAGTAGATTAGGTTCAAGAAATTGAGGTAATTGTGATGACCAACCATACGCTATATCTATAACTCAAATGCAGAATAAACCGAGAAAAGTCAAGACTTCTAACGAATCCCATCGTGGGCAACCCGTAAAAATTCAGGGTAAACGTGTTGTTATTAATCCGACTCGCAATCCCAGGAAAATAGATAGCAACCCCATCTCTGGTGCTAATCCAACTCGCAATCCCAGAAAAATAGATAGCAACCCCGTCTCTAGTGCTAATCCGACTCGCAATCCCAGAAAAATAGATAGCAACCCCATCTCTGTGGCTAATCCGACTCGTAATCCCAGAAAAATAGATGTTGCTAATCCGACTCGCAATTCCAGGAAAATAGATAGCAACCCCATTGACAACTCCCGCCAACGAAATAGCAACTTCTCCCAATCGCCTGTATCTACACAACCCATAGAAGAAGATAGCGATCTCATCTACGGTCGTCATCCAGTATTGAGTGCGTTGCAAAATCAGCGCAATCTCAACCGTCTCTGGATTACTACCCGTCTGCGCTACGACCCCAGCTTTCACCATTTTCTCTTGCAAGCGAAAGAAAATGGCACAGTTATTGATGAGGTTGAACCCAAGCGCTTAGACTATCTCACTAACGGCGCCAATCATCAAGGTGTGGCGGCCCAAGTTGCTCCCTACGCCTACATCGAATTGCCCGATCTAATTGAACAGGCAAAAGCTGTAACCGATCCCGTAATCGTAGTGGCTGACGGAATTACTGATCCCCACAACTTGGGAGCAATTATTCGCACAGCCGAAGCAATAGGCGCTCAAGGTTTGGTGATTCCCCAAAGAAGGGCTTCTGGGATCACTTCTACTGTCATGAAAGTGGCAGCAGGTGCTTTAGAAAATTTTGCTGTAGCTAGAGTTATCAACCTCGGCCGCGCCTTAGAAGAATTAAAAGAAGCTGGCTATTGGATTTACGGCACTGCTGCAACTGGAAGCGAACCTGTGCATACAGTCAATTTCACCGGCCCAATCGTTTTGGTAATCGGCTCAGAAGGCGAAGGTCTGAGTATGTTAACTCAACGCTCCTGTGATTTTTTAGTATCGATTCCTCTACAAGGTAAGACTCCTAGCCTCAATGCTTCCGTAGCAGCAGGTATGACACTTTATGAAATTTATCGTCAGCGATCGCTAAATACCCTGCACCTAGATAAATTACAAAAATTCTCTTTGAAAAAATAACAGTAACAGAGTATAAAGAAATGTAAAAGATAATAAAGCAACATATCGTTTAACACCCTGTAGACGTTTATAAATTGGCGAAAACCATGAAAACCATTTGGCATAACCTCAAGGAAGTGTTAATTAACACATTCCATTATATCGGCTTGGCTTGGTGGGTAGAAATTGTGACGCAAAATCCCCGTTGCACATACTACTTCGGGCCATTTCTGACTTCTTCTGATGCAAAATTGTCAAGCACTGGATATATAGAAGATTTGGAGATCGAAGGAGCTATGGGAATTTCTGTGAATGTCAAACGCTGCAAACCTAATAACTTAACAATCGCTGAAGACTTGGGGGAAAGATTTGACCGCAAAGTACAGCCTGCCTTTGGCGGTCAGATTTAAGTTAAGTTAGGCCAGAGAATGGAAAAGATGCGACAATGCGGGGACGCAAAGACACTGAGAGACTAAGAATTCTTTTACCGTGTTAATGCGTCTTTTTCACTCATCGCGTCACCACATATTCACTCTTCATTTCTTCGTCAATAGTCAAAATTTTTGAAATAATTTTTGAAATATTTAGACTATTGACTAGCAATTACCTGCGGATGTTCTTCTAGCCAATGGTCAATGTCATTCAGCACCTGCTGGGGGACTTCCCACGGAAAAAGATGGGCGGTGTTAGGATAGCACTGCCATTGAGAATTTTTGAGGTGTTGAGCAGTTTCTAAGCTGGAATTAGATGTGATGTGGCGGTCTTGATCACCAGCAAGTACTAAACTAGGACATTGAATTTGTTGTAAATCTAGAAGTCGGTTGTATCCCGATTGAATTTCACTATAAAGGGCGCGAGTTGCAGCAGGAGAGGTTTGTAAATAAGCTGGTACTGCTTCTGTCGCAATGTAGTTATAAGTAGTAGATGTATGTTGTTGGATTAAGTAGCGGAAAAGCGATCGCTTACCAAAAGTTTCAATATTCCATTGCCAACTCGGTTTTATATAGTTTATTAGGGCAGCAACACCAGTATATAAATTATCCTGCCAAGTGATAGGAGGATGACTACCACGGGGTTTTGCGGCTGTCGCCACCAAAATCAGCCCTGTAATCCGCTCTGGCAAACGTAATGCCAGTTCCATTGCCAGAATGCCCCCAAGTGACCATCCCAATACTAGGCACTTTTCAATCTCAAAGCGGTCTAGCAGCGCTTCTAAATCGGTTAAATGGTCATTCATATTAAAATTGCCATTCCAGCGACTTTTGGCGTATCCACGTAAATCAGGGGCAAAAGTTTTATAACGTTTTGATAAATGATTGGTAAAGACAGATAGACTACGACCAGTACCAGGATGACCATGTAAGCCCAGAATGGGGAATCCTTGACCTTGGATGTAGACATTGAGACGTGCAGCAGTGGTAGGATGGCGATCGCTCATTACTCGTTGTTCTCCTGTCTAGCGATCGCTTCTATCGTTGTCGTATTCCCTTCAGCCCTTTCTGCTGTCTGCTCTAAAATTGCCTCAATTCGATCTAGCCTTTCTGTCATAGTAGTTCGTTATATTTATTATTTTTCTAATCTTGTCATACGGCTAGCTGCCAAGCATTGCAGTGTTCGATTACAGTTCAAGTTGCTACATACAGTATTCAGGTGTGAGGAAGTTTGATATCCAAAAAAGGGGAATTAATATCTAAAAGCCAATTTTCATCTACAAATTCTAGATTTTCATCATAGACAAGAAGCAACTCACCAATTCTTTGAGCGTTATGACTTGACTTATCTATAGCATCAATACCAGATACTGTGAAAACAAACTTTAGCTTTAGAAAGCGTTTTTTGTGAGAAAAGCCAATAGAACTACTAACTAATTCTGTTTCGATGATACGAGGCAAAGTAATTATTTCATAATATTTATCTTGCTCATCCCAGTAGCCGCAAACTTTATAATCACATAGCTTGAGATGTTCTTGAACTAGTCTACGGGCGTCTAAGTTTTCTAAGATTTCAGTCAAATCCCGCCATACTGGATGATTTTTTAATTCTAGTCTTGTCATATTTATTCTGCACTAATGTTCTGTTACCAAACCTGGAAAGTGCAACACACCATCAATAAACTTTGCATGAAACCGCATATCGCCGCCTTTACCTAACACTTTTGATTTCAAATCGTACCCCTCTTCTTGGGAAGCAACAAGCCCAGCATTAGCGCGTGGCGGAACTTGCCCTTTCTCAATCGCTTTTAAATGTTTGCCATTATGATCATATTTTATTCCCAGTTTTATTTGCTCTTGGCTAAAGGAAACTAGTAAATCACTCGTTGTTTGATATATCCCACTTTCCGCACTTCATCGTGTAATACACGAGGATTTCCAACATCTGG
>JAHCSU010000145.1 GCA_023522315.1 Nostoc sp. CCCryo 231-06
CATATCTAAAATTTTACAACCCTTGTGGTGTGGGTATCTTGCCCGCTCTAATCATTCAATTTAAATGTGGAACAACTTAACACCTCTCTAGGTTAATTTCTACTCACTTGAATGAACAAATTGCGCTAGTTCTATTCCCCGATTTTTTCCTTATTTAAGTCCCGTTAGGGGGATATTAATACTACAAGCTGATTTTTTACAAACATCCTCTGAGAGGATGTTTGTATTTTTGGAGAAGTTGTACAGAAATTTTCTAAATTTATTGGTGATGCTTAACACACCGCCCCAAATTGAAAACAAATTTGCCGAAAAATTAAGATTTATTTTAAAAAAGCAGCAGTAATGTTGTTAAATGCAGAAGCTAGATTCCAATCAGGAACAAGGTTTGAGCGATGTCTACGCCTAAACAGCGCAGCTCAAATCCTTACAAGTCTTCACTTCATCAGGGATACAACTTTTGAGACAATCAGAAACGATTTGATAATAATCAAGCACTTATAGTCCACTCTTAGCGGACTCCGTGTTATTTCTGTTGAAAAGGGAGAACACAAACATGAAATTGGCTTACTGGATGTATGCAGGCCCAGCCCACATCGGCACTCTGCGAATCGCTAGCTCTTTTAAAAATGTCCATGCGATCATGCACGCTCCCATTGGCGATGACTACTTTAACGTCATGCGCTCCATGCTATCGCGGGAGAGGGATTTCACTCCAGTAACAACCAGTGTCGTTGACCGCAACGTTTTGGCGCGTGGTTCCCAAGAGAAGGTGGTTGATAACATCATCCGCAAGGATGCCGAGGAACACCCAGATTTGATTGTGTTAACTCCCACCTGCACCTCTAGCATTTTGCAAGAAGACCTACACAACTTTGTTGAAAGGGCGCAGTTGGAAGCGAAAGGAGATGTCATGCTGGCGGATGTGAACCACTACCGCTACAACGAACTGCAAGCCGCCGATCGCACTTTGGATCAAATCGTCCAATACTACATTGAAAAAGCCCGGAAGCGGGGCGAATTGGCAGAGGGCAAAACTGCGAAACCCTCGGTTAATATTATCGGTACTACCACCCTTGGTTTCCACAACAATCACGACTGCACCGAACTGAAACGGTTGATGGCTGACTTGGGAATTGAGGTAAATACCTTAATTCCCGAAGGTGCTTCGGTGAATGACTTGAAAAAGATGTCCCAAGCCTGGTTTAACCTGGTGCCTTACCGTGAACTCGGTTTAACCACAGCTCGTTACCTAGAAGAACAATTTGGCACACCTTATATAGACATTACTCCAATGGGTGTAGTGGAAACTGCCCGTTGTATTCGCAAGATTCAGCAGGTTATTAACGCTCATAGTTCGACTTCGCTCACTATAAAAGGTGCAGAAGTTGACTACGAAAACTTCATCAATGAGCAAACCTTGCATGTATCTCAAGCTGCTTGGTTCTCCCGTTCGATTGACTGTCAAAACTTGACTGGCAAAAAAGCTGTAGTCTTTGGTGATAATACCCACGCCGCCGCCATTACTAAAATTCTGGCGCGAGAAATGGGGATTCATGTTGTTTGGGCTGGAACCTACTGCAAATATGATGCAGACTGGTTCCGCGAACAGGTTAGCGAGTATTGCGATGAAGTGCTAATCTCCGAAGATCATGGTGAAATTGGGGATGCGATCGCTCGTGTCGAACCCTCTGCCATTTTCGGTACCCAAATGGAACGCCACGTTGGTAAGCGTTTGGATATTCCCTGCGGTGTAATTGCTGCACCAATCCACGTCCAAAACTTCCCCATTGGTTACAAACCATTTATGGGTTACGAAGGCACGAATCAGATTACAGATTTGATCTACAATTCCTTCACTTTGGGAATGGAAGATCACCTGTTAGAAATCTTTGGTGGTCATGATACCAAAGAAGTTATTACTAGGGGAATTTCTGCTGATTCTGATTTGAATTGGACAAAAGATGGTCAAGCAGAATTGAATAAGATTCCTGGATTTGTGCGCGGGAAAGTGAAGCGTAATACTGAGAAATTTGCCCGCGATCGCGGTTTCAAAGAAATCAACGCTGAGGTATTGTACGCCGCCAAGGAAGCTGTCGGGGCTTAGATTAGCGGTTAATCGAGAAGATTGAGGGGTGAGGAGTTATGTATACTCTTTACCCCCATTTTTTTTGCTTTAGTAATAAAAATTAAATTATGAGATATCATGGATTTAATATTAATTTTTATATATTTCTCTCAATAACTATTTAAAATAACTAAATTAAATATGAACGATGACAAAGCGGCTTTCTTTGCGGCACTGTGTCAGGCTGGTATTAAGCACAGTCCAGAAAAGGTTGTGCGGATTGCCAAGCAAGCTGATGGCAAAATCGTATTTTTAGAAGAGGGAAATGCTGAAGCAGGACTCCAACACATATTGCAAGAACATTCTTTAGAGTTTGCTAATCAGGGAATCGAGCCAAGCCAGATACCAGATGCAATTATCACCGCAGTAACCCAAGGTAAAATAATTGGTTATCAAGGAAGAAAAAAAACTCGCACTATTTATGAAATTAATTTTAATGGCAAAATCCAATACATCTGTGTGACTGTAAGCGATAATGGATATATAGTTGGTGCTAATCCCAGAACTTCCTCATAATTCGGTGAAGTAACTATGGCAGAAAAAATCAAACTTATGGCTGATTATGGATGCTACCCGCTATGGTGGGCTAGTTCCCATAAAGCTGGAGATATTGATCCAGAGATAATGCCATTAAGTCAAGAAACTATTAGCCGTTTGGAAAAATGGGCAGAAGTTTATGATGCAAAGTTAAACTGGAAAGATCCTAATTCTTCAGGTTTTCCCAGTTTAGATGCTAAAACGGCTTTTGAAGCAGAAGGAATTAGCTTGTGGAAGCGACTGCAAAAAGAACTTGCACCCAACTATGAAGTTTTCTATTTCAGTGAAATATTACGTAAAGTTGTAACTGATACTAATGAATTAGACTCTTTGCGTACTATCTATGCTTAACTGATAGTCAACATGAATTAGAAGTTTTACGTGTTATTCAGCAATGATTTTATTTAACAGAATATAAATTTAAATTTAATTGCGATCGCGGTTTCAAAGAAATCAACGCTGAGGTATTGTACCCTGCAAAGGAGGCTGTCGGGGCTTAATTTAGCGGGTTAACAATATCAGCAGTCAGCCTTGGAAGTTGACTGCTGAATTATGATGTGAGTAGAGCTAGCGAACTACCTAGTCTTTTTGTTTAGTGTTTTGATTAGTTTAGTAATCAACTTTAATTGGATTTGGGAAAAGTAACTCATTGAAATAATGACAGCTACTGCAATTCCTCCATACATCAATATGGGAATTGAAACTGCTGGTGGGACTGGTATTGGAGGATCACTTAGATTGGAAGAAACAAGCATCTCCTGCTGTTTTTCTACTTTCTCCACTATCTTTTGAGCGTAAAAGTCGTATTCCCATTTTTGGAGAAAAGAGGGTGAAGGCTGGAAAAACCAATTCCATTCTTTTTATTCATAGGTTCAAAACCCACTAAATTTATAGTTTTCAGACTAAAGCCTGTTGCTAGTGGGTCTATCAAGTGTGTCAAAGATGTGAAGAATTGTTAAGCAAAATAAGCACCACCCTTGCCAGCAGAGACCTTTGTACCTTTTTTCCAAGCATAAGAGTAGCTTTTTTGCCAGGTAGCTGATTCTCTCTTACGAATTGAAGTAGCTATATGGTTCTGAAAGTCGTAAAATGCCGTCATAAAGGTATCAAAATTTTCTTTAATCCGTCGATTTGACCTTGCCTCTATCCGACAAAAAGTAATAAAAAGAAAGTACCAACGTCTTTCTTTAACAAAATGTTTCTTTTCTAATGATTTATAGTTCTTAACTTCTATTGAATTACGTTGCTCCTCAAGAACTAACTTTGTCGTTCCATTTTTATTCTCTACTAGATGAGATTTTTTGCCTGAGTTAATCATTTCCTTGATTTTTGGAAGTGATTTTTCATAATGATTTTGTAGACAAGGTAAAAACTCATCTTCTGCTTCTTCTTCCAAAAATGCTAATAACATTTCCAAAGGAGATTGGAAAGGGTACTTAAAAGGTAAGTTTGCTTTTAGACATTTTTCTCTAAATTGCGGTTCAGCAACCTGTACCAATTCCCATAAACCCATCAGATAGTTCATCCATCGTCGGTAGTGTTCACAAGTATGAGCGTTAATTTGCTTATTATCAGCAATAACGTCAAATGGATTATGTCGGATAGAATGACTTTCTTTCCAAAATACTGATAGTAATCCATAGTTAAGCCTTAACCTCAACCACTCGATTCGTTGCTCGTCTGTTTTTGCTTGAGATAGTAGTCTATCGGAAGGTAGTTGGGCTAGATAGTCGCTAATCAAGTGATATTTCTGTTTTTTTGCGTCCGTAGGTTCTTTCATAGTTGTATACTAAGTACTTAGAAATTTGAGGCACTTATCAATACTGATTTTAGCTAAGACACAATTCTCCAACTAGTCTAGCTATTATGTTCTGTTAGCGATCGCATTCCTTAACCAATAAATTTACTGATAAATAAAAATTAATCGCCAACAAATATCACAATACAAAATTATTACTTCAGGGATCTAATAGGCAGAATAACCCACTAGAGGCTTAACCGATGTGTCTCCTATAACGAAGTAAAAAAAGCATCATTAAAGCTTCGCAATATCTCGTATAGAAAAAAAGCAGATGCATGTTAATGTTTTAATCTCATTGACTTTCCCTTCGCGTCTTTCCCTATGCATCTGCACTATTTACACCCCCAACACCTTGAAGAATTAGTCAAGAGTAGTGGTATAGACTTACACTTAGTGCAACTCAATTTTAAATTACTCCAAGGCATAACTGCTTATGAGTACCTATTAATTTCTGAGCTACTGCCTCGCACCAATACAGGAATGGTGAAAGCTGGATGGTTGCAGCGTTATGCTCATATTACTGAAGGTGGTTGGTGGTGTTCGGGACTAGACCCTTTGAATAATTGGCAAATGATGGAATGGGGATGCTTTAAGCCAAACCAACCCCGACAGAATCACAATGGTAAGTCCATCAAATACGAGCATCCCCCCAGCACGCCAACGCGGGTGTTTTGCTTGCGGGTAACTTTGCAAGTGTGGCAGCAAGTCGCTGGACGTTACAATCTGGTCATGCCTGACAATATCACCATTACTGCTGATGGTGAAGCTGAAGGCTTTTGGCAATGGGTGATGCAACATAATATTTCCCTGATTCTGTGCGAGGGTGTGAAGAAAGCAGCCACACTGTTGACGCAAGGATATGTAGCTATTGCCATTCCCGGAATCACTAGTGGTTATCGGGTTGTTAAAGATGAATTTGGCAAAGTTACCCGTCGTCAGCTAATTCCTGATTTAGCAGCGTTTGCAATGACAAAGCGTAGCTTTTATATTTGCTTTGATTTTGAAACTCAACCTAAAACAATTGCTGCTGTAAATAATGCTATTTCTCAACTTGGTTGTTTATTCCAGCAAGAAAAATGCACTGTTAAAATTATCGAACTTCCAGGAATAGAAAAAGGAGTTGATGAGTTTATAGTTGCGAAAGGTGCAAATAGTTTCGAGAAAGTTTATCGACAAAGTGTTGATTTAGAAATTTATCTTGCTCAAACCAAACCCCATACTGAGTTAACTATTCCTGCTGCTCTCATCTTGAACCGCCCTTATATAGGTGAAATTCCTTTCCCTACTTCTGGATTAGTAGGAGTCAAATCAGCAAAAGGAACAGGTAAAACTACAGCCCTGCAAGCCGTTGTTCAGCAAGCAAAAATTAGAAATAAACCTGTTTTGTTAATTACTCACAGAATCCTACTAGGAAGATTTTTGTGTGAAAAAATTGGTATTCAATGGGGAACACATAAAGAAGATACAAATAAAAGGATTGATAAAACACTTACCCCCGCTCCTCCCATTCTCCGTTCACTCTCTCCTCAGCAATCCCTTGGATTGTGCGTTGATTCTATTTGGAAACTTAACCCTGAAAATTGGCGGGGAGCAATAGTAATTTTAGATGAAGTAGAGCAGTCTTTGTGGCATCTATTAAATAGTAATACTTGTAAACATAAGCGTGTAAAGATATTAAAATTATTCCAGCAACTAATTTCCACAGTTTTAACAACTGGAGGGTTAGTAATTTCCCAAGATGCTGATTTATCAGATGTGTCACTTGAATATTTACAAGGATTGGCAGGAATTAAATTAACACCTTGGGTAGTTCTCAATCAGTGGAAACCTCAACAAGGTTGGTACGTAACTTTTTATGATTCGCCTAACCCAACACCGCTAATTCACCAACTGGAATTAGATTTACTTGCTGGACGTAAATGTTACGTTACTACCGATAGTCGCGCTGGGCGTTACAGTTGCGAAACAATTGAACGTTATCTGAAAGAGCGGTTACAAAAACTACGACGGCAATTTCCCAAAACCTTGGTAGTTAGTAGCCACACTACAAACACACCTGGCCACGAAGCCGTTGATTTTATCGCAGCTATCAATCAAAAAATCTCTGAATATGACGGCGTTTTTGTTACCCCTAGCCTTGGTACAGGAATTAGTATTGATGTCCAACATTTCGACCGAGTTTATGGCATTTTTCAAGGCGTAATTCCTGACTCGGAAGCAAGACAAGCATTAGCAAGAGTGCGGGATGATGTGCCGCGTGTTGTCTGGTGCGCTAAACGAGGTATTGGCTTAATTGGTAGTGGTAGTACAAATTATCGCTTGCTATCTGATTGGTACCAAGAAAATCAAAAAGAAAACTTAGCTTTGCTTAGTCCACTACATAAAATAGATGTGGATTTACCTTTAGTTCATGACCCTATTCATTTGCGAACTTGGGCCAAGTTATCTGCACGGGTAAATGCTTCTATTCGCCTCTACCGTCAATCGATGCAAGATGGTTTGATTGCTGATGGACATCAAATTCAGATGCGGAGTAATGCTGTTCATAATAATATTATTCGAGATTTACGCCTTGCGTTTTTAGCAACTGAGGCTGATGATTTAGCTACTCGCAGAAGATTAGTTTTAGAAATTGTCAAAGTTCAAAAAGATTGGGCGCAAAGCCGTCAAAAAGCTAAAGAAATTAAACGTAAAATTAAAGATATTAAGCAGCAAAATCAACTATCGGTAGCAACTGCTGTAGCTAATGCTAAAGATATCGATTATGTAGAATATGAGCAGCTATTAGTGAAGCATTCTTTGACTGATGGAGAACGTAACCAAATCAATAAATATGTTCTCAGACAAAGGTATGGTGTAGAAGTTACTCCTTGGTTGAAATTGCAGGATGACCAAGGATATTATCGTCAACTGTTAATTCATTATTATCTAACTCACGAAAGCGAGTATTTTCACGTCAGAGATCAGCAAGAATGGCATCAGCAATTGTCTTGGGGTGAAGGGAAAGTTTTTCTCCCAGATTTAAAAACTTACACGCTCAAAGTTGAGGCGATGAGAGCTTTGGGAATGCTTCAGTTTCTCGAAGCAGAACGAGAATTTACCGAAATTAATCCAGATTTGATATTGCTGAAAAATATTGTTTTTCAGCACAGTAAGCACATTAAAAGAGTGCTTGGTATTAACTTAGTCGGGGGGAAAGAGCAGATTTCAGCAATAAAAATACTCAGCCGACTGTTAAATTTGTTGGGCTTGAAACTAAAGCGGGTAAATGAGGTTTATCAAATCGACTTAGAAACGCTTTATGATGGCAGGGAGAGAATATTTGCAGTTTGGCATCAACGGGATGAGTTGATGTTGGCTCATGTTAAGAGTGTTGGCTATGAGTTGCCTGATTATTCTTCAGATTGGAAGCTTGAAATTATCCAAACCAAGGCTTATGCCACAGTAGCCAATATCCTTGACAGCTAAGATAAAGCCAAACGGCGTGTCTAAAGAGCATAAAAAACTATGACATCAGCATGATCATCATTCATGTGTTTGCAGATGCGCGAACTAATATCAGCAGAAAAATCCTTAGACATTGTAGAAGCAACAGCTTGAATTTTAAGCTAACAACGCGAATGAAATTTGCTGATTTTCTTTCTTAGCACTCAAGACGATACATTGTATCCCATTGCATAATAAATTAATTTTATTTATCGGGGAATAATTAAATTAAAATAAAACTTATTCAGTATTTCTACCTTCTACTACGGAAACCAGACAGCTTAAACTGTAGCAGAAGTATTAGCCAAACTATTGAAGCTAAGAGAAAATGAGCGAAACTAGCCCCAGACAAATTGTAATTGGGGATGTACATGGACACTATGAAGGTTTGATGACATTGTTGGAGGCGATCGCCCCCACCTCAGACGATCAAATCTATTTTCTGGGAGACTTAATTGATCGTGGTCCTCATAGTTCACAAGTGGTGAATTTTGTCAAGCGACATAACTACTCATGTTTGCTGGGAAATCATGAGCAGATGTTATTAAACATTCTGACCAATGAAAGAACTTCCTCCCCGACGATGCAAGCATGGCTTTACAGTGGGGGGCAAGCTACCGTAGCCAGTTACCACGAGGCTTCAATTCCTGATGACCATCTGGATTGGTTCAAGAGTTTGCCTACATATCTCGACTTAGGGGATATTTGGTTAACTCATGCTGGTGTTAACCCTTCCAAGTTGGTGACAGAACAAACTGCCGATGAACTGTGCTGGATACGAGAAGAATTTCACAGCATTGAAAAACCCTACTTTCCAGATAAGCTGATTATCATCGGTCACACCATTACCTTTACTCTGCCGGGTGTTTCTCCTGGCAAACTGGCACAAGGAGAGGGATGGCTAGACATAGATACTGGCGCTTATCATCCCCGGAGTGGCTGGTTGACTGGACTAGATGTCACAAATCAATTGGTTTATCAAGTTAACATTTTTAAAAACTATCTCCGTACCCTGCCTTTAGAAGATGTAGTTATCAGAGTTGATCCAGGCAAAATCAAAGTTGATCGCCGCAATAAGAATTGAGCAATATTCGAGATGAGTGGGGAGTGGGAAGATGAGGAGGATGAGGGAGATGAGGGAGACAATGGGAATAACCAATGCCCAATGCCCAATGCCTAATACCCTCAAGACCTCATTAATGGTCGAATATTAGCTTTATAACTAGCTTTATCCAAGCCATAATTTTCCTTACTAGGTTGAGAGTTAATTGCACGTCTGAGGCCATCAATGCGATCGCTCGTTCCGGGGTGCGTACTCAAAAATGTCGGGACAGAACCACCCTTTTTCAGCAGCTTTTGCATAAAAGTAACCATCCCAGACTGGGCATAACCAGCGCGTGTTAAAGTTCGCAGTCCTCTTTGATCGGCATCAAATTCATCTTGACGACTGCGGGGACGATTCAAGGCAAGGTCTACACCAATGCCCACGGCTACATTACGATCTAAACCAGTTGCTGTTGCTAAACCACTAGCGATCGCTTTTTGCCGCATCTGTTTAACCAGGTGTTTCCCGCCAATGTGACCAATTTCATGGGCAATAACACTTGCAAGTTCTGCTTCATTATCTGCGGCTTTCAGTAAACCTGTGTGGACATATACATAGCCTCCTAAAGTTGCAAAGGCATTAATAGCATCATCATCAACTACTTGGAAGGTAAAAGGAAGGTTGCGGCGATCGCTACTAGCTACTAAACGCCGACCAATTTGTTCTACATAGCGATTAACTTCAGAATTCCGGTAAAGTTTGACTTGACTCCCCAGAATTTCCTGATTAATCTGCTTGCCAATATCAGTTTCCTGGCGATCGGATATATTAGAAAGCTGAAGTACCTGGACTCCCTGCAATATAAGAGGCAAGAAGTCTAAAGTTCTTCCAGGCAAGGGTGTACTCAGGCACAGACTCAGGGCGACTACCACCGAAATTAGCGGATAAAACCAACGACGCCGCCATACACGGTAACTTGCAACAAAACTTTTCCAATTGAACATAATACGCTCTAAAGATTATTTCGGGAGAACATAAAAATAATGGGACAAATTATGAGACGAATTTAGAGTATTCTAAGTTGCATTCTTAACTCAAGACCAAAGGAGTTGTGATACAGCTAATGCTTACGCAAATTTACCGAATTGTGGGGAGTTAAAGATTCCCTCTAGAGATAGGCTTAAACACTAGATATTACTTTCTCAGTGCGTCAGTCTCAACGGACAAAAATTTGAGGGTTAGCTGCCACCCCTGCAAACTTACGAACTCGTGATAAACTGTCGCATAACCGCAACGCCCAGCCGCTTTGAGTTATTAGCAAATAGGGAAAATTACTATTCCCATTGAAAACCTTCTTGCTACAATCAATTACTTCGTTATTACCTCGGAAAACTTTTTATGGCTATTTTAGATTCAAAAGGTCGCTTGTTCGGCAAAATTAACCTCTTAGATTTAGGTGCTGCGCTGGTAACTCTGCTAGTTATATTTGTCGTCTCGTCTAGCATCTTATCCAGCTTGGGTGTTGCCCAAGTTGGTGAGAAACTAGTACCCATAGAAGTAGACTTAGTAGTTCGTGGTTTGAATGTCCGTGATCCTGAGCAATTATTCAACAACGGTTTAAAAAAAGGCGGGAAAACTAATGTAATTATCCGCAATCAACCCTACGGACAGATTGAGATTAAATCCGTTCAACAGCTACCTAGAACAGTTAATGTTTTCCAACCTGATGGCACTGTTAAAGAATTGCCAGATCCAAAGACCAACAATTTTAGTACAGATATGCTTTTGACCTTAGAAGGTAAAGCCAAAAGCACAGAAAGCGGACTAGTGCTAGGTAGCAGTAAAGTTAAAATTGGAATGCCATTTGAGTTGGAAGGCTTTAACTACAACTTCAATGCGACTGTTATTGATATCAGATTAAAGGACAAATAACATTCACATTTTCGTTTTCAAAAAATAGGCTGATAAACCGAATTTTATATAATCTACAAAAACTCGGTTTATCAGATTTATCAATGGATGTTATAACTACTTTGCAGCTTTCGCTTGAAACATTAAATACGTCCCTCCTAACCCTTCTACAATTGTGCGAGTATTGGCAATCATCATTTTCTGATAAGTATCCGCCTCGCCTCCTGGTTCACCAAGTCCCTCAGCATACAACTTCCTGTCAGAAATTTTCACTTCAGCAACTCTTTCTACAGATTGAAGCAAATTAGGGTTAGTTGCCGCCTCTGGAAAAATTGTTGACACTTTAGCCCGTTTAATATTTGTAACTAAATTTTTGACTCTTGCACCTGTCAGGTTTTCGTTATTACTAATATCTTGTAATCCTCCTGCTAATGGAATACCGTATGCTTTGGCGTAATAACTCAGTGCATTAGAAGTTGTAACTAACTTGCGTTTTTTGGCAGGAATACTAGAAATTCTTGACTTAATCCAGCTATCTAGTTGAGTGAGTTCATTTGTGATTCTTTTGGTATTGCTGGTATAAGTCTCTGCATCGTTAGATTCTAATTTTCTCAGATTACTATTAATTACCTCCACCATCCTAATAGTATTCTTGGTATTGTGCCAAAGATGAGGATTAGTTACATTCTTGTCGCCTTTCTGAAATTTTTGTGGCTTAGACACCGCAAGTTGACCAACAGCTATTTTCGGTGCAGTGTTTTTAGTCACTTTAATTAATTTGATCAGATTTGGTTCTAAATTATAGCCACTATAGAGAATAAGATTAGCTTGCTGAATGGCTCTACGATCTTCCGGCTTTGGTTTATAAAATTGGGGGTTGGCACTAGGGTCAATTAAGCAGGTGAGGTTAACTGTATTTCCGGCAACTTGTCTGGTTAAGTCACATAATACACTTGTAGTTGCAACGACTCTGGGAAGATTCTCATTTACCTGAGTGGTAGTCTGAGTGAATGCAGTTCTTGCAGTTTGATTTCCACACCCAACAAATCCAATCGTCAAGGCAACAAGAATAGCTCGGAAGGAATTGGTTGATGGTAATTTTTTTGACATCCTAAACTCCTACTGGATGTATAGAAAAAATAATCATTATCAGTAACGGATTAGTGAAATACCAGGTGGAAGCCTTCAACAAGGAAGAGGTTAAAGGCAATACGCTTGGGTTAAGGCTTGATCCTCCTTAACCCTTTTTAACAAGGAGGGAATTAGAGCAAGCCTTTTTAAGGGAAGAGGAATTAATAGACTCTCTCCTTTCTCATCGCACATCCAGCAATTTTTGGTTGGGGAACCCCAAGTGAGGTTTTTGCAGGCAAAATGTTAGTTAACTTCACGCGACGGACTGGAAAACTGGTAGAGCTAAAAGCACAATAATAAAGGTGATGCTGGGGAGCCTCCGGTAAAGAGTGTAGTGTAGTTCTCTCACCGTCTGTTGAAGGGGCTATACCATTGTGCTTACATTCCACAAAGGTCGCAAATGCTCTAGGATTATCAAGTTAAGGAGTGCAACGTAGTCATGCTGGGGCTTATTGAGCATACGGGTTGATTTCGCAAACCGAGTCGTGAATCTAAGGCAATTGTAGCTGTGGTTTTGCGAACTGTGGGTATATGGTGGTTACAAAGTTGGCGAATTGGTAATTTTTTAGCCATTAGCCTTTGTTAGACTAAATTTTACCTAGTAAAACCTTTCAATAACGCTCAGAGCATCATCTAACTGCTTTTTATTGCATAATACTGGCTATACTTTATGGCATAATTTTTATTTTTTAGTTTCTTAGCCATTAAATAAGAACTAAGTCAAGTATATAGAAAAATTCCTCAAAGCTGATATTGGTGAAGATAAACAATGGTTATTTTAGTTATCCTCGTTAACACCCTCATTTCGCTGATACTGATGTATGTGGCTTGGCGGGTCTGGCAACTCAAGCAGCAGCTAGCATACATAGCAGATAGATTAACCGCCTATGAAAGTTGTACCCATGCAGCACTGAATAAAGCACCCGAAAATATTTATCTCAGCCAGCAGAATATTTATAATTTACGGCAGAAAAATCAAGTGCTACAAATGCAAATCCAACAAGTGCGGCAAATTATCAGTCTGCTTTTGCTAGGAAGGCAAATCTGGCAGCGTTATTTTCGTAGGCTAGAGTTAACACCAGCGAAAAGAACTGTTGGAAAATGAGTTAAACCACGTCCACCTTGAAAACTGTAGTTCTTTCCGTATGAAAAGAAATAAACCCTCATCCCCCAACCCCTTCTCCCAAATTTGGGAGAAGGGGAGCCGCAAAGTTGTCCCTCTCCCTACTTGGGAGAGGGATTTAGGGTGAGGGCAAAAACTACGGTTCTCAACATAGATGAGGTTTATGTCAAGTTCAGATGAACAATTTATAATTAGGGGTGACACGGTGAGACGGGGACGCCCTGAGTTTTGAATTATAAGTAATTAATGTTTTTGATATTTAATGAATAAAAGCAACATTTTTGGCTGATATTTTGTCAGGATAGATCAACTGAATAAAATCGGTGGAGTCTTGCAAGGAGAGAAAACCCACCTAAAATGGGTGTAAGGAGAGAAACAACAAGATGTCTAATAACCGTTCTGGAGTATTTTTTGGCGGTTTGATGCTGGGAGCTACCATCGGTGCTTTGACCGGTTTGCTCGTGGCTCCCCGCACAGGGCGCGAAACGCGTAAAATTTTGAAAAAATCTGCTAATGCTATCCCAGAATTGGCAGAAGATTTATCAACGAGTGTGCAAATCCAGGCAGATCGTCTCTCTGCGATCGCACTACGAAATTGGGATGAGACTTTAGATAGATTACAGGAAGCGATCGCAGCAGGTGTAGATGCCAGTCAGCGAGAAAGCCAAGTCTTGAAGCGGCAAACATCTGCTGAAGACTCAGATTCTCTTCCCCAGCAATTAGAACGCTTATAAATGACATAACCGTGATTGACCCCCTGTTTTGGTTGGGACTTTCTTTACTCTTAGTCGCCACAAGTTTGACTGCGGTTTTAGTGGCGGCAATACCTGCTTTGCAGGAGTTAGCACGCGCTGCTCGTAGTGCAGAGAAGCTATTTGATACACTCTCGCGGGAGTTACCGCCCACTCTAGAAGCTATCCGTGTGACTGGTTTGGAAATCACTGATTTAACTGATGATGTCAGTGAAGGTGTAAAAAGTGCTAATCAAGTCGTGAAACAAGTTGATAAAAGCCTTGATAGTGCAAGAATTCAGGCTCAAAATCTGCAAGTAGGTACACGCAGCATCTTTGTTGGCGCAAAAGCTGCTTGGAGAAACTTCACGCGCCAAAAACCCACAAGGCGAACAAGCGATCGCTTGCCAAGCAATGAAACACCACCACTAACGTTGCGAGAACGAGAAGTACTCAAGCAAGAAAATCGCCGGGTCAAAGCAGAAGTATACCGCGCTAATGACGGTTACAGCGACGCTGCTAGCTGGGAAACCAATTTTGATGATGAAGATTGATTAAAAAAAGGGCATTAGTTAATTATGCAGCTATAGCTCTATGCTGCAAATCAAACCCAAGATTCCAGGGAAAAGGTTATCACCTGTTGAATTCGCAAAAAGTCACTATCACTGGAAACGACAGTTAAATTATTTTGTAGTGCAATAGCAGCTATCCAAATGTCATTTTCATCAAAACCCAAATCAACAATTTTAGTTTTTCGCCACTTGTTTTTATCTTTGGGTGCAAATTGATTGAATAAAGCTGCTTTGATTTGACCATAGATTGTTGCTGTTTCTTCCGTTATATGGTAAATACGAATATCTTCTAAAAATTCTGTCAAGCGAGCCAGATTATTTTGCTTGCGTTGGGATTTTTCCATCATGAATCTCAGCTCACCCTGGACAATTACGCAAGTCGCAATGTTATTTTCTCCAACTTCATTCACGCGACGGATAACATTTGGCTCGCCTAAAATAATGGCACTACAATGATTTGTATCGAGTAAATACATTATTCAAATAGGTTTTCGTCATCAATTTTAGCTTGACCACGGGTAGCATATACTACTTGAAGGCATTCTTCAAAGTCGTCACCTTCCCAAGTGCCAGCGTGTCGAAGGATAGAGCGTCCCGAAGCAGGACGGTATGTAAGTTGCTCTTGAACACTAGAAGTTTCTGTAGAATCGCTTAAAAGGATAGGTTCAAGCTTACCTGTTTCCAACTTCTTGTTTGTATAGTTAACCTTAATAGAACGTATCAAATCGAGTGCTTCTGTTAGCAACTCCGGCGGTAAAGTTTCTATTTCTTGGATTAATAATTCTTTGTTAGTCATCTCTCACCTCTAATCATTCCACTTTTATTGTATGGGGAACTCCGCTATGGCTTAGTCAATTTTAAGTATTTTAACTGATTGACAAAATGCACTTTTTCTTAAATTTTCACGAATGTCACTCCCAATCTCTACTCCCTAAAAACGCTTTGCTTTGATCCCTTAGATTAGAGTAAAGTAAACAAGTGTAAAGAACTATCATTTTTCTAGTACTCTTTTAAAACAACTTGTTCGCTTTTACCGTTGATATTTGTATAAAAACGTCCATGCAATCTTGTTTTTGGCGACGAATTCTGGTATCTATTGCAGTATTTTTCCTGGCTGGGTCAATTTGGGTCATGCATTCTCCCCCAGCACTGGCTTATGACAATCCTGACTTACTTCCTAGCACCTTTACCCCAGTTGTAGACTTAGCAAAATCTCTTCCTGTACTGCAAGAAGAAAAGCTTGTCAAAGATTTAGAGCAGTTTGAAGCCGATACGGGCTGGAAACTGCGAGTATTGACCCAGTATGACCGCACCCCAGGTCGTGCAGTCATAAAATATTGGGGTTTGGATGACAAAAGCATTCTACTAGTTGCCGATTCTCGTGGCGGTAACATCCTCAGTTTTAGCGTCGGGGATGCTGTTTATGAACTTTTACCCCGGACGTTCTGGATAGAATTGCAAACCCGCTTCGGTAATTTGTTCTTTGTCCGCGAACAAGGCGAAGACCAAGCCATTCTGCAAGCTTTAGAATCCGTTAAAGGCTGTTTACTTAAAGGTGGTTGCAATGTTGTCCCCGGACTGCCACGAGAGCAATGGATTCTCACCTTGATTACTTCAATTATTGGTGGGGTGATTTGTGGATTTGCAGCTCAACCCCGCGAGAAAGGACAAGTTTTCGCTTGGCAATGGGCTTTAATTTTCTCACCTTTGTGGGGAATCTTGTTTCTTGCCTTTGGCATTGGGCCAGTAGTGACACGCACAAGCGACTGGTTACCTCTAGTTCGCAATATCTCTGGGTTTCTTATTGGCGTCTTGGTTGCCTACCTATCTCCTGTTTTCAGTCGGCCTTCTTCCAGTAATGAGTTATGAATGCTGAGTTATGAGTGCTAAATTATGAGTTTTTAATTAACTTATAATTCTTAACTCCTAACTCTCTGAAGCTGATAAGCTGAAAGCTAATATTTGAGAAGCTCAACAACAATGGAATGGCACGTAACTGATGCTCAAAGTTTAGCAATCATTGATAGTGAAATTGAAAATCATGTCTTTTCACCCGCAGAGTATGAGATCGTGCGTCGGGTAATATACTCTACAGCTGACTTTGAGTATAAGTCTTTAATTCGTTTCTCTGAGCGTGCCTTGCAAGCAGGAGCAGCAGCACTAGCCGCACGTACCACAATTGTGGTAGATGTGCCGATGGTACAAGTAGGTATTGCCTATGAGATTCAAAACACCTTTGCTAATCCCCTGTATTGCAGCATGGAAGCTCTGACACGTCCTCAAAAAGAAAAAACTCGAGCAGCATGGGGAATAGAAACCTTAGCAAAGCGTTATCCAGAGGGCATTTTTGTGGTGGGCCAAGCGCAAACGGCACTAACAGCACTGGTGGATTTAATTGAAGCTGAGGAAATTAGACCTGCTTTGATAATTGCTACTCCAGTGGGATTTGTAGATGTTGATGAAGCGAAGCGGCGCTTACAAGACTCTCTAGTACCTAACATCACAATTGATAGCCGCAAAGGTAATGCAGTTGTAGCAGCTGCGATCGTTGATGGATTGGTAGACTTGGCTTGGCAAGCCTATGGACAAGATGGAAATCGCGGGAGTTAGGAACGTCGGCTCTATTGGACTCTTTATGGCAAATACTATTTTAAAATACTGAATATCCAGATATTTTTGTTAATTAGTGCCGAGCAAGGAGCCTTTTCTTGTGGTAATTTAAGGTTTCAGTTTAAGCGCATATCTTGCAATTTCCCTGGTGTTAAGTCTTTTCTTTTGGCAGAGGGAGGAAAGATAGTTTACTCTTCTGTGCTACGACGCCGCCGACGCGGCTTTTGTTGTTGGTCTTCACGCAAGCGGCGACCGATTTCGTTAAAGAAATCCCGCCGCAGATAAGGATAATCGCTGACCCAGAGGTTACGATTGGGAAAGTATATATCGCTGAATTCTTCAATACTGCTCAAATCTGGGCGATTTGACATCACTACCATTTCGGCAATTTGACCGCGAGTTATAACTTTGTAGGCAGAACGTAATGGTGCTACAAACTCAATGCTAAATCCTGTTTCATCACCCACCTCTAAGTTAATCTGTTTTTCTCGGTTTTCTACAATTACCAATTCGCCTTTGCTGTTGACTGTTTCGGTTTTACCCATCAACTGGTCTGTAATCCACCAATCTAGCACTCGACCACGGAAAAAGCCGCCATACTTATAACGGCGGCATTGCAAATTCCGCATACTTGCTTGAAACACTGGATACCACAGCCAAAAAAAAGCGCTAACTACGCCCAGCACAAATACTATTGAAGCAAACTCAAGCCTAAAAACGACTGTCACAAGCAAAATAACAACTACGGCAACTACAGAAATTAACAGCCGTTGCAAAAAATTTGAGAACTTCCCCCAATAGTACTTGTATTGCAAACCAGTGCCAATTAGGGGGATAACTTGTTCAAATTTCTGGCGAGTCAGTGGTACTAACATGAGTGCTGAGTGATGAATGACCAATAGTGTGTTTAAAGTATCTTTTCTAATCCATATACTAACGACTTTAGCGCTAAGATTTTGCGAATCGCTAGTAGCACCCCTGGCATATAACAAGCGCGATCGCTCGTATCATGTCGTAAAGTATAAATCTGTCCTGCTGCGCCAAAAATAACTTCTTGATGGGCAATCAATCCTGGCAAGCGCACGCTATGAATTCTAATCCCTTCATCTGCTACGCTGCCCCTTGCTCCTGGTAATTTTTCCGTTTCTTCTACAAGAGCAGGGTTAAAAGTTTTACCCAATTCTCCTAATAACTGCGCCGTTTGAATGGCAGTACCACTGGGAGCATCAGCTTTTTGGTTGTGATGCAGTTCGATAATTTCCACATGGTCAAAATATTTAGAGGCTGCGATCGCAGCTTGTTGCAATAGCACCATACCAATGGAAAAGTTAGGAATAATTAGACAACCAGTGCTAGCTTTGTCGGCAAAGTCTGCCAAGTTTTGAATTTGTTCTGGACTTAACCCTGTGGTGCCGACTACAGGACGAATACCGTAAGCGATCGCACTACGAATATTGTCATAAACTGAATCAGGATGCGTAAAGTCTACAATTACCCCAGGAGGAGACTTTCTATCGCCAGCCACATACCCCAACATCGGTTCTAATTGATTGGTAATTGGCACTTCCAGGGGTTCGCTTAAACCCGCCAACTCTCCAGCGTCTTTATCTTGATGTTCTAAACTGTGGTCAATTGCACCCACTAGGTTTAAGTCAGGCGCTTGTGCCACCGCCTTAATCACCTCACGGCCCATTTTACCAGCAGCACCGTTGACAATAACCGGGATAGGAGCTTGATTCGTCATAGGTCGAGAAATACTTTTTGAGGTAACAAAGGAATTGTAAAGACTTTGGTGATCTAGTAGCTAGCTTCTCAAATCTCTGGCTTAATTCCGACTACCCTAATTTATGCAGCTAATCGCTCAGTTTTTCTACTCTCTACAGCAGATCGGTTCTCATTTTCACCCACTATCTTAGCCAGTAACTACTTATTTTCCGTACTTTACCTACCACATCTTCAAAAATTATCCCATACTGTCTCTTATAAGTAGTTCTCTTAATATATCAGTCTTTTTTGTCAAGCTTAGTTGACTATTCGTAATATTTTTGTTAGATTTATTTACATAACTTAGCAAAAACCAAACTTAACTATCTAACTGGTGTTAGCTAAGAAAAAAGATTTCGGCATTGTTATATCCCATTGACATTTGGACTTCTCCCATCTACCTCGGCTATTAAGTCGGGGTTTTTTGTGTTTTCAATTAGCCCTTAATTTCTTTAACTTTTCTTTATTCATCTTTGAGATGACTTGAGCTATTAGCCGTAGGTTTCTAACCTATGGCGGGTGATGGTTCCGGCGCGAGATTGGAGATTACGTATTTGAATAATTGCGGAATATTGGCTGATGGCAGGTGATGGTTCCGGCGCGAGATTGGAGATTACGTATTTGAATAATTGTGGAATCTTGGCTTGACAACAAGTCCGCCTATAGAATGAATTCTGAGGCTAATAGCTCAAGTCAGCTCAAGCTGACTATGGTTTAATGAACGTGAAGATTAATGGAATTCATTGGTTTAGCTGCGTGAGTTTTGGCCCATCATCTTCATGATTATGCCGTTCCAAAGACGAAATTGTAGTTCCATTGGAATGATGCGCTTTTTGATTCTCTACATACACGACAGCTTGCTCAAGTTGTTTGCTTCCCATTGAAAAAACGCCATATCCGCGTTGCCAGCCAAACAAATCTTGTGAGGGTGAGAGATGATTGAGATGATGAGCGCTACTACCTTTAAGATTTTGGACAAAATCAGAGATAGAAAATCTCGGTGGTATAGAAGCCACTAAATGGATGTGGTTTTCTATTCCGCCCACAGTATGGATAATGCTACCAAGTGCATTGGCTTTGCCAATGATGTAACTATAAAGTTGGGTTTCGCGTTCGGGGGTAATTAGTGGCTGGCGCTCTTTTGTCGCCCAAACAAGATGATATTGACGCTCCTTGGCATTCATCCCAAGGATTCTTAGTTCATAGACGCGCCTTAAAATCATCTATCCTTTCGGCAATA
>JAHCSU010000146.1 GCA_023522315.1 Nostoc sp. CCCryo 231-06
AAGGACAAAACAAGTATCATTTCTATTCCAGTGAATTAAATACAAATTTGCAAGAGCGATTAACTTTAGAAAAAGATTTACGCGATGCAATTAAAAATAAAGAAATGTTTTTACACTATCAGCCTCAAGTTTGTCTGCGTAGCGGAAAAATTATTGGAGTAGAAGCTTTGTTGCGTTGGCAAAGTCCTACTCATGGTTTTGTTTCTCCAGCTAAATTCATTCCTATTGCTGAAGAAACTGGTCTAATTATTTCTATCGGCGAATGGGTTTTGCGTACTGCTTGCGCTCAAAATCGTACTTGGCAACTAGCAGGATTACCATTAATAAAAATGGCAGTTAATATATCGTCGCGTCAATTTAAAGAGCAAAACTTGGTAGATATTACTACCCAAATTTTGCAGGAAACAGAATTGAAAGCTAACTATTTGGAACTAGAAATAACCGAAAGCTTAATTATAGAAAATATCCAGCAAGCAATTAATACTATGAATCAATTACACGCTATGGGTGTTACTTTGTCCCTAGACGATTTTGGTACGGGTTATTCATCGTTAAATTATTTAAAACGTTTACCAATTGATGTGCTTAAAATAGATCGGTCTTTCGTCAGAGAACTAACAATTGGTTCTGACGATGCCGCAATTGTTAAAGCAATTATTTCTCTAGCACACAATTTACAATTAAGTGTAATTGCTGAAGGTGTAGAAACTCAATCACACTTAGAATATTTACAAAGACATGGCTGCGATGAAATTCAAGGTTATTACATTAGTCGCCCAGTTGCACCGGAAGCCTTAGCTAAATTGTTGCAGCAAGAAGAAGAGGTAGCTGATTTAGCAAAAAATATTATTAGTGAATTAACAAAACCTGTAGCAATAAATAACACCGAAATTTTTAATATTATTAGTATTGGTATTAGTATTTATCCAAACGATCGCACAGAAGTAAGTAAGCTTTTAGACAACGCTATTATGGCGATGGAGCGCGCTAAACAACAAGGACAAAACAAGTATCATTTCTATTCCAGTGAATTAAATACAAATTTGCAAGA
>JAHCSU010000147.1 GCA_023522315.1 Nostoc sp. CCCryo 231-06
TTACAACGCTACGAAACCGCTTTGTCATTTTACCGCGACATCGGCGATCGCTTGGGGGAAGCTAATACATTACAAGCTATCGGCGATGTTTTGCAGTTCCTCAACCGCAGTGATGAAGCATTACAACGCTACGAAACCGCTTTGTCATTTTACCGCGACATCGGCGATCGCTTGGGGGAAGCCAACATCCTGCAAGAATTTGGTAAGTTGCAAGAAAACCCCCAGCAAGCATTAGAATATCTCCAGCAAGCACAAAATCTCTACATCCAAATTGGCGATATCTACAGTCAAAGTCGTAATCTGCTGTTTATCGCCGATGCACAGTTAGACATGGGAGACTCAAACGCTGCAATTAATTCTTTAACTCATGCGGCTGAACTCGCCACAACTATTAACTATGCACGAATCCAAGAATACGCCCAAACTCGCATAGCCGAAATCAACTCTACACCCACAGGGGAATAAAAGAGAGATTCATGCAATTTATCCAGCAGCGTTGGGTAAAATTTGCGTTTTGTTTTCTTGTTGGTTTAATTGCTTTTCTACTACTACGGCGCTGAGTCGAAAATTAGTAACGAATATATTTGTGAAAAGGCATATACCTGAGCGCACCTTTTCCATTATGAATATATTACCTTGTCAACTGGTAAAAAGTCAACAGTTGTTTGACTCAAATTAAAAATTAAACCTGGTGTAGGAGAATTTTAGAGTTCTGCGTTGAGGGTTTGGTAATTCCCTCAAAAGCTGTCGTTACGAAAATCATGCCTTTGTTCATGAAAATCATGCCTTTGTTGATGAACAGAATGATTTTGTTGATGAACAGAATGATTTTGTTGATGAACAGAACGATTTTGTTGATGAACAGAACGATTTTGTTGATAAATAGGGTATCATCGACAATTCAAAGGGCGATCGCCTTGTGAGATTACTCCTGACGACTGGGAAGACATCCGCCAAGCTGTGCGGCAAAGAATCGCCAAGCATAAAGGGTCAAACCAAGATTAATCAGTAATGATTTTAGTCCCTCTGAAACTGCAAATATTCCAACAGCAGTAACCGCAAGTAATCTAACGTTCTAATATAACTCTTTATCTGTTCAAAATTGCCATTACTGCCAAAATAAAAATTCGCAATTTGAGGTACATTTAAAACTCGCATAGCTTGTAATTGCTCAATTGCGTGGTCTTTATTTACAATTCGACCTGTGGATTGAAATTGACTAGCATAACCTCTGAGATTGACTGTTAAAAGTTCAAGTTCTTCTAATAGACAAAACTCTTCGTTTTCTGGTGGAAACTGAATAGCAATTTCTTGTCGTTCGGTGCGAGTACTTTGATATATGTTAGTCAACTGTCCTAACAATTGAACAATGTTTTTCTTAGTCAATTCCTGTTCATTTAAAATTGCTTCAGTCATCATTGACTCCATAAGTAATTATCTTTTCAGTGCCATATTCATCGGGTCTGACAATCAGATATTCATTGCTTTTACGATATACAGCTGAACTATCGCCTCGATATCCAGTTTTCGGAACTCGAATCGCTCCTTTTTTATTAAAGTTATGAGCTTTGCGTAGATACTTTAAGGGTTCAATTCCTTTTCTAACAGCATGGTCTAAGATACTCTGAGCAACACTGGTATAGGTAGCAGCATCCCATTGCTTCATGTAGCGTTGAATCTCTGCCGCCTCTGTTGAGGTATAGCCTTCTAATAGCTGTATTAAAAATGGATCAGTTATTGGCTCTTCTTCTGGCATTATTATCTAATTTAAACATAAAAATACCCCTCCAAAACTCAGGGCGGCTTTTGCTTATCTGAAGTTAAAAGGAGGGGGAGTTTTAGCTTCTACCAAAACCGGGGTGACATTTAACTAAACTGTTCAATTATTCCGCCACCTAAGACTTTTTCCCCGTCGTACCACACCGCCGCTTGTCCAGGGGTGATGCTGATTTGGGGTTCATCAAACACCAAACGCACACGGGAGTTTTCCAACGGAATCACCGTCACTGGTGTAGCGGTTGAACGATAGCGAATTTGCACTTGGGCGTGAATTGGAGTCGATGGTTCAGCAATAGAAACCCAGTTTACCCGATTTATAGTGCATTCCGGCTGAGTTACCTTAGTGCGATCGCCTACTATTACCTTATTATTTTCCGCATCTAATTCAATCACATACAATGGTTCGGCAGCAGCAATCCCCAAACCTTTGCGCTGTCCAATGGTATAGTGATGGACACCATCATGCTGTCCCAAAACTTTACCTGTGACATCGACAATATCGCCTGTTTTGGGAGCTAAATATTTATCCAAAAATGCCCGCATGGAACCGTTACTTTCCACTAAGCATAAGTCTTGACTTTCTGGCTTGTCAGCAGTTTTCAGTCCGTATTCAGTAGCGATGCGGCGCGTGTCAGTTTTTTCTAGTTCGCCCAAAGGAAATATAGTTGCTGCAAGTAAATCTTGAGACAAATCATAGAGAAAGTATGACTGGTCTTTGTTGCGGTCAACAGCCCTTAATAATTGGTAACGTCCAGTTGCTTCGTCATAGCTAATTCGGGCATAATGACCAGTGGCAATGCGATCGCACCCCAATTCTTCACGAGCATACTGCACCATTGGCCCAAACTTCACCGTTTTATTGCACTGGGAGCAAGGCAAAGGCGTAATCCCAGCACTATAACCAGTTACCAGGTAATCGACAATATGCGTCTGAAAGAGATCCCGAATATCGACAATCTGATGGGGAACGCCCAGTTGTTCGCAGAGTTCAGCAGCGTCGCTCATACCTTCAGAGCAACATTGACCTTTGCCTTTCATTAGCCAAAGAGTCAAACCAATCACTTCATAGCCCTGATGGTGCAGGATAGCTGCGGCGGTGGAACTGTCAACGCCACCAGAAAGACCAACGACGACTTTTTTCATACAAAGCACGACAAGCTGCGTGGTTGTCCAATTGTAGCACACACTCTGTCATTGCCTTGCTACCAAAGCACTTCAGTTTTAAAGTTGCTGAAGGAATATAGGTGTAGCCCGTCGTAGACATAGCTGTTCACTCCCTCATCACCCTTATCTAAGATTAATTACAGACGTATTTTTTGCCAAGCAGATGAGCTAATTTTACGATAGTTGCTACAAAAGCTATATAGTTGCTACAACCGTGAACTAATTAGTTCCTGATGGAATTGCCTAAAAATACTTTGACTACTTTCTAAAGTACTATGTCGAGAGGATTACCAAGTCAATTTATCCCATTTCAGATGCTGCGCCGAAGTTCTGAGGGTTGGAAGCCCACTATAAAACTTCTCCCCTTGTTAATGGGAGGATGGTTACTGCTGATTCCCAACAACAACATGCTACTGGCTCAAGAAGCAGGTGAAATTTTACCGCCACCGCCAATTCCCTTTGGCCAACAGCCATCACCGCAGTTACAACCATTACGCGAGAGTCAAATTGAGCAAAACTTTCAGCCCTCCCAACCAGTACAAAAAAATCAAATTGAGCAAGATTTTCAGCCCTCCCAACCATTACAAAACAATCAAATTGAGCCGAAGTTTCAGCCTTCTCAACCTTCACAGTTTAGTCAATATAACCAGAACTTTGAGCGCTACTTAGTTTACGTAGATGGTAGTGATTTCCAGACGTTACAAGCAATCCGTCAGATTGAACCCAGTGCTTACATTCGCCAGTACCAAGGCCGGAATGTAATTCAATCAGGTGTTTTTAACAGAGTATCTAACGCCCAACAACGGGTGAATGAGTTACAGTCACGAGGCATATATAACGCCCGGATTATCAGCTTCGGTAACGGACAGCAAATAGATGTAGGCAATAGAACCTTTGGAAGCGATCGCAATAATATAAATCCTCCCAAGCAAGCCTCTAGATATTATGTCGTTATTCCGACCACTCAAGAACAGTTACCTGCGATCGCAGAACAAATTAGACAGAATCTAGCCCGATTTAGCCAAGATTTAGGACGATCTGGCGGAGTCCTCGAAAGGACGCAACCACGAGGCCCACACGTAGCAATAGGGCCTTTCTCTGATCAATTCCAAGCCGGAGAATGGAATAAATATCTGCGAAATTCAGGATACAGGAATGCCAGGGTTTATTACGGCAAATAAATAAGTTAGGAGTTAGGAGTAAGATGAATCACTAGGAGATTAATTTTATCTAGATTCAGTATTGCGATCGCGAATAATGAACCCGTGTTTGGCGAGATAATTCTGGATATGTTTGATCCCAATTCTTCACTCCTAACTCCTAACTCTTCACTCTTCATATCATGTCCGCTTGATTACTTATTAAACCCGAAGAACCCCACCCCGCCAAAGCTGCGTTTTGTCTCCCTGCCCCTAATCCCCAGAGGGGGGCCCGAGTTCCCCGCCGGCGGGGAGGGGATTAAGGGGTGGGGTGCAATGACTATGGGAATCACAACTAATTACCCGGACATGATATCACTCCTAACTCCTAACTCCCCACTTCCTCGATTTTTAACGCAGGGATTCAATAATTACTGCTGTTGTAATTAAACACAACAGGATAATTCCCAGTGGAAGCAAAAACTGTTGTAAAAGATACAGCAGTATGGGTATGATTTGTAAGATACCTAAACCACTGGATAGAACATAGGCGATCGCAATGCCAAATAGCACCAGCAAGAAATATTTCAATGATTTAGAAGCAAAGCGAAATAGAAGCGTATCTTGATTGGAGTCCATAATTTTACTCATGAAAGTAGCTGATTTTTTAGCAGTGAATATTCATTTTGATTTCCCATTTCCCATTTAAAAAAGAAGGCTATAGGAAATCGTGTCCAGCCTGAAAATTCGTTTTACACGTCGATATTCGCCTGTTCGGGTGAATTATTCAAAGACTGTTGTTGTTTTTGTGGATTGTTTTGCTTTTCATAATTAGCTAATAGTTGGAACGAAATAAACAAGCCCAACAACAGCAGCAAAAACGAGCCGAAACTAGAGGAATACTTATTTATTTCTCGCTCAACACCACATTTGAGACAAACATATCTATTGGGATTACGTGTATCTTGGGCAAAGGGGCACTGATTTTGATTGCAATCATGATGACAATCTCTGTCTAACATCATTGAACCTCCTGTAGGGTAATGGCTTACATACTGAGTTGTAAATATGCTCTACAGAATCTAGTTAGTTAATACCCACTGCCTGTTTAGTAGACACCACTTTCATGAGTGATTAATATCGGACAGTAACAAGTAATACGTGTGATTTACTAAGCTTGCAGTAGTAGCGCTCTCTAAATCTCTCCTCAACCACTTTTTATTGGCGCTTAACTTAACTTCGCCTGTATTAATTACAAGAATAATACAGTCCAGAATGCTTTACAGTCGGATAAAGTAAATTCCCTACCGAGTAGGAAAAAGTATTTTGTAGTATGGCGGGTAGGAATAAGTAGTAAAAATATCGTTATAATGAATTACAAATGATACATCAAGTTTACAAATGGGTGTAGAAGAAGCCTTAAAGTTTGTAGATAACTTGGTTTTTCTCAATACGGGAGAACATTTAGATAAAACTCAAAGGATTATCTTTGGCTATTTGTGGGAGGACGAAAAGCGGACTTACCAGGATATTGCCAACAGCGTTCGTTATACAGAAGCGCATTTAAAAGCAGTTGGTGCAGAACTTTGGCATCTACTATCAAAAGTGCTGGGAGAGAAAGTCTCAAAATCAACCTTCCAAGGAGTGCTTCAGAGGTTTAAAACAACTCAACAGTCGCAAAAAACCCCCGATATCCCAAATCTAGTGGGCAATGGCACTAAACCCCAAGATTTAGATTCTAACTTCGTAGGGCGCGATCGCCAAATAGCCGAACTCCACACCTTAGTCAGTCGGGGACAAAAAGTTATCCTCATCCAGGGTGAAGGTGGTGTTGGCAAAACCAGATTAGCACGCAAATATTTTAAAAGTCAAAAATTTAATTTTGTTCTAGAACTGTGGATGGCCACAGAAATCCAAAACCTTACTCCTGTAGAGAGTGTGGTTGAAGAATGGCTACGGCGATACTTTAACGAAGAACCGGGAGGAGACTTTGGTATCAGCTTAGAACGACTACGCCGCAAACTCCGAGAACAAACTTATAAAATCGGGGTATTTATCGATAATCTAGAAACTGCTCTCGATCAAAATGGCAAGTTTCTAGAATATCGTCGCCCTTATGTTGAGCTATTGAGAGTATTAGCAGATTCGGATGTGCATTCCGTTACTTTAGTAACAAGTCGTGAGCGTTTGCGGGAGTCTAGTGTAGAGGTTCATCTCTATCCACTCAACGGTTTAGATGATGAAGCATGGCGAGAGTTTTTCAGCAGTTGTCACATTAATTGTGATTGTACTATTCTCAGTGAAATGTGCAGAGCTTATGGAGGTAACGCCAAAGCAATGCAAATTCTCCGAGGAGCAATATTGACAGATTTTTCTGGTGACATACACGCCTATTGGCAGGAAAACTCTACAGATTTATTAGGAGAAAGAGAGTTAAAAGATTTAGTCGCCAGTCAATTTAACCGTCTCCAAAAAAATGACTTAGAAGCTTATCGCCTCCTGTGTCGTTTAGGATGCTATCGTTATCAAGATATTCCTTCATTACCTATTGAGGGAGTTTTATGTTTGCTTTGGGATGTACTAGAAAAAAAACGTAGAGGTGTAATTAAAGCTCTACAAGATTTGTCTTTAATAGAAGCGAAAAAAGGACAATACTGGCTGCATCCGGTAATTCGTGATGAAGCAATTAGTAGATTAAGGTTAGTCAGTGAAGAATGGGAATTAGTAAACCGAAAAGCCGCAGAATCTTGGATGCAACGAGTTGCAGCTATTAAAAATATCAATGATGCTTTAACCGCTTTAGAAGCTTATTATCACTATGTAGAAATTAGTGATTTTGAGCAAGCTGGTGATGTTATTTTACAAGGGCGAGGTAAACAGTGGAGTATAGGGTTGCCTTTGGGTTGCTCGTTTTACCAACTAGGGCTGCTCCAGAAAAACTTCTCTGTAATTAAACGGATAATAGACGATATAAAATCGCCAGAAAGACTAATTAGACTTTACAATATACTTGGCTATACATATCGAATTATCGGGTGTATTAGAGAAGCTATAGAATGCTATGAGAAATCAGAAGAAGTATTAGGCAAATTAGATGTAAAGCAAACAAAAATATCTATTTTGTTTAATACAGGGCTTTGCAAACTTGAATTATGGGAAATAGAAGCAGCCGAAGATTGTTTCAATTCTGTTTGTAGCCTTGCTGAACAAAATAGCAATCTTGATGATTACATGACTTATGCTCAATGCTCTCTAGCTTTGATAAAATCACGCTCTGGTAGCAGAGAAGATGCTTTTCAGCTTGCTGAAGTTGCCTTTTCTGCCATGTCATCATCAACTAGGGTGACTTTGTGGGGAATAGGGCATAGTTTAGTAACTCTCTGCTTAACTTATAAAAATTTAGGTAATCTGAAAAAATCCTTTGAGTTGTGCCAACGAGCTATATTTCATTCTGAAGAAAACAACTTTACCCAAATTAAGGCTAAAGCTATAAGTTGTCTGGCTGAACTTTTTCGAGAACAGGGAGAATTTGCCAAAGCAATTTTTCATCATTCAAAAGCGATAGAGATTCTTGATAAAATTGGTGCTAAATCAGACTTAGCTGAGGCTTATTATCAGTTGGCATTGACTCATCAGAAAATGGGTGAAATTGATCAAAGTAGGGAAAGTTTTGTGCAAGCGATGTCTGCGACGGGCTACGCCTACGCACTTTTTAACGAAATGCAAGCACCCAAGCAAGTTGAAAAGGTTCAAACAGCAATGGAGTGTTTTGAAAAATAAGCAATGATATAATATTAGCTTTTACCTTCATCCATGTTCTCGAATCACCTGACTAAACTCATTGACTGCATCATACTGATCCGCCATCCGCGAATACTGCGCCAGCAATTCTATATCTAAATCTGGGAAAAAAGAACTTTTGGATGCTTTTTCATATTCCTCATCTCGCAAACAATAGACGGAAAGTAGCCCATCTTCCCAAAACCAGACTTCTGGAACTTTCAGACGCTTGTATATCTCCAACTTATTAATTCCGCCACTGGTGACAGTAAATTCAATAATCAAATCTGGAATCGGTTTTTTAGCCCCAAAGTTATAAGACTCATCTGGTTCTCGTCGCGTACCATCTTTGCGTTTGCCGAGTGTAGCACTTCCTCTAACGTAGAAGCGAATTTTCTTTTCTCTCAGGTATGCCTCTAACAAACGACTTGTAGTACTTTTAGCATCTTCATGGTCATCAGAAACTGGGGACATAATTTCTAAAATTCCATCTAAATAAGTTAGTCGCGCACTAGTACCTTCTAGGTCTACATCTAGCTTTTCTAGTTGATCCCAACTGACGTTATACAGCAAAACATAGGAAGTCTTTGGAGTGACAGGTTTGGCGATGACTGGGTAATTCATGGGGCGATCGCTCCTGGAGAGGTCTATAAGTATTACGGTATAGTAATTCTAGGCAAAATAAAGCGATCGCTCCTAGAGAAGGTTTTATGTCCCTGACGCTTGAAGACTTGGAACAAATGCAGCAACAGCATCCCGACTATCGCATGGAACTAGTCAAGGGTAATATTATTGTTATGAGTCCATCAGGATACGAATCAGATGAGGTTGCAGCCGCCATGATTGCCGAGTTACGTAACTGGGTTAAACCGCGTAAACTGTGACGAATAGCAGCTTCTAGCGCTGGTTTCATATTGCCAAATTCAGATTTACGCGTACCGGATGCCTCATTTGTTTTAGCTGAACGCTTGCGTCGCAGTCCCAAATCTTTTGCTCAATTGGCTCCTGATTTAACTGTAGAGGTGAAGTCCCCTAGTGATAATTTAGAAGATTTGAGAGCCAAAATTCAAGAATTTCTGAGTTTGGGAACTAAGGTAGGAATTTTGCTCAATCCAGATGAGCGGATTGTTGAAGTCTACAACTTTGGACAAGAAGCAATAATACTTCGTGATGGCGATATTTTAACAGTTCCCGATTTGCTCCCAGGATGGGAAGTACCAATTGTAGATTTGTGGCCTCTAGAGTTTGACTAGAATACTGGATAAAACTATCAAGATTTGGCAACTGCGATAGTGATTTAGTCTCGGATCAGCCGAGGAACGGTAGAATATACCTAATTTTCGTAGCTTCAAAAGCCAAACTATGACGATGCATTCCACACTCCAACGTGCATTTACTAACCGCCGCGTTCTAAAAGTGATTAGCGGCTTGAATAACTTCGACGCTGCTAGCGTCGCTGCTACTGTTAAAGCTGCTGAATTTGGCGGTGCTACTTTTGTCGATATTGCCGCCGATGCAGCTTTGGTACAGCTAGCTAAAAGTTTGACAAATTTACCAGTTTGTGTATCAGCAGTAGAACCAGAGAAATTTCTGCAAGCTGCCGCAGCTGGTGCTGATTTAATTGAAATCGGGAATTTCGATTCCTTCTATGCTCAAGGACGCCGCTTTGAGGCAAAAGAAGTGCTAGCACTGACTCAGCAAACCCGCGCTCTCCTCCCAGAAATTACCTTGTCTGTCACCGTTCCCCACATTTTGGAACTAGATCAACAAGTACAGTTAGCAGAAGAACTGGTGAAAGCTGGAGCGGATATTATCCAAACCGAAGGCGGTACTAGCAGTAACCCAGTTCACGCTGGAACTCTAGGATTAATTGAAAAAGCGGCTCCCACCTTGGCAGCAGCTTTTGAGATTTCCCGTGTGGTGTCAGTACCAGTATTGTGTGCTTCAGGCATTTCTAACGTTACCGCACCATTAGCGATCGCTGCTGGTGCTGCTGGCGTTGGTGTTGGTTCCGCCATCAACCAACTCAATAGCGAAATAGCAATGATTGCTGCTGTGCGTGGCTTGGTGGAAGCCTTGGCGACTGCGAATGCAGTAATGAAATGAGTTAGGAGTTAGGAGTTAAAGAAACTTATTCATTCCAAACTTCTAACTCCTCTACAGACGCGATTAATGAGCCAGCGCGTTGCGGGGGTTCCCCCCGTTGTAGCGACTGGCGTCGCGTCTCTACTCCTAACTGATAACTTCTTTCAACGCATAAATCACCTGGTCTTGCTGGTGTTGTGTCAATTCTGGGAACATAGGCAAAGCTATGACTTCATGGCACGCTTGCTCTGCTATTGGTAAGTCCCCAATTTGATAGCCCAGATTTTGATAAACTGGCTGCAAATGTAAAGGGTGGGGGTAGTAAATCATTGAACTTACGCCTTGCTCTTGCAATTGACTACGCACCCAATCTCGATATTTGGCGGTAGAACCATTTCGCCCTTCGCCTGAAATGCGAATAGTGTATTGATTCCATACCCCAATACCCCCCAGGTAATTCTTGGGGTGGGACAATCCCCGGAACTTGACTAAGGAACTGATAGTAATAGTTGGCGATATCTCGTCGGCGATCATTCCAAATATCTAAATAACGTAGCTTAATCTGCAAAATAGCTGCTTGGAGAGCATCCAAGCGGCTATTTACACCGATTTCTTCATGTAAATATCTAATTCTACTGCCATGATCTCGTAGTATTCGCAGTTTAGTAGCGATCGCAGGGTCATTAGTCGTTATTGCCCCGCCATCGCCGCAACCACCAAGATTTTTGGTAGGGTAGAAACTAAAGCAACCAACATGTCCAATGCTTCCTACTTTTTGATCAGCCCACCTTGCACCTGTAGACTGAGCGCAATCTTCAATTATTGACAAATTGTGAGACTGAGCGATCGCCATCAATGATGTCATATCCACAGGTTGTCCAAATAGGTGAACCGGGATAATCGCTTTGGTTTTGGGTGTAATCGCCGCCGCTATTTGCTCCACATCCAAATTAAACGTAGTAGCGTCAATATCAACAAAAACAGGCTTTGCACCGACGGCGCTAATTACTTCAGATGTAGCAATAAAGGTGAAAGGCGTTGTAATCACTTCATCGCCTGCACCAATTTCCAAGACTCGTAACGCTAAGTAGAGCGCATCAGTACCAGAATTACAAGCCACACATTCAGTAACAGTGTTATAAGCAGCAAACTGTTGCTCAAAGCCTTCGACTAAGGGGCCGCCGATATAGCGGCCAGAAGCCAATACTTCTAAGACAGCTGCACTTACTTCTGCTTCAATGGTGGTGTATTGCTGCTTGATATCAAAGGCAGGGATGGTATTTACACTTTGGATCATGAGTTCTTATTTTATCGGGAGATACAAAGGATGCACTTCGAGAGTCAATTTTTGCTAATTGAATTATTAATCAAAAAGGAGCTACTAAAAGACTATCGCCCAAGATACGCATCTATTAGGGTTTTTACTTAAATTGTGGCGCTAGAAACTACCGCACATTTAATTTACAGATAGTAGGCATACTAGGTGTTTGCCATGTTAAGGTTGTACCATTTTTGAATTTTGAATTGATGAAGGTGATATATATCAACCAAGATCCAACACATCGGCTCAAAGTTCCTCTTGTGTGGGCTGCTTTGAGAAGAAAATACTAGGAGATAGAGAACCCATGCAGGATCTGATCAAGTTGGATTTCGTAGATTTGGCTATTGCTGTAGGATTGATGGCGATCGCCATTGGTTTATCTGCCTGGGAAAAATTAGGACTAGAGTTAAACTTAGCCCTTGCTACTGGGAGAACCATTTTACAACTACTTGTATTGGGATACATTTTAGATTTCATCTTGGCTTTGGACAATGCTTGGGCAGTTTTGGCGATATTAACAATAATGCTGACAATTACGGCGATTGTCGCACGAAACCGCATCAGCCAAAAAATTCCTTATGTGTTGCCTTTGGTGTGGGGTGCAATTTTAATTAGTACCGCCCTGACAGTGCTTTACACCAACTTCTTGATCATTCAACCAGAAAGATGGTACGAACCACAGTATATAATTCCCCTAGCAGGGATAGTTTTAGGTAATGCTACCAATGCAGCTGCGATCGCAGGCGAACGTCTTGTCAGCACCATTAATTCTAGCCATCTCGAAATAGAAACCCATTTGAGCTTAGGCGCAACACCCCAGCAAGCAGTTAGCCAGTACCGCAAAGATGCCATCAGAGCCGGATTGATTCCGACTCTTAATCAAATGCTCCTCATCGGTATGGTAGCAATACCAGGAATTACCACCGGACAGCTATTAGCTGGTGTGAAACCTCTAGATGCTGTATCCTACGAAATTTTAATTATATTTATGGTTGCTTTCGCTAATTTGTTGACAACAGTTTTAGTCACGATGGGATTATGTCGTCAATTTTTCAATTCTGCCGCGCAGTTAGTGAGGTGAAGCGGTTAATTTACAATTTTCCTGATTTGGTAGGATGTATGAACGATTTTAAGCCTAAATTGTTTTGTGCAACATACCCATCCCCAGATTTTAATCATCAGATTTTGATTAGCGATGGCTCCACCGCAGGTATCGCAATTAATCGTCTTGAAATAATGATGCTAGCTTGATAATAGGAGTGCTAAAAATATTTTCGGTATATTACCTGTATTTAGACGCCAATAATGTTTTCAGAAAAAGGTAAATTAAAATGGCATTTAGTAATTACAAAAGTATTAGCGCGGTAATTAAAAAATTTCAAATTAAATATGTCCAGTCTAATTTTCTACTCGAGGTAGATTTTCCAGTTAAACAATCTTTCAAAGAAGAATTAGATTTGCTATTTACAGATGGAGTTATTGATAATTCTGAAGATGCTATTTGTGAAAATCTCATCTATCCAGTATTAAAAGAAGTATGGAAACCTTACCGAAGTAAATTAACACTGTGGAGCCATGAAACATTAGCTTACGATGAAGATTTATCAGGCGTTCCAGATTATACGGTGACACAGCGAAATCCTCTGGGTACGATTGTTTTTGATAAACCTTATTTTTTGACGGTTGAAGCTAAACAAGACAAATTTGAAGAAGGCTGGGGTCAGTGTTTAGCTGAAATGCTCGCAGTGCAGCGAATTAATGATGATTTTGCCAGCGATATTTTTGGGATTGTTTCTAACGGTAAAATATGGCAATTCGGAAAGTTGATTGCTGATGTATTTACTCGGAATAGAAATGTGTATGTAATTCAAGATTTAGATAAATTATTTGCGGCGGTTAATTATATTTTTCAACAATGTGAATTAAAAATACAAAAAGAATAATCTCACAATCCAAAGTACGCTCTCCTGATGAGAATCCCTATAGATTCCTAACTCCTCACTCTTAACTTTTCTATCCGCCTAAAGTCCGCGTATAAATTACCTGACCTTTAGAATCATAGAGAAAAAGGGACAGGCTGGCATTGTCACTAATTACAGCTAAGGCTTCCCGTAAGATTTGCAAGTGATTGGTAACGTCAACAGCAGTATCCGAGTTCTCAGAATAAGGATTAGCCAAGTTATTTTGCCTTATTTGGTCATACTCAGGGGTTAGCCGGACAATAATTCCTGCATTGTCTATGCTAAAGGTGCAAATCCGAATTCCATTAATACAGGTTTTATCTAAGTCAGTGCGGGTTTGTTGCAAACTACTAATAACTTGTACTTTTTCTTGTGCTTGTTTGAGGGCTGTTGAGTAGGGTTCGATGAGAGACTGAGCCTGAGTGTAGTACAAGCTATCTTGGGAAATCTTTTTAGCAGTTTGCAAAGCCTGATCCCAGTATATCGCTGCTGCTTGCCATTGGTTTTGTTGCTCATATACTTTAGCTTGCTTGGCAGTGCTAACAGCTTGTTGGTAGGCTTTAACAGCTAATCGTTCTTTAGTAGCGCGATCGCGTGCCGCTACTAACTTAGGTTTATAATCTACCAACAGCTTTTCGGCTTCTTGGTATCCAGGGCTAGTTAGAGGAATGCTATTCAAGGCATTAATGGCCACCAGCCAAGTAGACTGCACCTTTTGCCAGTCATTCAAAGATTTAGCAGTAGCTTCCCGGTTCTCGGCTGCACTAGCTACAGCTTTTGCTGCCGTTAGTTTTTTTAGCCATTTTTCCTCCGTAAGTATCTGCTGATTTACAGCCTGCAAACGGACACGATAATTAAGTAATTTTCCTTGCACCAGCCCATAGAGTTCACTACTGGAACTTATAGTTTCTAGTGGCGCTATAGCCTGTCGCCATAAGTGTTGCCTAGCTTGTAATTCCTCTAGGCTAGATGCAGGAGTTTGAACTTTTTGTGTCGCCAAAGATGCCGTCTGCAAAGCCTTGACCACCTGGCTGATTTTTTCTGACCGTCCAGACAAACTTGCTTTTAGTTCTTCTGACACCTGGTAACGAGGCGACCAACTAGGAATTGCATTCAAGGCTGCACTGGCTGCCGCAAGTTGTTGTTGTACAGTTACTAATTCTTTTTCAGACTTGGCGCGGCGCATCAGTTGCGGGGATTTTGTTTTTAATTGCTCGGCATTTTGTATTTCTTTACACTCAAACATCACACAAGGGCGAGTCAATAAGTAAGCACCGCCGCCTAAGACTACAACTCCCACCAAAGCTGCACCCAGTAAGATGGGTTTGATTTGAGATGCTGGCTTTGAAGTCGGCAAATTCGGCGCATCTGCAAACGGGTCAAACAGTTCCTCCTCATCAGTCTTATCGATTGATGGAGAATAAGTAATAGCTGATGAAGAAAGGGTAGAAAAGTATTGCCCCTCTCCTCCCCCATCTCCCCATCCCCCCGTCTGCTTCAGAGCCAAGAAAGATTTCGCATAAGGGAGTTGTTCGCCAAAAACTCTAAGGAAACATTGCACTCGCTGCTCTCTCTGGGGTGATAGAGACTGAAGTACTTCCTCAATTACTGCAAAGATTATCTGAGTATCAACTATTACATCTGATTCGTGTTGGGTTAAAATCATTAGCTCGTCTTTATTGACGACACACTTAACCTCGAAGACTTCAGCCGTTGAGACTTCTGCAAGTAATTGTTCCTGCAAAGTTTTGGCTAAAAGCTGTAAATCTTCCTGCTGGACTGCTACTTTCATAGAGCTTTCCCGCTGAATTTCTATATTGTTTTGATTATCTTTAAGAGGATGAAATGAACTTTTTAGGTTTGTTGAATGCAAATGCACAGTTTAACCAACCAGAGCCTGAAAATCTGAACGACCAACTTTCTAACACACATTCTGACTTTTGACCAAAAATTAAAAAAGCAATTATTGTTCGCGTCGCTACATTTTCACAGTGCTAGATGCAAAATTAAATAATCTGTCTTCAGATATAAATTACAAAGGAAAAATGGGAATAATAGAGTTTTTGAAATGGGAATAATAGAGTTTTTGAGCATTTTCACTGCATTATTCCGCGACAATTAAATTCACAGGAGCAACTGCTCTGCAACATTCTAGTTGCAGAGCAGTTGTGGCAAATTTATCCAAAGGTTAAGGAAACGATGCTAGGTCAGAGGTTTTGACAGAAATGGTAGTTATCTTCTATGCTAGGAAACTTACTGGAGAGATTAATTACATGTTGTGGCTCTAGCACCAACAGGTTGGCTATCGAAATTAATGTGCCTGATTTGCTGAATTCGACAAAATTGATCCGTGAAAAATAAATTTTTATAGCTGCCAAAAGCTTAATTCTAAAATAAAAGTGCTGCAAGATATTAATACAGCACTCAACAAAGGCTGGGAAAGTGTGAATACAAGGTGTATCAATGGATTTATTAGAGTATCAAGTTAAAGAGTGGTTTGGCAAGATAGGCATTCCAGTATTGCCTTCGCAACGAATAGACCATCCCACAGATTTGAAACGTTTAAAAATTCGCTTTCCAATTGTACTGAAATCTCAAGTACATGGAGCGGAACGGGCAAAAGCAGGTGGAGTCAGATTTGCGGAGACTACAATTGATGCGATCGCAGCTGCTCAAAATATCTTTAATCTACCAATATGGGGCGAATTGCCAGAAGTTGTGCTGGCAGAATCCCAATACGACGCCAACCAGGAATTTTATCTCGCGGTGGTTTTAGATACTGCTGTTTGCCGACCAGTACTTTTAGGTTGCAAAGAAGCAGACATTGATTGGGAATCGGCTGGGGAAAAAATGCACCATGTTGTCGTGGAACAGGAATTCTCGCCATTTTATGCCCGACGACTAGCTTTGAAAATGGGTTTACAGGGGACGCTGATGCAGTCGGTAAGCAGCGTTGTCCAGAAGATGTACCAGTTATTTGTGCAAAAAGACCTGGATTTAGTCGAAATCAATCCCTTGGCAGTAAGTGCTACTGGTCAAGTTATGGCTCTTAATGGTAAAGTCAGGGTCAATGAACGGGCGATCAAGCGTCATCCCGACCTCGCCGAGATGGCAGCAAAAATCATCAGCCGTCATACCAGTACTGAGATTGATGGTATATCGGGCGACTGGGATGGTGTGAAAATGCACGGTAAAATCGGTATTTTAGGTAATGGTACTGGTTCAGTAATGGCAACTTTGGATTTAGTCGCTAATGCTGGTGGCAATCCAGGTCTTTGTTTGAATCTACGTCATGCTTTCCTCACAGATACTACACCAACTACTTTCTGCGATCGCCTAGAGACAGGTCTAAAAATCCTAGAGGCTGATAGCAGCATTCAAGTAATATTAATTAACTTTCTGGGTAGCATTCCTCAAACTGAAGAAGTGGTTGAAGTTATAGCCAGAGTTGTGCAGCAAGACAACAGCGAACTTAACTCACAAGTTGTGCATTCTAATGGTAGTAAAAGTCGGCGAGAGCAGAATTTTTCACCCTTAGTTGTCCGTCTTGCTGGTTCTGAATTTGATGCTGCTAGAAAGTATTTAGCAACACTAAAAACCCCCAGCAATGCGCTCCTCGTGGTAGAAAATTTAGATGAGGCAGTAGCGGCAGCAGTTCGTCTGGCTAAACCAACGGCTAAGAAGAGGTAATGAGTGTCACTTCCTTCAAATTCAAAATTCAAAAATTATTAATTTTTACCGCAAAACGTAAATTTTTGAATTAAACACCCAAAATAAGTAACCACTAGCTTTTGGGAACTAACTAATAGTGCATTCCAACTTAATATTTCTACCTAGAGGTGGGTTTCCCGACTTTTGGAACACTCAGCCTCAAGGCTAGTTTTTGGAATTTCAGTAAAAATTGAATCAATACGACACTAGTGGAAACATGTCGTTTTTATGCCCAGTGTCCTAGACCACTGGATTGCCAAACTTACGGTAATTTTTTATGAACCTAACGCCAGACAGCAAAGTGTTAATTCAAGGCTTTTGTGAATTTATATCAGGCACTCATGTTGCTCAAATGCAAGCTTATGGTACAAACTTGGTAGCCGGTGTCAATCCTGGATGTGGCGGACAGGAACTGCATGGACTGCCAGTATTTGATTTAGTAGAAGAGGTAATAGAACAATTTGGGGTAATTGACACAACAATTATCTGTGTAGATCCTTACGACGTGCTAGATGCGGCATTAGAAGCGATCGCATCTAATATTCGCCAAATCATTATTATCACTGCTGGCGTGCCGCCTTTGGATATGGTGCAATTACTCCGCAAAGCCGAAGCCTGTGAAACTGTGGTAATCGGGCCAAATAGTCCGGGGATCATTGTGCCAGGGAAAATTCTTTTAGGTACTCAACCTAGCGAGTTTTATACTCCTGGGGCCGTAGGGATCGTTAGTCGTAGTAGTACGCTCACTTACGAAATCGCTTACGAATTAACAAAAGCCGGTTTAGGGCAGTCCATTAGTGTCAGTATTGGTAGCGATGCGATCGTCGGTTCCTCCTTTCTCCAATGGCTGCAAATTCTCGATGAGGATGAAACTACAGAGGCGATCGTTTTAGTCGGTCAACCTGGCGGTGGTAGTGAAGAGGCCGCAGCCCGGTACATTACCGAGGCAATTGATAAACCAGTAATTGCCTATATTGCAGGTAGACTTGCACCACCAGGAAAAACTTGGCGTCAAACTGGGACTTTAGCAACGGTTATCGGACGCGATGCTAACTTTGGCACAGCCCAAAGTAAATTAGCTGCTTTAAAAGAAGCGGAAGTTCCAGTCGCTGAACGTCCCTCTCAGATTCCAGAATTATTGAGAAAGGAGATTAACTAAGTTTGCTAGTTTTAATGCATGAGTAATAGCGATACCTTCTCTACGAGACGCTACGCGAACGGTGGGCTTCGCCAACGCACTCAGGCTGAATCAAGAAATAGAAGCTACCTGGCGATCGCTCAGGGGCAAATTTTCTTAGAGGAAAGTAGGCGAACAGGGCATCTACTATTAAAATTTTTGAGAAAAGTTTGCCACCTGAGCTTTCATACTTGCAAAAGACGTAATCTATCACCAGGACAATTGTCTGAGGGCGAACCATTTTTGTCCGGCTATTCATCTTGCCGCTCAAGCCAAAATCAAATATTTAGATCATGCAGAGCCAGACGAATTTGCTCCAAACGCCTGCGATTAACACCAAGATCCGACTCTCCCACGCGAGCTGCCGAGCGCACATGAATTACTGACTCATTGGGAGGGAAATAAAACTCTACATCATCAATAAATTTGAAGATGCGGCTTTTAGAAAGAGCGTGGATGTAATTATCTGTCTGTTCTATAACTTCTGTGCGTGGAACAACGGTGAGAGTTTTTAGTAAGGATTTTCGTGCTGCATCGCGATCTATATGATAGGCAATTGGGTCAATGGTATGTTTGGGATCAGCATCTTGACTAACAACACAGTTGTCTGAAGCTGGACAAGAATTCAGATGACCATTATCAACTCCCAAACCAGAAGAGGCAGCCCAAGTGGCGGCAGGAAGTAGTGAACTATTAATCAAAGTTAACAATATTACAAAAGCGATACTCCGCACGAGCCGCCGCGCTAAAGCTGTTAGCAGATGAAACATTATAAATTCGCTCCTCAAGGTTTGAATAGGACTCAATTATTTTCGGTCATTTCGGGGGGAGCGCTGCAAGTTGCAGGTTCGCCCTATACAGTATCATCTATCCAGCCACATTTTGGGTTGGTCGAGTACTAGTAGAGTATCACCCCTCGGTTATAAGCATTTACAAAACTCGTGTAGTCATACTCAACTTGAGTTGCATAGTCCACCGCAAAGTTAACAATTTCGTCTTTGAATATAGCCTTGTTACCGCTGACAATATCAGTCACTTCTCTGTCAACGCTTACGGGAATAATCGCACATAGTCTTTATCAGAGATTGCATGGTTCTTGGCAACGACCTTCCCGGCATATCCCATCGCATCCATGAATTTTGACTTAGTGGTTAGCAATGTATAGTCAAAGTCCACTTGGTAGGGTGATTTTTCATGTACCAGAAATGGGATACCATTGACCGTAGTGTAGCCAACCAAAGGATCAGCATTAGAGAGCATTGCTTTAGTAGCGATTGCCACTCTCGTTGCTTCTTGATTCCCGTAAAATGAAGTTGGCAGCAGACCTGGAACTGCGATCACCTCCGGTGGGCGGAACGCCATCGCAACTGCGCTACTACTTTCCTGCTTCATCTCCAAAATGCGATCGTCGTCGGTTGCTGAACTTGGGCCCTCAATCAGCAAGTAATATCGGTACTTACCAAGATTACCAGTGCCTGAACCTAATTTGAGCTAAGACCGTTCTCTCTAGTTGCCACTAGAATGGACACTGCCATCCGTCGCAAGTCCCAAACGTAGGGGCCAAGATAGGCTTCATCAAAATCGGTGGTGTCAAAAACGTTGTTGTTGTTGCTATCTCTCATCCCTCCAAGATTTTGCAGATGCATATCTCCCTCTAACCAGATGGCTGAGGTTGAAAAATTCACAAATCCTGAACTTGGCAAAGTCTGCATATCACGATAAAAAATGTGATCTGTTCCCCGATAAAAGGCGAAGGGGCTAGCTGTCATCTTTTGCATCTTCGTTGCCAGTTCTTGAGGTAATTGAGAAGCAAAGGGATGATTGTATTGGTAAATTTCATTTTCCACCCAAGTTGAACGGAGAGTTGCAGCTTGAACTGGAGATGCAAACCCCAAAATTAAAATTAAGACAAATACGATTGCAGATATGTGTTTGGGCATAACAGTCTCTTAGGTGTAAAAAAATTGACTCTTGTGTAGAGCCAATCATCCAACAAAAATTCTTTTACCACCTTGAGGTATAGCTTAGAAAGTAAATTAAAGCACAATGCAACAACTATTTATGGCAAAGAATTCAAAAAGTTCAGGAGGCAAGAGGACAAAAGTAGTTCAAGAAAGAGGAACCCACGCTTACTCATGGTGGGATTGGAGCAGGGACAACGGCAGATGCTACAAGTCAGACTCGTCCAATACACTGCCTCCCTTGTGTCTCGTGGCACTTTCCGCTTTATACAAATCTTTTTATACTAATGTGGTCTTAAACCCCCAACTAAAGTTTTTATTAATACTTCTTTCCTCCTGCCTCCTGCCGACGCTCTCTACGAACGCGAACAGCGTGTAGCAAGATCCCCTTAGGGGTACGCGGACTCGCTATCCTGCCCTATCCTGCCTCCTGCCTTTTTTTGTAAAATTATAAAGAACCGTCAGAATGTAATCATGTCAGCTATCCAAACAACTGTGGTTCTTGCCATGACGGCCGATGGAAAAATTAGCGCCGTAGATCCTAAAGCGCCTCGTGATTCCGATCCAGTTGATCAAGCACATTTAGAGTATCAAGCTTCTCTTGCCGATTTAGTCTTGGTAGGAGCAGGAACGATTCGGGCTGAGGGGGGAACCTATACAATTCGCAATCCCGAACTTTTGGCAGCACGCAAAGTTCGGGGTCAGTCTCCCCAGCCCATTACCTGCGTTGTCTCAGGTTCTCTTGACCTATCGCTGGACTTGCCTTTTTTAAGCCAGGACATTGAGCGATGGATATTTACAACACGGACTGGTTTGAAGCGTAATTCTGATGCAACAAGCTTGCAAAAGCTGGCTGAATTAATCGATTTGGGAGAGACAGACCTAGACTGGGATCGGGCCTACAGCTTGATGGCAAAGCGGGGTATTCATAAAGTCGTTGCTTTGGGAGGCGGCTCTTTAACGGCGGCTCTAGTAAAGGCAGGGCGAATTGACGATTGGTGGTTGACAATTTGGCCAGTCATTTATGGAGGAAAGCACGCCCCTAGCCCTGTGGAGGGAGAGGGTTTTCTTCCCAATGCTGCTCCTAATCTCCAACTCGTCGAAACTCGTCAGGTTGGAAGTCAGTTGTTTTTGCATTACCGTATACTCAATTGAAAATGCGCTGCCAGAATTAAGCGCTGTTATTGTTTATACTAAAAAGCGCCCTCCCAAATTGGGAGAGCGCTTCGCTTTATTATTCAGTCAATACTTCAGAATTAACCGTTGATAGCAGGAGCGCTCATTGCGACAGGAGC
>JAHCSU010000148.1 GCA_023522315.1 Nostoc sp. CCCryo 231-06
AGACTAAATCTGACTGCTGAACTGGTAATATCTGCCTAGAATTAACAGTCAGCAGCTGCACCGTAGAGGAATATGTGCCTAACTTACCATTGGTGTAGCCTAAACTTAGCGCTTGTGTATCACAGGGTCTTAGTAAAACCAGTAGGCTAGTCAGCACTAACACCCATAGTATTTGTAGATGCATAAACCTTACAAAGGATTGCCTAAATAAGGGAACGTAGGAAGAAAGTTGGCATTATTAGGCCCAACATTATCGCTAGTTAGCCCCGGAATTTTACCTGTAGAAATGCCTGTAACTGCATCACCAAAGACAACAGATGCTGTTACATCGATTACGTCATCTTTTGGTCTTCTACCACCAAAATTGTTGCCTAACTGAGTCCCAAAATAACTACCGCTGGGTTTGGAAAGGTCAGCTTGAATCACATCAGGAATCGCCACCGAGATAACTGCATCAGCTATACCTTGAGGTCTACCGATCGCTTTAACAAAGGCTTGAATGAATTGCGATTGATTGCTAGCGTCTTTGGTTGGTGTCTGAAGATTACTATTATTATGAGCTTTAAAGTCCATAAAAAGTTCATTCAGGGCAGGAACTGCTAACCGCTCAATCTGAGCAAAATGACCCTTTCTGAGTCTAGGAGTTTTAACACTAGTTGTCATCCAAGCACCAATCTTGCCACTACCAAGCAGTTTCCTGGGTAGCTCGACAATAATTGAGTGGACATTGAATGGGGCTAGGGTGTCTTTTGCTTGTCCGGGTGGTCTAAAGGTAAGAACTGTGAAGGGAGGACTGGGATTAGGCTGAAGGCTATAGTTCCGATCCGGGATGATCTTAAAAAATTGTTCCAAATCAAAAAAGAACGGGTCTTTGCGTGTGCCAACAAAGAACTTCATACCGTTATATGCGGAGAATGTTTGGTTGAGTTGCCCTGTCCAACTTACTGGGAGTAAAGCTGACTCTGTTCCTACTGTGGTTGGACGACTTGGGCCACGGACTGTAACAGTTTGCTTTGAGCCTTTACCATTTACATTGAATTGGAGTACGACATCTTCAATACTGTCGCCAGTGTTATCAATTTTGAACTGATAAAGAACATTTGGATCGAATGGTCTTTTTTCACCAGAAACAATGAGAGGGTCGAAATCCATCACTAAGACAACGTTTTTGGGGTTTGTCGGACTCTCAAATACAAACAAATCAGTGAGATCCGCAGCCGTCAACTTAGTGGCAAGAAAAGTTGTGTCTTGGTGATCTGAAGCCAAAGCTTGAGGGGTGGCATAGATTAGGACTACGAGCAAGATAGCGACAAATGCCACTATCGGACGAAAAAAACGACTAGTTCCAATCCAAGATAGCGATCGCTTAATCGGAAAAAATACCATATCTTGGACTGCTTTATCTATGAGTAACCTACTTTCAGTTGATATAAAAGAGGTGATACTCCGAGCATTTATTCTCATAGTTGCCCTTCTTGAGGTGTTTAGCCTCTACTGTTGGTGTGGAAATAAATAGCAAGTTGATTTGGATTTCAAAAAAGACTGCGGCTATTACCGAAGCACTTCACAGCTTATTTGCTCTTACTACTCACTTTCCAGACCAAAACTTGCTCATTTCTTGCTCACTTTTCTAATTTCCAGATTTAGTAATTTTTTGCAACACCAGTGTAGTATCAAGAGGGGGAGTTTCAGCTATGTTGCTCTACCTGCCGCTATTTAGTAGAAGCAGTGCCTTGCAAGAAGTGCAAACAGTATTGGCTCTCAAAAAGATTGATATGGCTTATTTGCAGCAACCAAAGTAAGAAATTAAGTCCTAGAGTTTCTTCCTTTGGGGTTTTTAAAAGTATTTTTCCCATCCACTACAAGTAGATGATCGCTCTCTCAAGACTCAGTTCAACCCAAAAGCAAATGTGTGCAGACTTCTACCAATCTCTGGATAAACAGAAATTGGTAGAAGTTGCAGGAAATATTCAAACTTTTGTAGTCGAACAACTAGAAATATTAGAGCAAAATTCAAGAATCAAGGTCTTACTTCAAAGTTCCCAAAACGGGCGCTACCTCAACCTCGGAAATTTGCGGAACCAAGAATCCCTTAGCATAAATCTGGGGATTTGTTTGCGAGACTATGGCATAAGACTGGCGAAGATTAGCATTCACTGCGACAGTCTTCACGTCGTACATTTGCATCGCCATCTTCGGATAGAAACCAATACCAATAATCATCACCAGAAAACAGGCAGCGATAAACACTTCACGAGGTCTAGCATCGTCGTAGACTGCATCCTCTGGCACGAAGCAGTCTGTACCAAAACAAACTGTTCCGTCATCTTCTTGATTTTCTGAGCCTGCATTATTAATGTCGCAGATTAGTGCTGCACCGTCACCATAAAATACCTCTCGCAGCATGGAAAGTAGATAGATAGGTGTGAGAATAACTCCAACTGCGGCGAGAAAAACCGTAACCGTGCAGAAAGTCGAACTGTAAACGTCACTGCTTATCAGACCAACGAATACTGACAGTTCGCCAGGAAAGCCGCTCATACCGGGAAGTGCGAGGGATGCCATTGCTGCGATTGTAAACAGGGCAAAGACTTTGGGCATGGCTTGACCAATACCGCCCATATCTTTCATTACCATTGTGTGGGTGCGATCGTAAGTAACGCCTGCTAAGAAGAACAGCACCGATGCAATCAAACCATGTGAAATCATTTGCAACATCGCGCCGTTGATTCCCAAATCAGTGAAGGAGGCAATCCCAAGCAGTACAAACCCCATGTGGGAAATCGACGAATAAGCCAAACGCCGCTTCATATTCGTCTGAGCAAAGGAATTCAATGCACCATAAATAATATTGACAACACCCAGAATAGCTAGAACTGGTGCAAAGTAAATGTGTGCATCGGGGAGTAGTTCAAGATTCAGGCGAATCAGCCCGTATCCGCCCATCTTCAGCAACACACCAGCCAAAATCATCGACACAGGAGAAGATGCTTCACCGTGAGCATCAGGCAACCAGGTATGCATCGGGAAAACAGCAAGCTTGACACCAAATGCAAGCAATAACCCTGCATAAAGTAGCAGCTGTAGTCCAAGGGGATATTCTTTCTTAGCGAGGGCGGTTATATCAAATGTCATCTCACCGCCGCCGTATAACCCCATTGCCAAGGCTGCCACTAAAATAAATATAGAAGCTGCTGCGGTATACAACAAAAATTTTGTAGCCGCATAACGACGCCTTTGCCCACCCCAAATGCAGACTAGTAGGTAGACGGGTATCAACTCTACTTCCCACATAATGAAAAATAGCAGCAAGTCTTTGGCAACGAACACCCCTACTTGTGCGGAATACAGCACCAGCATCAGGAAATAGAAAAGGCGGGGGCGGTGATCAACTTGCCAAGCTGAAAAAATGGAGAGGGTGGTGACAAATCCTGCTAGCAGCACAAGTGGCGCTGAAAGTCCATCAACCGATACTGCCCAGTTAAGACCCAACTGAGGCATCCAGGCATAATTTTCCACCATTTGAAAACTAGCATTGCTGGCATCATAATGCTTCCAAAAGGCGTAGCACATCAAGGCAAAGTCTGCGATACCTACACCCAGTGCATACCACCGCACGCGCTTGCCATCTTTATCAGGCAACACAGGGATGAGCAAGGCCGCAACCAGTGGCAGCAAGACAATCGCGGTAAGCCAGGGAAATTGATCCGCTATCATGTATATGAGAAAAAATACTTATTTGTTTGTCAATTATGTCATTTTACTAAACTGTGTAACAATTTCTTCATAAATCTTTTTCCCAGGTAATCGGTTTGACCGAAAAACAATTATTAACAAGCATATTTACGGTACTAATCCAGCCCGCAAAGCACGGACGGCAGCCTGTGTACGGTCAGCAACACAGAGTTTATTGAGAATACCTCGAACATGAGTTTTTACAGTACCGACTGTTAAATAGAGCCTTTTAGCAATTTCTGCATTGTCACACCCAGCGACAATCAACTCTAAAACATCCATCTCCCGGTGAGTTAAAGGATAGCCGACTATACTTTTCTCAACATCTGGGTCAATACCTTCAATCAAGACTCTTTTTCCAGCTGCGCCTCTGCTACCATCGGGGAAATCTTGACGTATTTGTTGTAGTACAAGGTCTGCGATCGCAGGATCGATCCATGAGCTACCTGCATAAGTCGTTCGTACAGCCTCCACTAGTCTTTCAGTTTCGATATCCTTCATGCAATAAGAATCTGCACCTGCTGCAAATGCTGCTAAAACTGCCTGTTCACTATTCTGCATCGTTAAAATTAGCAGCTTTGTAGTATAATCTTCATTCTCTGCTTGATATTGCCTAAATGTGCGTGTTAGCTCAATACCATCCATGTCAGGCAAACCAATGTCAATAGTAGCAACATCCGGCTTGAGACTTTTCAGAAGCTTGATACCGTCGGCTGCATTAGCTGCTTCACCAACAATGTTGAACTCTGGCTGGGTTTGTAAGGCAGCCCGTAAGCCGATTCTCGTCAGGTTGTGATCTTCAATCACAAGGATCTTGATTTCACTCATAGTTGCTTAACTTTACTGTTATTTATCTAAAGTACAGATTAAAATAATCTCGTTCTTCTATTCGGGATCTTATACAAAAAGCAATGCAATTGGTATTGTTTCCTGAATTTCATCTACCATTAGACATAAATAACCTTATCTTGTAAGTTTTTCTAAAGCAAGAGTTTCGATATAACAATATAGTTAAACCAAAAATACTTTTATACTTTAATCTGATGATAGATGTTTTATACTAAACAATTTTTCATTGAAAATCTTGTAACTATTTAAGAGTCGGCGACTATTAAATAGTTACCCTTGCAGTGGCTAGGATGACGTAGATACAACGGACTAAACGACCTTACCCTAAGACCTAGACACAGATATTGCTTGGATAATTAGACGGCTAAGATACTTGTAAAAAATAGTTTGTTAAACTAATTAACACTAGATTTAAGTCAGTTTTAAGTGTAATTACGTACAAAAAAGAAATTTAACGTGTCGCGGAAGTCCCCACCTTCAATGTACTCATAAGGTGGGGATTGT
>JAHCSU010000149.1 GCA_023522315.1 Nostoc sp. CCCryo 231-06
GCAATTGCTGTTTGAAGCTAGAATCCCTGCCCTTATAGGGCTGGGAGTATGTCAAAAACACTAGTGGTGGGACAACTGGCCCAGTCACAGGCAATGAGAGTGGTCATGGCAGCATGAGTCCCTGGAATATTCGTAACACCTTTATTGCTTGGGGAACCGATTTCAAGAAAGGAGTAACTATTGAGACACCCGCAAGCAATGTTGATATCAGCCCAACAATTTTGGCGCTTAAGGGCATCAGTAGCAATGAAGACTTTGATGGTCGGGTACTAGTTGAAGGATTGAAGGTAGGAGTAGATCCCAAACAAGTGGTAGTCAAAACTCGCGTTTTCACTACCACAATGGGAGAAGCTTATAAAGCCTCTATCCAGGTATCGGAGGTAGGAGACCAACGCTATATAGATAAGAGCTGGCGCGATCGCTAAAAAGCATTAATTAAAATGAATCCGCTAGCAACCTTTTTTGAGTTGTAGTACTGTTTAAATAACGCCCTGGTAACTACTGGGGCGTTTAATTTTGATTAACTAAAATTAGTTACAGTGATTCATTGCAAAAGTTTTAATAAGTTCGTAGTGAGTTAGCACGGTGAGTCGAGTGCTGCAGGAGGGTTAGCCCGACCAAGGCAACTGGCGTTAATTTATGCTTAGGTTTTGGGTATCGGTCACATTGGATAACATCAGGAGTTTACAACTGGTCTAATTTATTGTTGTGGCTTACCAAAAGTTCAACTTTTTTATTTTCTAGTTAGCAAACTCAACTGTGTGTTGCAATGCTTCGATACGCCTCTGAGGGCACTGTGCTGCACCGTACTATTAACCAGGAGACTACAGCAATGATGAAAGCTGAAGATATCATGACCAAAGATGTAGTTACCATTCGCGGTTCGGCAACTGTTGCTGAAGCAGTGGGGCTGATGAAGGAAAAAAAATTGCGGGCGCTGGTTGTGGATCATCGCCATGAGAATGATGCTTATGGCATTGTCACAGAAACAGATATTGTTTATAAAGTAACAGCCTACGGTAAAGACCCAAAGCAAGTGCGGGTTTACGAAATTATGAGCAAGCCCTGCATTGTGGTCAATCCTGATTTGGGTGTGGAATATGTAGCGCGGTTATTTGCTAACACTGGTATTCATCGAGCGCCTGTGATTCAAGGCAAGCTGTTGGGCATCATCTCGATTACCGACATTTTGACCAAAAGCGACTTTGTGGAAGCGCCAAAAGCCCTATTGCTGGAGGAGAGAATTCAAAAAGCTATTGAGCAGTCTCGGGCTATTTGCACCGAACAAGGAGCTTATTCTAAAGCCTGTGCAGCCGCGTGGGATGAGGTAGAAGAACTTCAAGCAGAAGCCGCTCATCAGAAAGCTGAGGGTATGGTATCAGCCAAAGTCTCTTTTGAAGAATACTGTAAGGAAAACCCAAATGCACCACAATGTCGAAATTATCACCCGTAATTGAAGTGTGGGGATGAAGAGGAGTTAGGAGTTAGGAGTTAGGAGTTAGGAGTTAGGAGTTAGGAGTTAGGAGTTATTCTCCTTGTCTCTTTGTGCCCTTGTCCCCAGCTCCCTACTCCCTGCTATCTCAATTTATCGATTGGCAACTCGCATCAATAAAAATAGACCTATTCCTAAAAAAAGAAAGTTGGGCAACCAAGCCCCTATAAAGGGAGAGAGGACACCTGCTTGGGCGATCGCACCACTAATAAAGAAAATTAAGTAGTACGAAAAAATAACTACGACACTAATCCCAAAGCTGGTACCTCTGCCAGTTCGCTGGGGTATGCTTCCCATTGCTGCACCTACCAAGCCAAAAACTACACATACAAAGGGTAAGGAGATTTTTTGTTGAATTCGCACTTCGAGTTTACGAATTTTTTGGCGATCGCCACCAAGATGTTCTACTTCTAGTTGCTGTAGTGCTTCAGAAATATTCATCTCACCATAGTCCCGACTTTTTTCTGCCAGACTTAATGGCGTGCGCGGTAGTTGCAATTGTTGGTGTTCAAATCTAACGATATTGCGATAAGAGCGATCGGCAGCAACAAAATAGATGGTACCGTTATAAAAATCCCAGATATTTTGAGAAGGATTCCACTGGGCAGATTCTGATACCACAATTTGATTCAGATTTTTTGTTGAACGATCTACAATTGTCAAACCTTTCATCCGCTTACCATCAAATTGGTCGGCGTAAAACAAGCGGATCAAAATCCTATTCTTAGAGCCATCCGGCTGTGTAACATCCTGGTATTCAGGATAGAAAATATTTTGCTGTTTAAAAGTTGGCTTATCTGATTTGAGGGCTTTCTCCAGAGTCATCGCCGCTTGGTAATTTGCTGCTGGTGCAATTTGTTCGTTAAACACAAATGTCATTCCTGTAACCACAAGACTCAACATCACAGCAGTTAGCACCATGCGATAGACGCTGACCCCACAACTACGCAGGGCAATTAGTTCGCTGTCGCTAGAAAGACGACTATAAGTCATCAAAGTAGCCAGCAGCGTAGACATGGGGAAGGCTAAAACAATAAAATTGGGAAATTTTAACAAAAAAACTTGAATAGCAATATCTATAGGTAGCCCAGATTCTACAATTTTTCTGACGAGATCAAATACAGCATCAATGGTGACACCAAGTGATGAAAAAGCTCCGACACCAAAGAAAAACGGCGCTAACAATTCGCTGGTAAGGTAACGATCCATGATCGTAAAAGGCAGCAGCGAATGGAGGTTGTAGAAAGACGTAAGTTTCTTTGATATCATAAGCAACTTGAAAATTTAAAATTTGGCAACCCTAGTAAAGCAAAGTATATGTTTAATATCAAAATTAAATTCTCAATAGCTGAGAAAGCAGAATGAAATTAATTAACGCGGTGTGCAACTTTCTCTCAAACCTAACCCCCAGCCCCTTCCCTACAAGGGAAGGGGAGCTAGAATCAAAGCCTCTCGACCTTTCGGGGAGAGGAATGGAAGTGGGGTTTTAACAATAAGTCGCATATCGCGTTAATTAAGGAATTTATGCTTAAGAATAAACAATAAAAATATCCTTTAAAAATATTAACTAAATAATTGTTAATTTAGACTTGAAAATTATCCCCTAAATAATATTGCCGCACCAGGGGGTTGCTGTAGAGTTCGTCAGCAGCACCAAAAGCGAGAATTTGTCCCTCGCGCATTATATAGGCGCGATCGGTGATAGCCAGGGTTTCGCGGACATTATGATCTGTAATTAAGATTCCCATGCCGCGATCGCGCAGTTGTGCGACAATTTGCTGAATTTCTGAGACTGCTATAGGATCAACTCCCGCAAATGGTTCATCCAAAAGTAAAAATTTTGGCCCTTCTTGGCCAGCAGCTAAAGACCTTGCTAATTCCGTCCGCCGTCGTTCACCACCAGAAAGTTGAATTCCTTTGCTCTTGGCTAATTTTTCCAACCGAAACTCCCGCAGTAAAGTTGTGAGTCGTCTTGCCCACTCCCATCGTGGCACATTCGTTTGCTCCAGCACCAACAGAATATTATCCTCTACCGAGAGTTGGCGAAAAACACTTGGTTCTTGTGCTAAATAGCCAATACCCAGTCGCGCTCTTTTGTGCATTGGCATTCCCGTAACGTCCAGATTACCCAGCCAAACTTTTCCTTGATTGGGCTTTTCTAAACCTGTGGCAATGTAAAATGTCGTCGTTTTACCAGCCCCATTAGGGCCTAATAAACCAACGACTTCGCCCTGAGCAACAGAAAGATTGACACGATTGACAATTACTCGCTTGCCGTAAGATTTGTGAATATTCTCTAAAACAATTTTCATTGTTCGTGCCTTTTCTTGATGGTAGATGCTAATTAGAACGCTTGAATGCTGGAGTCTGTGGAGCAGGTGTTGCAGTTTGTCCATTATTATCTGATTCCTCGATCATGTAGATGGACTCTACCTGGCGATTGGATTGGGGTAAGGCAACAAATCGCCCTTCGTCGATTAAATAGGTTACTTTCTCCGCCCGGATACTATTACCGCCCTGTTGCAAAATATAGACGTTGCCACTGAAATCAATTCGGCGTTCCTTACTGAAGTACTGTGCTTGGGCAGATGTTGCCTGAATCTGGCGAGAAGGATACAACATTTGCACGTTACCGCGAGCAGTGATTACTTGATTTTTGGCGTCATATTCTTGCACATCAGCGCGGATAGTCAGAGGGCGATTTCCTCCAGATGTTTGTGCGGTGGCGGTTTGCACTTGGGTAGGGAAGGCAAAAGCGCCCAAGAGTGCAACTGGCAGCATTAAAGCTAATCCAAAGCGACGCATCTGGGATATGGGCAATTGATAGCAGGGCATCATAGCAATTGGGGATTCAGGATTTCAGCTTGCATTCTAATTATCTCAAGTACTTTATCCAGATATGAAATATAAAATCTGGAGTGATTTGCGATAACTACTGGCTGAAATAGTGACGCTACCCCCAACCTGAAGGTTTCAGGTAATTGGCATCTGAGCGAAAATGACGTAGGCACAATACCCTGCCTTAAGCCGCTTCTCTACGAACGCGAACAGCATATTGCAGACAGACGCTTTGCGTAGCTTGCTTCGACCTAGTAGTATGCGTCTACATAAATTGTGCTGTGCCTACCGAGAATTTCGGGCAACGCATAATTAATTTACCAGATGTCTAATCAGTAGTTAGCACAATTTTAGGCAAAGATAAGACTTGATTTTCACCCAAATTACCAGATGTAATCAAGTCTTGCCCTATTTGTTGTAATGTCGTCAACAACACTGCACTCTGACTCAATAGTTCATCTACGTCAACGCCGCCGAAACTAGATGGGTAACGGCGTAGACGATTGCTGCCTTCACCCAGTAGAATTACTGTACCTCGCCAGTTGCGATTCTCCAAATGATACAACGCCACAGAAATTTGGAGAATGCCTTGATAAAAGGTTTTTTCCGGTTCGCCAGCTTCAATCCACAAAGCTTCTAAAGTGTCATGACAGGCGTAGAACTGACCAGAATTGAACTGTTTTACGCTTTGCCAAAACTCTTGGGGGATGGTTTCGCTCATCCCATGCTGTCTCGGACTTCTTTAATTGTTTCCAGAGAGATGTCTTGTTTTTCTCCAGCAAATTCGTTGTCAGGGGTGAGGAACAACATGCAATGGCACTCTTTGCGTTCTCTCATTGGCACACAGGGACAGTTCCAATATGTGGCGTGAACCTCAGCCTCTTTATCTTCGTAATGGCGACAGGGACATAAAGGCGCACCTAGATCGTCTTTATGTTTGGCTAGTCCTTCAATCACAACTGCGGTGACAGAAGGTTCAGAACAGAAGTATGTTCCAGTCCGCTTGGCGTATTGTTCGGAAAAATGCCGCATTGCCTCCAGGCTTTTATCGCTGGATTTTGTGTTATGTTCTGATGTGATCATGTCGCTCATAATTTAAATATTTCTTTGCATTGTACCTCAGCCTCACTAGAGGATTACTGGGTGTATTTCCCCAACCTTACAAGAAAGACTGGGAAGTTTGAAAGCCCCTGAGTAAGCATTGCTACGCAGTGCCTTACGTGCTTCTCCCATCGCGTAGCGTCTCGTAGAGAAGGGGAGACGCAAGCGCGAACAGCGCGGGGAGTGTCAACCGTTCAAGTTGTTTTACCTTTGCTCAAAGGTTGATATGTCTGGTGTCCTGGGATCAGAACAAATCTCAGAAATCGCAGAAACTTAACTTCTAAGCTATTGAACCTCACACGACTCAAAGTCGCATGATTCCTGCTTCAACGATTTGTGCCTGGATTACTCTAGGACTTATAAGTTCTCCACAGGCGTTTTTAAAGTCTCCCTAGCACCGACGGCGACTCTTAAAC
>JAHCSU010000015.1 GCA_023522315.1 Nostoc sp. CCCryo 231-06
CGAGAAGGAGGTTAATCTTACTAAGACGTTCAGGCTGAGGAAATCGAACGAGTAGACTGGCTCGATCAAAAAATAGAGAGCAAATGTAACAGAAAGAGCGATCGCTAGTACTCCAAGTCTCATGCCGCCATACCAGGCACTGATTGCCACGGCAGCATAAAATAATGTAAATACGCTCGGATCGAAGACTGGCAACAACAGTCGCGTCACCAGCAGCGCCGCTATGACTGCCAGAATCATCACACTATATGTTAGCAGCCAAGAGCGCATCATCACAATTTTTTCAAGTCCTTTCACGATCATCTTAAGAGTCCTCCCGTTGCTCCGCTTTTAGGAGATACTCGTTCAGTAGTCTTTTGCCTGGTTCGCCCATTTTCTGTAACATTTCTTCAATTAGCTTTAGTGCCATCTGTGAAGGCACTGTAGATCCGTTCTCCCAGCGATTAACTGTTCGCAGGGAAACTCCCAACTTAGCTGCAAACTTCTCCTGAGAGAGATCGAGCTGCTGCCGAAGTTCACGGATTAAATCTGAAATTTTTAGTGACTTTCCTAGTTCCATAATAGGAAGAGTAGGACAGGTGTCTCGCCATTTGTCTCCAGCTTGAGGAAGAATTTCAATTATCGTTAGTTATTATCAATTTCATCTTTTGGCTAAATACCAATATTAGTTATCAGTCCTCATTAATTACTGTTCACTGATTTAAGTCTCCACCATACTTTTGATAGCTGTTAACTGTTTTAACGTGGTACAACAAAAACTTGTTGAGACAAAATAATTGTAGAAGGTAACTATAAAATAAACATTAAATTTTGTCAGATGCGTGATGCAAAAATAGTATTATTATAAGCAATTTGATAATTTTCAAGGCTCATGCACTGCCAAAAATCTATGGTTAGTGTATTACATAGTCATGCTTCGTAACCTACTTAATATTATATATAGCAATCCTAAATCATTCGTGAAAAGTTAGATATCGCAAATTTTGACAATCTAGATAGGATTGCTACAGATATTCTGTATAGATAAGTTTTATCTAATACTTTGCATTTATAGCAGTTTCCATTCACATGCGGTACAACATTAGATTGCGAAGTGTAAGGGCACGGCAGTGCCGTGCCCTTACGGGTGTACCTCACGTAAACGAGAAACGCT
>JAHCSU010000150.1 GCA_023522315.1 Nostoc sp. CCCryo 231-06
TGGGGCAATGCTAATGAATAACGAAATTAGTACCGCCGTAAAATATCGAGTCCCGGCAATTTGGATCGTGTTAAATGACGCTCGATACAACATGTGCTTTCAGGGCATGAAACTACTGGGGCTTACAGGAGCAGATGCTTTAATTCCCGAAACAGATTTTGTTACCGTAGCGCGGGGCATGGGAGCCGACGGCGTGCGCGTGACTACCGAAAAAGATTTAGATGCCGCCCTAGAAAAAGCGATCGCCCACAACAATCCTTTTGTTATTGATGTACTCATCGATCCAACTCGCCCCGCACCTTCTAAAGGACGCAACCAAGGATTAGCAGCCCAAGGAGTTAAAGCAACCAACCCAGCTAAACACATTTCCTTTCCTTTAGTTTAATAAATCGTTCCGCTTTTTCATGACAAACATCGGTAACGTATAGTTCAGCCCCATGTTCGTGCAGATACTTACATAAATTTCCCCCCTCGTTTCCCAATCCTTGGACGGCAACTTTTAAGCCTTCCAATCCTTGGTTTTGAGCGCGAAAAGTAATG
>JAHCSU010000151.1 GCA_023522315.1 Nostoc sp. CCCryo 231-06
TTTTTACAAGCTGGTATTGGTTGGGGTGGTTCTTGTTTTCCCAAAGATGTCTCGGCTCTGATTCACACTGCTGATGATTATGGCTATGAAGCCCAATTACTCAAAGCTGCTGTCAGTGTCAACGAACGCCAGCGATTGATTGCTTTAGAAAAACTCCAAAAAGTTCTGAAAATTCTCAAAGGCAAAACAGTCGGACTACTCGGACTGACCTTCAAGCCAGATACCGACGACTTGCGCGATGCTCCAGCCCTCATCCTAATTGAGCAGCTAAACCGACTGGGAGCCAAAGTTAAAGCTTACGACCCGATTATTTCCCAAACAGGTATGCGTCATGGGCTTTCTGGTGTGCTAGTAGAAACCGATGCCGAAAGACTAGCTGACGGCTGCGATGCTTTAGTACTCGTCACCGAATGGCAGCAGTTCAGCACTCTTGACTATGTGAAGATGGCAAAATTGATGGCTCACCCCGTTATCATCGACGGTCGTAACTTCCTCGACCCCGAAGCAATGATCCGGGCTGGATTCCAATATGTAGGCGTGGGAAGATAGAGGAGAGACGCGATTAATCGCGTCTGTACAGGAGTTAGGAGTGATAAATGAAAATTAATTACAAGCCATAATCAATAACTCCTAATATCACGTCCGCCAAATTATTCATAATAAAAGAACCCCACCCCCAACCCCTCCCCGCAAGCGGGGAGGGGAGACAAAGCATAGCTTTGGCGGAGTGGGGTTCTTCGGTTTTAATAAGTAATCAAGCGGACATGATATAAACCACGTCTATCTTGAAACCTGTAGTTCTTCACTGATGAAAAGGATTTGCCCTCATCCCCCAACCCCGAATCCCAGATTTGGGAGAAGGGGAGCCAGAATTTCAAACTCCCTCTCCCATATATGGGAGAGGGATTTAGGGTGAGGGCGAAAACTACGGTTCTCAATCTAGATGAGGTTTAACTCCCTTCAAAACCTAAACATTTAAACTACCGCCTAGATGATTCTAGGCGGTAGTTAATTTGTTTAAAGCTTCACTTTACTTAGTGTTTTTACGTAAAAGCATCATATCAAGCGCTATGTGGAATACGCTCAATTTCAGCATATCCACTGAAAATAAGTTTTTGACCTTCAGTTTCTAATCGGTTGAGCCGCATTTTCACTCCATCGAGGTCAAAACGATCCAAATCGACCATATTATCTAAAATTTCTACCAGTGCCACGCTCAAGGTTTGCGAGATTTCCCTTTGCGCTTCTGGCACTTGGTCAAGTTCAATTTTCGGATCTTTGAAAGAAACTCGCCGCCGCCTTTCAATGCCTATGGTTAGAATCATGCTCAGGGGTACAAGTTCGCCATTGTTTAAATCTGCTTTTGCTACAAGATGTAAGCGATTTTCAGGTAATAGCTGTACCTGAACTTCCGTAAAGGAGACTGGTTCTCCGCCAGATAATTCTGTCAGGGATGGTACGGTGAGGTTCAGCAGGCGCTTTTTCACCAGTTCCGCACTAAAGGCTTGGTTGATGCCTGCTTCTGATAAGATTACTTGAGCGATCGCTTGAGTGGGTTGCTTAAGGCTGAGTTTGCCACTTAAAACCGATCCGAAGTCAATGGCAACCGCATCGGTTTCAAACGACATCTCCTCTACCGCGAAATCTTTCCGAATCACCAAGCCACGACCGCTCATTTTAAAGCTGTCAATGCTGCCTTGCAACAGTTTGCTGGAGGGGTAGCAGCGCACAAAGACTTCTACTGACTCGCTTTGGGTAAACAGGTGGCGAATCGTTTGGCTAGCGACCGTGTTGAGCATCCGCTCCCCCCAATCTGTGCCTTTAGTATCTGTTAAACCAGTAAGTCCGCCGAACATGTAGTTTTGGTCTCTAGAAGTTCTTTATACTTTTGTAACAAATTGTCAAGCATACAGCAAGCGATCCCCAGATTAATTGTGCTGATGCGTAAGTATAGGATGGCTGATGGCAAATAGCTAAATGTATCAAATATTACTAATCAGATGAAATAATCTGAATGCTAACATTATATTTAGTGCAAATTTAATGCATAATCAAAGTCATGCTGAACATCGTTCGAGATATTCACTCCCTCTCAAGCTTCAAGCGCAATACTTCTGAATTTATTCAGCTAATGAAGGAAACTGGACAACCGGTGGTGTTAACCGTGAATGGCAAAGCAGAATTAGTTGTGCAAGATGCTGAGTCTTACCAGAAACTTCTAGAGCTTTTGGAACAGTTAGAAACAATTGCGGGAATCAGCAAGGGACTGGAGGATGTAGACGCAGGTAGGACAAGACCTGTTGAGGAATTTGAGCAAGAAATGCAGCAGAAATATAGCATTTCAAGTTAGGACAACCAAGACAGCAGACGCTCAAATTGAGGCAGCATACCTGTGGCTAAGAGAGTACAACCCAGCCTATGCAGATCAGTAGTTTAGAGGGTTGATGAATACTATTGCATCTCTTCAAGAAAAACCTCGTCGGTGTGCCTTAGCTCTAGAACATGAGGTATTTTCTGAGGAAGTGCGTCAACTTTTCTATGGCAAATCAGAAAATATCTACCGTATTTTGTTCACAATTCGTGAATATACTGTTTATGTACTTTATGTGCGTCATAGCTCACAAGCACTCCTCGTAGCTGATGAAATTGATGAGGAAGAGTTATAGCGTTATCAATAGTTGATTAATGGGAATACTTGAACAAGGTAAGGTTATCAGGAAAATTCTCACTAGTACTAAATATGACACAAGAAAATATTCTAGAACTTGCCAAGCAGCGCGATACAAACGCGATTAACACTCTGGTAAGTCAGTGGTTAAATTCACCCATAATTACGCCAAAAACTAGTTTCAAACAAAATTGTCTACAGATAATGCTGGAATCAATTGAAGTTCCAGTACAAAAATTAGTAGTCCCGGTTATTTGTGATGGATTAATTAATTTAGGCATCCAATCTTTTAAGAATGTCAAAATATACGGTAGAGTCACAGGTGAAGATTTTCCCGATTGGCAACAAGAAATTGAGTTAGAAGCATTAGTAAATTCATCTGTATTAACACCTCAAACAAATATTGAAGTGAAATCTTCAATTGCCATTCCTAAAACAACAACAGATAATAAATTAACTGTACAAGAAGCATCTTTTTGGGGTTCATTGTTTGAAGCAGTAGCAGGAACACCCGGAGTAGTTGGAGGTGCTGCTTTTCAAGCAGGGCAAACTGTTGCAGAAGCGGCTGTAGGTATTAGTACTGGGATTGGAGATGCTACTTTTCAGGGAACACAAATAGTAGGGCAGGCTCTAGCAGTTGTTGGCAATAATCCCTCGTTGCAAATAGCAATAAAATCTCTAAATCAAGATTGGTTAAATCCTTTAATTCAACAGGTTGATTTAGTTAAAGCCGAGGCTTCTGTCAGAAAGTTACAGAAAGAACACCCAAATGAACAACCAGCAGAAATTGCCCATTATCTTATGCTGGAAAAAGCTGTTTTAGCAGGAACAACAGGACTTGTTAGTAGTCTTGCCCCAGGACAAGCAGCTGCAATGTTTGTAGTGGATTGGGCTGCTACATCTGCATTATCAGTGGAGTTAGTCTATCAAATTGCTGCCGCCTATGGAATGGATTTAAAAGATTCTGATCGCAGAGCAGAAGCAGTAGCAATTTTTGGTTTAGGGCTGGGTGGAAAAACAGCAATCAAAGCAGGTTTGGGTTTACTACGAAATCTGCCAGTAGCAGGAGCCGTCATTGGTGCTAGTTCAAATGCAGTCATGATTTACGCATTAGGTTATGCGGCTTGTCAGTTTTATGAAGCAAAGCAGAATCCATTAACTTTAGAGGCAACATTAGTAGATGCTCAACTAGAGAGCGGAAAATTTCTCGAAGCCGCTATTTTTCAAGAAAAGATTATGGATCAGATTTTGGTTCACATTGTCTTAGCAGGTAATCCAGATAAATCTTGGGAAGATATTTTGCCAGAGTTACAAGCTGCTAACCTGAGTCCTGCCTCAATCGATGCGATCGCAGCTAATATCAAATCTCCACCATCTTTAGAAACCTTACTTGAGCAAGTTAATAGTGATTTTGCTGTACCCTTACTGGCTCAATGTCAAAAAATTGCTAATCTAGACGGGGTAATTACACCAGCAGAAGCTAAGGTTATACATTCTATTAACAAAAAGTTAAACTGTGATTTGGCTGCAATTAAATAACCTAAATATTGGTGTTAAGATTTATTTCCAAAGGCGATCGCAACCTCAATAAAAAGTGCGATCGCCTCTCTGCTAATCATGACACTATCTAGTAAATTGCAGATCGATATCTCGGTTCAGCAATTAGTTTTCCCTCCTTTTTCGCAGCATCTAACCATGCTTCTTTTGCTTTCAAAACTTGATGAAGTGCTTCTTCTTCTGTTGAACCAAACGCTGAACAGTATTTCAAATCAGGAATATCAGCAATATAGTCCTCATCTTCTTCACTGTAGAAAATATTAATGTGATAGTGTTTCGTCTTTAATTCAATATCGCTACTAAAATACGCAGCAAGTCTTCTATATCAGCAGGAACACGATATAAATTGAGGTTTTGAGTTATTTGTTTACTTTCTCGATTCAATAGAGCAAATTGCCAAATATCCCCTGTAGAAACAGCCCCATGTAAATTTGCCTCTTGAGAATCAGTCCACGCATCAATAGCAATCAGTTCTACAGCAAGCTGGGTAAAGCCCCTTGCCAAATCAGCATTTTTAGCTTCTACAACTAAGAGTTTATAGTCTGCGTGCAAATAATAATCAAGGGAGCCTTTTAATTGTTCTGTAACTATAAGAGGATATTCGATTCTAAGTTGGGCGTGAGTGTAATGAACAACATCCAATAAAATTGGGGCAATTAGTAATTCTCTGCGGGCTGCTTCACTAGTCAAACTAATATATGGCAAACTCTCCTCAATCCTAGATTTGAGATTAGCTAGTCTGTCCAATTCAATGCTGGACTTTTGTTGATTGAGAGAGGAACGTTTTAAAGAATAGCCAAATTCAGCCAGTATATCTTCTGGCTCAAATGCCATCTCAAAATAGCTTCTGAAAGTGTATGAGTTATTTGGCTGGAGGATAGGAATTTTGCTCATAGCTGCACGATTAAACCTCTATCTGCATCAGATTTTCAAACGGATGCTGATTTTTCCATCGGTAAGCATTAAAATCTCTAAAATCTATCGACAAAATTCTTCCATGTCCCAAGTGTTCTGCTAAAACCACTAGCGAAGTATCAGCAAGATCCATTGGTAAGTTCGCATATTTTTCCATCAGTTCACAAATACGTTTACCATGATGGTGTTGCAAATCAAAAACCGTAAATACCCCTAAAAATAAGTTATTAATGAAACTGACTTGGGCGCGATCGCCCATCTTTGTTAAGAGTAAATAACAAGTTTCTGTAACAACAGGCCAAGTCGTAATTAGAGGTTCGTTGAGATTGGCAAGTACCATTATTGCTTGAGTGTGGTACGAGTCGTTCCGATTTGCCAATGCTAACCAAAAGCCAGTATCAACGATAATCATACTTAGCTTTTAAGCCATCTCTCAAAATTGATTTGTAATTTACAGACAGGTTCGGATCTGCCTCACCGCAACCAATAAAGCCTGTTTCCGTAAGCATCGAGAAAGGATTCTTTTGCTGCTGCTGAAGTTGTTGGTAGTACAATTCCAGGGCAGACTTAATCACATCTGTTACAGCCTGATTAGTCTGCTGTTGAATATAAGCTAGTTTGTCAGCATACTCGTCATCTAATCGCGCATTAATTCGCATGGTTAAGTTCCTTTGTCATACAATCGTATGACAAGACTAACATATCTGCTACCTCGTTAACAACTTCCGCCGCAAATTATCTAACGCTGCATTCGCACTCACATGACGAATTAAAGAACGTCCTCGCACTGTACCAAACTGATACTCAAAACTTGCCACTTCATCCTTCGGCCCAGCTAAACCAACGTAAACTAAACCCACCGGCTTAGTATCTGTCCCTCCAGTTGGGCCAGCAATACCAGTGATACTCAATCCCCAAGTTGTTGCAAGGCGGGTTTTTACCCCAATTGCCATTTGCTCTGCAACGATCGCGCTTACCGCCCCAAATTTATCTAAATCTTCTCGGTTAACCCCCAGCAGCCCAACCTTCACCGAATTGTCATAAGAAATTACGCCACCCCAAAAGTAATCAGAACTCCCAGAAATCTCTGTCAACATTTGCCCTAAACCGCCACCAGTGCAAGATTCTGCCACAGAAAGCGTTTCTTTTGATGCCCGCAACAACTGACCGACCACGGAAGCAAGAGTATCATTATTAACGCCGTAAAAATCCAGTCCGGCAATTTCTTTAAGTTGTTTCTCAATGGGCGCAATTAGGTCTTCTGCGGCTGCTTCTGAAGTGGCTTTAGCTGAGACTCGCAATCTTACTTCCCCCTTACCTGCATAAGGGGCTACTGTCGGATTTGGCAACTTCAAATAGGAAGAAACTTTTTCCGCCAAAGCCGATTCACCAATACCCCAAAATTTTAAACTCCGACTGTAAATAATTTCTTTACCCCAACCTTGACTTTTGAGAAATGGCACGGCTGTTTCTTCCCACATCGAATGCATTTCACTGGGAACACCAGGAAAGGTAAAAATCGTGATTTCAGGGCGGGGTTGCCAAATGATACCGGGTGCTGTTCCAGTTGGGTTGGGGAGAATTTCTGCACCTTGGGGAATCAAAGCTTGCTTGCGGTTACTTGGTGACATAACCCGACCACGTTGGGCGAATTTCTGGGTTATGTCTTCGATGATGTCAGAACGTTCTACCAACGGGACTTTAAAAAAATCGGCGATGGTTTCGCAAGTGAGATCATCTGGTGTTGGGCCGAGTCCACCAGTGAAAATGAGAATTTGCGCTCTAGAAATAGCAATTTCTATAACTTGCTTCAACCGTTCTGGATTATCCCCAACCACTGTTTGATAGTAATGGGGAATACCTAGTTGCGCTAATTGTTGGGCGATAAATTGAGCATTGCCGTTGAGGATATCTCCTAGCAGCAGTTCAGTACCAACACAAATAATTTCTGCACTCATTGGAAAGAATAGTTAGGAGTTAGGAGGAGAGACGCGATTAATCGCGTCTGTACAAGAGTTAGAAGTTTGGAGTTATAGAAATTCTATGTGAAGTTGCGCTTTATTTAGGTAGGGGCAATTCATGAATTGCCCCTACAGTTGTTTAAGGCCAGTCCCAGGACTATTTCGTTCTAGACGTAAACCCCCCAGAACTAAAGTTCCAGGCTAATAGCTAAAGTCCGTTAAAACGGACTACAACATTTTCTCAGTCGTCTTGAGACGACTTTTGCTATTAGACTCAGAATTTATTCTGAGGCGGGCTAGTAGTCTGTCAAGTCAACAATGCTTGGTCAATAAGTTCGTAGTCAGGACTTTAGTCCTTGTCTTCAGCGCCCAAGCGCTTACTACCAACCCATCAATTTTAAATTGACAGACTACTAAATGAGAATGAAATAGCCCTGGCGTAAGTCCTATAGGCACATGTTCATACAGAACTGGTATTAGGAGTTAGGAGTTCAAAACTTAAAACTCATCACTCCTAACTCTTAACTCCTAACTATCATCTCAGGCTAGTGCTGGTACAGGAATTTCCAGGTGAGCATATAAGGGGAAGCGATCGCACAATGCTGCTACCCGTTGCCGACAATCTTGGGTTACTATGTCGGAATCTGGAGAAAGTAGGCGATCGCTAATAATATTTCCAATCTCGGTAAATTCTGCTACTCCTAAACCTCGCGTGGTCATTGCTGGCGAACCTAACCTCAGACCACTGGTAACAAATGGTGATTGCGGATCAAAGGGTATAGTATTTTTGTTAGCAGTAATATTTACAGTACTGACTAGCTGATCTGCTTGCTTACCAGTTAGACTGACAGAACGTAAATCTACCAAAATTAAATGGTTGTCAGTGCCATTAGACACTAGCTTTAAACCCCGGTTTTGCAGTTGTTCGGCCAAAGCACGAGCATTTTCAATTACTTGGGCAGAATAGGTTTTAAACTCAGGCTTTAGGGCTTCTCCAAAAGCTACTGCTTTTCCAGCAATGACATGTTCCAATGGCCCGCCTTGGCTACCAGGAAAAACAGATTTATCTAGCTTTTTACCTAGTTCTGCATCGCTGGTCAAAATTAAACCACCTCTAGGGCCGCGTAGAGTTTTATGGGTAGTTGTTGTTACTACATGACAATGAGGAATGGGATCAGGATGAAGACCACTAGCAACTAAACCAGCGATATGAGCAATATCGGCAAGTAAGTAAGCGCCGATTTCATCAGCAATGCTACGGAACTTTTCAAAATCAATTATCCGGGGATAAGCCGAATAACCACAAATCAGCAGCTTAGGACGCTCCCTCAGCGCCAGCTCCCGAATTTGGTCGTAGTCAAGTTGTTCTGTTTGTTGGCTGACACCGTAGTGGCTAACTTGGAACCACTTACCTGAGAAATTTACAGGGGAACCGTGGGTGAGATGTCCCCCATGAGACAAATCCATTCCCATAATTTTGTCTCCTGGTTGCAGCAGCGACAAGAACACTGCAAAATTGGCTTGTGCGCCAGAATGAGGTTGCACATTCGCATGAGCAGCGCCAAATATCTGTTTAGCACGATTGATCGCTAATTGCTCGATTTTGTCGATATACTCACAACCGCCATAGTAGCGTTTACCAGGTAATCCCTCGGCATATTTATTTGTGAGTACCGAACCTTGAGCGGCTAGTACAGCAGCAGAGGTAAAGTTTTCGCTAGCAATCAACTCCAAGTGATCTCGCTGACGCTGTAGTTCGTCGTTGATTAACTCCGCGATCGCTGGATCGGTGGAGGTAAGAATGTCTGAGTTAGTCTTAGTCACTTCAATTATCCTTGTGGAAATTTGTACAACGGCTGATTTTGGTTGGGTGCAGCACCTAACAGTCCACTCTCAAGAATCCATAGCCCAAAGTCTATAGTTCAATGATTTTTGACTGCTCTACAGAGGCGATTAATCGTCTCCGTAGTATTGAGGTTTATTTGTGCCAACTTATTTATTATTAGACGATTAATTATCATAACGTTGCTTGTTGAAGCTGCGCTAAATAAAGCTTGTTGCGTAGGCGTAGCCCGTCGGAGATATCGCTCCTCTGCGAGACAAAAAGCTGAACGCTTCAACATGGCTGCGAAGTTCTACGCTGCAAAACTTAAGCACTCAGTATTAGCATTAATACTGGAAGGTTAGTTGTTGTGATTGCTGGTAGTGCTAGAACCGCAGATATACTTCCAGATGCCTTGCGTGGACAGGCTACCGAGGAACGAGCTAAAAAGTTAGCTTTTGGTATATTACAATACATATATTTTCATAAGTTATTAGTATAAAAATAAATCTACCCAAAGGTTGTTTGAAATTAATTCAATTTATTGTAAAATTCCCCAGTCATTCAACTAGTCAGAATTCAGGTTAAAATATGCAATTAAGTATCTATTCTGATAAAGATTATCTTCCTAAAGGAATGGAGCCAGTTCCAATGCTTTATCCCTTTTGGAGAGAATTTATCCCTACTGAAAAATACCCTTGGTCTAGATTGTATGGCAAGTATCTAGAGATAAGTAATTCCCTTTTTAAAATGACTTCCCTACAGGAAGCTGACTTAGTTGTAATGCCTATAAACTGGAGAATGATCAGAGGAGAGAGTTGGAAAAGTAAAGTTAATAAAGAAGTAGAAAGTCTATCTATTGAATTTGCAGAAAAAGTAGCTAATAGCGGCAAAGAATTAATTATTTTTTTTGCAGGTGATTGTTGCGCCGAAGAAATTCCTGTCAAGAATGCAACAGTAATGCGGATGGCAGTATATCGGTCAAAAATGAGGCAAAAGGATATTATTATGCCTTCTTTTACTGAAGATTTTGTTGAAGAATATTTAGGAGGGGAAATGTCTCTCAGGCAGAAATCTGATAAACCTGTTGTTGGATTTTGTGGTTTAGCAGTACCGGATTCATGGGAAAAGAAATTAAAAACGGTTTTATTTCACGGGGTAATGTTAACCAAATCATTAGAGCTTGGGGTTTCGCCTTACAAAGGACAAATTTTGCGTAGTCAGGCTCTGAAAATACTTGCAGAAAGCCCCTCTTTAGTAAACACAAACTTTATCATCAAAGACGAAACAGTATTTCTAAATACACAAGATGTAGAGCAAAGACAGAAGGCTCGTGCTGAATATGTGAAAAATATGGTTGAGAGCGACTACATTTTGTCCTGTCGTGGTTCTGCAAACTATTCCATTCGATTATATGAAATTCTCAGTTGTGGTCGTATTCCAATTTTTATTGATACAGACTGCGTTTTACCTGACGATTCTATAATAGACTGGAAAAAATATTGCGTATGGATAGATGAGAAGGAAATACCACATATTGCAGAGAAAGTAGCTGAATTCCATAGCAAGATTTCAGACCAAGAATTCTTAGATTTGCAGCATGAGTGCCGAAATCTGTGGAAGAATAGGCTTTCTGCTGAGGGATTTTATACTAATTTTCATCATCATTTTTCAACAAAATAATTCATTCAAATAAGTATTATGTCTAGAACGAAATAGCCCTAAGCTAAAACACAAAGGCGTAAAGCAAATTTTAGCACCTTTGTGTTTTAGCTTGAGGTAATTAGCTGCCCTTGGGTACAGTCTCTTCAGGGCCAGCAGTGACAATTATCAGACTTTCCGGCTTAATTAAATCTTCAATTGTCTGTTGCATCTGAGCCATTGTGACTGCTTGTATCCTCTGGGGAAAGTCTCGGATTTCTGAGCGTGAAAGTCCTAAGACAGCATTATCCAAAATGATGCTTGATACATCACTAGGATTAGCTAAATCCACAGGATAGCTATTAGTAATTGAGCGTTTTGCTGCGTTGAATTCAGCCTCAGTCACTCCTTGTTCGCGTAACTGTTTGAGTAAAGCGAGAGTACTAGCGATCGCTTTTTGGGTATCAAGAGGAGCAGTCTGCATTTGAATCAAGAACGGGCCGGGATTGATTCCGGCGGCAAAACTACTATAAATACCGTAGGTTAAACCCTGGCGATCGCGCACTTCCGTACCCAAGCGGCTTGCTAAGGTATCACCACCTAAAATTTGATTCAGTACCAATGCTGCATAATAACGTGGGTCTTTGCGAGAGATACCGTTGTAGCCGATGTAGGTAACAGCTTCGGATTTACCAGGTATCACTTTATTTAAACGTGTCAAAGTTTTTGGTAATGACACGGATGGTATTTTCAGAACAGGTGGCTTACCTGTGGCTGACCATTTGCCAAACGCCTGATTTAGCAAGGGTTTTACCTTAACCGGATCAAAGTCTCCCACTAAGGCGATCGTTGTGTTATCTGGTCGGTAGTGTGTCTGGTAGAAGCCAAGCAAATCATCACGAGTAATACTCTTTAAACTCTCGGCTGTAGGAAAGCTGTGGAATGGATGATTTTCAGGGTAAATTGCTTGCTGAAATACTTGTCTTCCTAAACCTCTGGGGTCATCTAGCTGGACTTTGAGACTTATTAGTGCCCGTTGGCGACTCAGTTCTAACTGGTCGGCTGGGAAAGTGGCATTTTTTAATACATCTGCCAGAGTTTGAATCAATATCGGCAAGTCTGCTGAAAGTCCTTCACCGCTAACGCTAACTCCCTCACGGCTGGCACCGAAGTTCAAATCGGCTCCCCGGTCTTCTAAGATTTTTGCTAGGGTAAGAGCATTTTTAGTCTGCGTCCCATTCATTAAGTTGGCCGCAGTCAAATTCGCTAATCCAGCTTTTTGATTGCCGTCAAATTCAGTACCAGCGTCAATTTGTCCACTCAGGTTAATGGTGGGGAGGTTGCGATCGCGCAAGAGCAAAACCCGCAAACCATTATTTAAGGTAAACTCTTCTGGTAATGATTGTTTGCCCGAATCTATCGCTGATGTGGCAGGTGGCAGATATTTCGCCAGTTCTGCTGGATCTACAGGCTTACCAGGGCTGAAATTTTCCACTGTGCGACCAGAACCAGCGCTGGAAGCCCCTGGTTTACCGTCTGGTTGAGTTGGCTCAAAGAAGCCGATGGTTTGTTTCGCCGGAATTAGGTAAGTTTTCGCTACTTTCTGTACTTGGGCTGGGGTGACTTTTGCGATCGCAGCCAGATACTGTTCAATAAAATGATAATCACCGGCCACAATTTGGTTATATCCCAGCTGGATTGCCTGACTAGTGATGTCTTGGTTCCCCAAAACAAACGAGGCTTGGAGTTGCGTCTTCGCTCGGTTCAATTCTTCAGTAGTAACTGGCTGTTCTTGCAATTTTGCTAAAGATTCCTGAAGCACTTGGCCGATTTTCCCTAACTCTTGACCCGGAGCCGCCGTAGCATTAATTTCATACCAACCTGGTTCGATGAGTTCGGCAGCACTGCCACTTACTGAACTAGCGAGTCCAGATTCCACCAGAGCCTGGTAAAGCCTAGAACTACGTCCGCCTGTAAGGATGGCATCCATCACATCAATTGCTGGGACATCAGGATGCTTGATATCTGGCAGAGGATACACCGCTTGTAATAGTGCTGCACTTCCAGGCTGCTTTAAAACAATAGGCGCTTTTTTAGTCGTAGGGGCAACCGGAGACGTGGCGACATTTCCGCTCTCCGTGTTCTGACGTAAAAGCGTCCCCCTGCCCTCTTTCCCTCGTTTTGCCAACTTCCCATAAGTTTCTTTAACAACTTTGAGTACAGGTTCTGTGGCAAAATCCCCTGTAATTACCAAGGTGGCATTTTCTGGGCTGTAGTAGGTTTGGTAATAATTCCGCACCTGCTCTACCGTGAATTTTTCTACATCAGCTTTTGTGCCTCCTACAGGTAAGCCATAGGCTCTAGTAGGGAAAGCATCTCGCATCACTGCCCGACTCAGACGATAGCCTGGTGAATTTTCGTACCCCTGCAACTCGGAAATTACCACCCGCTTTTCACTTGTCAGTTGATCGGGGCCAACTAAGGAGTTTTCCATGCGATCGGCTTCTAGTGTCAACAATGCTTCGAGTTTGTCTCGTTGCACTGTGCCAAAGTAAGCTGTTTCGTCATAACTAGTAAAAGCATTGAACTGGCTACCCAAGGCACTAAATAACCTGCCAAACTGCACAGGACGGTCAGTTGTACCCTTGAACATTAAATGTTCTAGCTGGTGAGAAATGCCATTCTGTCCCTTAACCTCATTACGTGAGCCAACTTTATACCAAACTTGTACGCTCACTACTGGAGCGGTATGGACTTCTTTAGTTAGCACTGTTAAGCCGTTGTCTAATACGGTTTTTTGCACCCCTTGGGTAAATGAGACAGCAGATACAGGTGCGACTGCTGTTGGTGTTGCAGCATTGCTGAAATTGCCCGAAAAAGGCACAATACTTAGCACAAGGCTAAGAAAAAACCCTAAAAGCATATATGAGCGTAGCTTCATAAGCAATGGGAAATGCAAAATTTCTAATTATAAAACAAAACCTTAGTATCGCTTTCTGGAAGTCAAAAGACTTAGATTTACTGAAATAATTGAGCTTATGGAAAAAATGTGGTGCGTTATATTGCGTTAACGCACCCTACAAATAAATCAACTCCTAAACTTCAACATTCAAAGTACGCACCAAAAAAGCCCATTTGTCTGCGGCTTCTTCGATAATTTTAGCCGTGGGTTTACCCGCACCATGTCCTGCTTTAGTCTCAATTCTAATTAGAACTGGCGCATCACCAATGTGAGCCTCTTGCAAAGCTGCGGCAAATTTGAAACTATGAGCAGGGACAACGCGATCGTCATGATCGGCTGTGGTAATTAAGGTTGGTGGGTAAGCTGTATCTGGTTTGATGTTGTGTAGTGGCGAATAAGCATACAGCGCTGGAAACTCTTCTGAATTATCTGCTGAACCATATTCGGAAGTCCAAGCCCAGCCGATGGTAAATTTGTGGAACCGTAACATATCCATGACGCCAACTGCTGGTAAAGCTGCACCAAACAAATCGGGACGTTGCGTTATACAAGCACCCACTAATAAACCGCCGTTACTACCACCTGCGATCGCTAGCTTATCTGTCTTAGTATACTTATTAGCAATCAACCACTCAGCTGCGCCAATAAAGTCATCAAAGACATTTTGCTTTTTATCCTTCATTCCTGCTTGATGCCATTCTTCGCCGTATTCTCCACCACCGCGAATATTAGGCATAGCATAAACACCACCCATCTCCATCCACACCAAAAGACTTACAGAAAAACCAGGTGTCATTGAGGCATTAAAACCACCATAGGCATAGAGATAAGTCGGGTTATTTCCATCTAACTTTATGCCCTTTTTGTGGGTGAAAAACATCGGTACTCTAGTACCATCTTTGGTATGATAAAAAACTTGTTTAGTCTCGTAATCATCAGGATTAAAATCTACCTGTGGCTGGCGGAAAATGGTACTTTTATCAGTTATCATATCGTAGCGATAGATAGTTCCTGGTGTGGTGAAACTTGTGAAACTATAAAAAGTTTCGGTATCATGACGCTTCCCTCCAAAACCTCCGGCTGAACCGAGTCCAGGTAATTCTACCTCACGAATAAACGCACCTTTGAGGTCAAATATTTTAATTTGGCTGTGAGCATCTTTGAGGTAATCAGCAACAAATTGGTTATTGAGTATCCCGACACTTTCCAAAGTTTCTGCTGATTGGGGAATGATTTCTCGCCAATTTTCTGGTGCAGGGTTTTTGGTGTCAATAGCAATAACTCTTCCTCGTGGTGCATTTAAATCGGTGCGGAAATAAAAGACGCTATCATCATTTTCGATAAAGCTGTAATCTGCCTCAAATTGGTTAATTAGTTCTACGACTTCAGCATTAGGGTTAGTCAAATCTTTAAAGAAGACTAAATTTTTGGAGTCAGTTCCCAGCCAAATTGAAATTATTAAATAGCGTCCATCTTCAGTAACACCGCCACTAAAACCCCATTCCTTTTGGTCAGGACGATGATAAATTAGTGCATCTTCTGATTGGGGTTTACCTAGTTGATGATAGTAGAGCTTTTGATAATAGTTAACATCTTCTAATTGAGTTTTTTCATTCGGCTCATCGTAGCGACTGTAGAAGAAACCTTGATTATCGTATGTCCACGACGCGCCAGAAAATTTAATCCACTTCAAATGGTCTTGGAGGTCTTCACCAGTTTCGACATCGCGTACTTTCCACTCTTGCCAATCAGAACCAGAGGCAGATAGACTATATGCTAAAAGTTTACCATCCTCGCTAATAGACAATCCTGAAAGAGCAACAGTACCATCTTCTGAAAGTTTATTGGGGTCGAGTAAAACTTTGGGTTCGTCGTCGAGGGTTTTCAGAGTGTAGAGGACACTTTGATTTTGTAGTCCGTCATTTTTGAAATAAAAGTAGCGTTCGGTGGAACCGTCTTGCAGAGATTCGCCTTCTTTAAAAGGGATGCCATATTTTTCATAATCCCAAAGTTTGGTGAGGCGCTGTTTAATTTTTTCCCTGGTAGGAATTTCACTCAAGTAGCCAAAAGTAACTTGATTTTGTGCCTCAATCCAAGCCCTTGTCTCGTCAGAGTCAGGATCTTCTAACCAACGGTAAGGATCTGCGACTAAAGTATTGTGGTAGTTATCGACTTGATTGCTTTTGTGGCTGGATGGGTAGGTGAGGGGTTTTTTAGAGGAGGGCATAATCTCAGGTCAAAAGTGCTTCTTTACATACTACAAAGATAGACCTAAGACGTGGATCTGTAACCTGAGCAAAAGAGGTACGGGTGCTGTTAAAGCTGGCAAGTAAAACTCTAACTATTACGTATACTGCCATCAGGCATAATTGTATTGCTATAGACACACTGCTGCATGTATGCACCTTCCAAGTTGGCTCCAGTCAAGTCAGATCCAGTTAGATTTGTCCCCCCGCAAGCAGCAGAACCCAAGTAAGCATTAACTAACTTGGCATTCGTCAAATCAGTTTCGGATAGGTAAGAAAATCCCAAACTAGCTCCACTCAAATCAGCATTTCTGAGATTAGCCTTATCTAAACAAGCTTGCCCCAAATGAGCATTGCGGAGATTAGCCCCTTCTAAATTAGCCTCTTCTAAATATGCTTCACCTAAGCCAGAATTACTCAAGTCAGCCCCACTCAAATTAACTCCATACAAGTCGTTTCCATCCAAACTGATGCCAGAAAAATTTCTTTCTCCAGCAGCATATCTATTAAATAATTCTTCAGTTGCTATCCACATTAACCAATTTGGGGCTATATTAAACAGTCTGTACTTTTCGTCTGTCTAAAGTGACAAAACAGGGTTAGTCCAATATGAACCTAACCCCCAGCCCCTTCCCTACAAGGGAAGGGGAGTAAGATTTAAGGTCTTTCCGAGTGAGAAGATTAACAGCAGGATTTAGTAGACTACTTGCCACCAACCGAAGGCTGGGCCAACAAAACGGATAGTTGCCCATCCTACAACCATAAGGCCAATGCCTATCCAGGCACCACGAGTTGTCCAACTGACAAATTGTTCGGATTGAGTTTTTGTGATGGGAACCCAAGGCAAGATTCGAGTCTCTTGACCGTATGTTTCCCCTTGTGTGGTTTTACGACGCTTTGCTTCACCCATAATCAGTAACTCAAATTTTTACTTAGGTTCTATCTAAATTTATCTTGCCAAAAATCATGGCTACAGAGAGGCATTGAATCGCATCACCTGCATAAACTGATAATAGTGCTTGCTTTTAGACGATCGCGCTTTGGTTGACAAAATGTAAATTGGGCATCCCTTCTCTGCGAGACGCTACGCGAACGGCTTCGCTCAGGGCAAGTGGGCATTGACAAAAGACTACAGACTTTAGGCAGAATTTTCTTCATCGGTATTAGAAAACAGACTGGGGTCGAGATAGTTAATGCGGGCCAGAGGACTTAAGGCAGCAAGAATTTGAGCGCCGTAGCTGCGATTAACTACACGACTATCAAGTAAAGCAACAATACCTTGACTTTCTCGGACTGGAGCGATCGCTCTTTGTAATTCACTCAAGGCTGCTGGCAATAAATATAAACGAAACCAATCTTGATGCGATCGCTTATAACGAGCTACCCTACCAGCTACTAGCGGATTTTCTAAAGATGGTAAAGGTAAAGTAGCAATTATTAACAAATGAGGTGCTGGCAAGACTCGCTGATGTTCTCGCCAAAATTCCCAACCGGTAATCAAAATACCATTTTCATCTAAACAAGTTTTTTCTACTTGCACCCGCGAACCAAATTCTGAGGCCAGAATTGTCGCCACTTGAGATTTGAGTGGTACATCCCCCACCAAGACAACCGTTAATCCTGGTGCTGTAGCACTTAGACAAACCAGTGTGCGGACTTTGTGAATAAATGCCGCTTGAAATTCTGGTGTGTTGGGTAGGGGCAATTTATAGGGCACATACAGTTGAATTGCTTCTGCTTGATCCGCAGAGAACTTTAGGCAAGTTAAATCGTCCAAACCAAGGCGCTGTCGGAAAAGAGGAGCCTCAGTTTCCGGTTCGATAGCGCTGCCAATTAAAACTACTGGTTGTCGCTGCCATAAGGGTGAGAGGATTTCACCTAATTCCATTGGGGCGTAGTGTAAAGAAAATAAACCTTGTCGATGGGCAATAGTTGCCCAGAAGAGAGCAGGGGGAGAAAGATTTTCGTCGACGGTTTGAAATTGCTGCCAGAAATTTTTCCAATTATCTGGGAGGTTGGCTTGATCTAAAGCTAAATACAGACGGCTTAAAATTTCTATTTCTGGCTGGGAAATTAGATAACACTGATATGGATTGACAGGATGCTGAAAAAGTTGGTGTGTAAGTTGTATCCTTGCTTCACGAATTACCTCAGCTTGATTTGGGCAAGCCAGCATGAGTTGCTCCCAATCATGGGGTTGAATATCTTGGGTAAGTTGATGACGCACCCAATCTTCTAGATCATCTACCCCATCAATAATTGTGGGGATGCCTTGGGGAAAGCAGGAGCCACCAGCAAATTGTCCTTTTAACCAAGCTTCTGGGGAGGTCAACAGTAGCCCTTGGAACTCAGCACTAGGCCAAGCGTCACCTGTCCTAATCGCTTTGTTGGCTGGTAGCCACTGCTGTAAACGGGGAATTTCTACCCGCAGCAGAAGTTGCTGCACCGCTTCTTGAGCAACAATAATTACAGGGCCATGCCACATCAGGGCTGATGCTACGAAACTGGTACGATATCGCCCTTGATAGCCACAAACCGCCCCTACTTGAATTAGGGCACTACGTCCCAAACGCAAGGCGCGTGCTACCAACCGTGCCATCGTTAAATGATGGGGCCAGGAAGGGAACCCCGCCTGCGATCGCAAAAAGTTATGTAGTGAAAAATGAACTTCTGCTTCAATCACACGCTTTTAATTCCATACAAAGTGACTTTTACTTCCAATTGCCCCACTTCTATTATGTTGTCCTTTGTCATTTGTCCTTTGTCAGTTGTCCTTTGTCCTTTACTAATGACTAATGACCAATAACCAATGACCAATGACTAATCACCCAATACCCTGAATTATGCCAACTTACACAGGAATTTCCAGCGAAGCCTTCAGGCATCCACTAGATCGCCAAGCCGAGCAAGCTTTACGAAATTTACCAGGATTTGATTTAATCGCTCGTAAATTTGTGGAATTTATCTACGAACGCCCTCAGTTAGTCTATCTAATGGGTAACACCATCCAAGTCGGGCCGCGTCAATATTCCACTATTTACCAGATGTTTCGGGAATGCGTCCGAGATTTGGACATTTACCCAGAACCGACACTGTTTGTCTCGCAAAATCCCCAAGCAAATAGCTATGCGCTGGGGCAAGAGAATCCTTACATAGTCATAAATACAGGGATACTAGACTTACTAGACGAAGCCGAGATTCGGGCGGTGCTAGCCCATGAACTGGGGCATATTAAATGTGGTCATACTATTTTAATTCAAATGGCGATGTGGGCGATGAGTGCTGCTTCCGCCTTGGGAGAATTGACCTTCGGCATCGGCAATATTGTCACACAAGGCTTGATTTACGCCTTTTTTGAGTGGCGGCGGAAAGCTGAGTTATCGTCAGATCGCGCCGCACTACTAGTCATGGATGATTTGAATCCCGTGATGTCAATGATGATGAAACTCTCTGGCGGTAGTAACAAATATGCCAATGAATGTAGTTTACAAGAGTTTATCAAGCAGTCAGAAAATTATCAGGCACTGGATGAAGATGGACTAAATCAGGTGTATAAATTTTTGATCTACAATGGCGCTCAGGGTACGATGTTGACCCATCCTTTCCCAGTGGAACGCTTGCATTACTTACGGGCGTGGGCAGTATCTGAAGAATACCAGCAAATTCGCCGAGGAAATTATCAGCGATCGCCTGCTTCAGGATCGGTAAATGTTGCAGCAGAATCTTCTGCCAATGAAACAGAAACTTTACGGCGTCAAATTGAAGAATTACAACGGGAAATCGACAGAATGAAAAGGTCTGAGTAGTTTTGAGTGTTTTTCTCAGCGCTCTCTGTGCCTCTGCGGTTTAAAAGTAGTTTATTGAACCACAGAGACACAGTATTTCGACTTACTTCGACTACGCTCAGTACAAGTCGCTCAATAACCGAACACAGAGAGAAGAGGTTAAAAAGAAATTTATGGACTAAAATTTCCACCCACATTGAAAGGGCTAACTTGTAGGACTTAGGCATTGACAGATTAACAGAAATGAGCAATCAAGTGATGATTTTGTAAAAACTTGAATTTGAGTCTGGATTTTAGCAAAAATAATTCAGTTAAGTTTGCCATTCTAGTTTTTTTAGATTCCCTTAAAGCGGATAATATTTTTTAGCTGAACTACCATCCTCTTAGGGGTGGATAAATTCAAGATTCAAAATTAAAGACTTGAAGATTGCTTAACTATATCTCAGCATTAAATTAGATGTAGGCATTTCTGAATATGGCAATTCACTTGACAAAATGGCTTTCTGTGTTCGCTGCTATTCTAGCTCTTGTCCTTTCCATGCCGGGAATTGCCTTAGCTGCACCCGTTCAACTCCATACTATTTCTGGTGTTATTTCCGCCCAAACTACCAAAACTGCAACCTACTCCACCTCATCGGAGATTAACCTGACTCCCCTACAGCGCCAAGAACTTCAGGCTGTGCGTCAAAGAAGAAACAGGGAAATTGAGGCAGTCTTAAATACATCGCAACGCACCCAACTTAATCGCAATCTCCGAGATGGTAATAAGATGAATCAAGCTCTACAAAAGCTGAGTTTGCAACCAGAACAGCAAGATTTTGTAAAGGCGATCGTGCAATTTACCAACTTGAAAATGAAGGCTATTTTGTCTAGACATTCGCTAAAAAACGTACAGAAATAAAAATATTCGCAGTGTCCACATCCCCAATTTCTCAAATAAATCGGGGATCTAACTTTTCGTCAATGATTTAGTATTGCTATATCTCGTCGAAACAGTACCGAGCAATCAGTGCTGAGTGTTAACGTTGCACAAGGTTTGTCATTACAGCACTTCCTCCTGCTATGAGGTACAGATACTTGGGATGCTATTAGGACATACAAACGATAATTCGATCAATTAGTGTACCTCATAACTTCGGGAAGTGCTGTATCCACATTTTTGTAACAATCTAAAGTGTCGCTCAAGTCCACTCAAATGGACTGAATTTTCTCAAACACACAAAATTTAGCCACTGTTAGCGATGCCTACGGCGGGCTGCGCCAACGCTTGAGATCGTTAGATGCACATAGGGTTGTCGCTGCCTGTAGGGGATTTTAGCCTAAATATCTCTTCCTCTCAACTTTTGCAGCATCTATAATTAATCTTGCCCTATTTAGTTCGTTACCATGTCGGAAGAAGATATCCGGGCCGCCAGGCTGGAGAAAGTAGAACAACTCAAGCAGCTAGGGACTAATCCCTACGCCTATCGCTGGGAATCTACCCATCATGCAGCGCAGTTGCAAGAGCAATTTGCCAATTTAGCCAGTGGTGAAGAAGTTGATTTAGAAGTTGCGATCGCTGGACGCATTATGGCGCGTCGCGTTTTTGGTAAACTGGCCTTCTTTACCTTGCAAGATGAAACCGGCACAATTCAGCTTTATCTAGATAAAAATCGCATCCAAGAAGGGATGGCAGATATTGATGCTGATGCCTTCAATCACCTGAAGCAACTCACAGATGCAGGCGACATCCTGGGAGTTAAAGGTACTATTAAACGGACTGAAAAGGGCGAGTTATCTGTCTACGTTAAACAATATACTATCCTCACCAAATCACTGTTGCCCCTACCCGACAAGTGGCATGGATTAACGGATGTTGCCAAGCGGTACCGTCAGCGCTATGTTGACTTGATTGTTAACCCGGAAGTGCGGCAAACTTTCCGCCGTCGTGCCCAAATTACTGCCGGTATTCGTCGTTATTTAGAAGAACGGGATTTTCTGGAAATTGAAACGCCAGTTTTGCAAAGTGAAACTGGGGGTGCAGATGCGCGTCCATTTATCACTTACCACAACACCTTAGAAATGGAGTTGTATCTGCGAATTGCCACAGAACTTCATCTCAAGCGGTTGATTGTGGGTGGTTTTGAAAAGGTGTTTGAATTGGGGCGGGTTTTCCGTAATGAGGGAATTTCGACTCGACACAATCCCGAATTTACGACGATTGAACTTTACCAAGCCTACGCCGATTACAACGATATGATGGCGCTGACTGAGGGGATTATTACCACTGTCGCCCAAGATGTACTCGGCACATTACAAATCACCTACCAAGGGGAACCTATAGATTTAACACCACCTTGGCGGCGCGTGACGATGCACGATTTAGTTAAAGAATTTACGGGCTTGGATTTCAATTCTTTCCAAACATTGGAAGAAGCAAAAACAGCAAGTAAAAATGCTAATATTCCTGGTGTAGATGAAGCTAAATCAATTGGTAAGTTACTGAATTTAGCTTTTGAAGAAAAGGTAGAAGCTAATTTAATTCAACCTACTTTTGTAATTGATTATCCCGTAGAAATTTCGCCCTTAGCAAAACCCCACCGTTCTCAACCTGGTTTGGTGGAAAGATTTGAGTTATTTATCGTCGGGCGAGAAACTGGGAACAGCTTCTCAGAACTTACCGATCCCATCGATCAAAGAGAACGCCTAGAAGCCCAAGCTGAAAGGAAAGCTGCTGGCGACTTAGAAGCCCAAGGTGTAGATGAAGACTTTTTGACAGCCCTTGAATACGGTATGCCGCCTACGGGTGGTTTAGGAATTGGGATTGATCGGTTGGTAATGTTATTAACTGATTGTGCCAGTATTCGGGATGCGATCGCCTTCCCGCTACTCAAGCCTGAAGGCAGCGTTATTAAGCAATTTACCTATGAGCCAAAAACTCAAACACTGACTATTGAATTTGATAGTGGAAGTGTTTACGAGTATTTCAAAGTGCCTCCCAGTGTCAAGGAAGACTTAGACAATGCACCGTCTAAAGGTCAATATTTTAACAAGTTCATTAAAGGGAAATTTAAGTTTGAACAGTTGAGTTGAGCTAGTAATTATCATTCAAAAATAATTACTAATTCGTAATGGGCTACGCCCTCTACACTAACGTAATTCGTAATTAAAGCTTCAACTCTTTTTAACAGTCGGGTGCGTTATGGTTTTGCCTAACGCACCATTTTTATTTGCCACGGTTTACGGTGATAAAAGAAGTATTGAGGTAATTACTCGGTTACTCATCAACCTGATTCGGATTTCGTAAAAATTCAGTATTCAGAGTTTGGTCTAAAGTGTAAGGACATATTTCTGGAAAAACCTGCTCACCCAACTCAGTTTCTCGAATCGCTAAAGCTAAACCTAGTTCATAAACAGTCAGGAAAACTTCATCAAGATAGGGTTTTAAACTAGGACTATCTTGGAGAAGCAGCTTAATTTGAACACGTTGCTCTCGAATTGTACTCAACCAGCTATTACTACGTTTTTCAGGTTGAAATTGCCATTTTAGTAAGTGTCCTAGCAATACTCCGAGCCGATTTCTCAATTCTTGTCGTTCTCTTCTGCCCAAAGTTTCAATTTCTTCAATCAGGTTAACCGTATCTAATTGATCCCACTGTTGAGTTTTGAGCAAGCTAACCTGCTCTTGAGTCCAACCATAGAAATCTGTTTCATAGAGGTGAGATGCGTACATCTTTTCAATGGTCATAAGTTTCTGCCTAGCAAAACCCTATAATGACTGTTAGTATTGAGCGATTCATCGCTGATAGCAAGGTTTATCAGGACTAAAGTCCTTACTACAAACTTTAATTTATTTACGCCTAGCTACTTAAAAAAATATTGGGTGGTACGATGCCTACTGCGGCAAGCTACGCACCACCCAACCTAAAATAATCTAAAATCTAATGACTAATTCGCTACTTCAGCCACCTCAATCACGCGCCCTTCATAGTCCTTGACCAAAAAATTCAGGGGCTTCTGGTTGCGAATCTTGAATTTCAAACCGCGCACTTCGACTCGCATTAAAATCATTTCCAGGCAGTCGTGATCAAAACAAACGTGGCGTTGCTGATTTTTGCTACCTAAACTCGCCCCAGTAATGACATGTAGCTGGGTGTTTTTCTTCAATTGATACCACAGCCCATCATTGGCATTATTCATCATTTTGCTAGACAAGCTCGGCCCAGTAGACATATATAGTGGATCAATGCCAGTTGCGCCGATAGTTTGTTCGTAATTGTAGTAGTAGTGCAATGGCACCTCAGCTGCTGGCAAATCTAGCAGCCCTTCATACAACTGTCGGGCAATCTCCAAATCCGACACCATTACAGTGTGTACTTTTGGCGCACTGGTGAGAAACATCCACATTGCGCCAGCGTAAGCTGCTAGCAGCATCACCATAATGCCTTGAGTGGAGAACAGGCTATCTAAGGGCAGAGAAGGCAGAAAGGAGCCTAAGGTAAGCGGACTGAGCAGGAACGATATCACACTAACTGCTATAACCATGAACAAATAAGGATTCTATAAGGGAGCCGATTTTATGATTGTCGATTAAGACTAAAATTAAGTCTTTGTTTCTAGTTTATCAATACTCAAGTAGTCTGAGTTTGGGCTACAAACTGGGCAACACCAAGATATTATGCGATTAGCTACCGGAGTGCAATTCCCAAAACTATTTTAACAACTATCCATCGAAAGGCTTATGCAAATTCCTCATTTCCCGGAAGCTAATCACCCCCTGGTGAAGTCGCTGTTCCATCACAGTGACCATGAACTACTGACTCTGTTTCAGCAAAATCCAGATGCCGGAAAGTACTTTACGGTGATTTTTTGTCGCTATAGTCCCATAGTGTATACCTTAATTCGTCATTCGGCGCGATCGCCTGTGCAGGCAGATTATCTGTTTGCCCTCACCTGGCGACATATCTACTACGAACTCGGTGGACTAAATTTAACCGACTCTGAATCAGGTAAGGAAGCCTTAACCATGCAAAATTGGTTAATTAATATGACAGCTTTTTGTATTAATGAGATTAAAGTACCACCCACAGAAGCAATTCATTATTCTCTTCAAGCGACTTCGCCGCCATTATGGTGCTATGTACAACAGGCATTAGACCAACTACCACCTGTTTTGCGATTAATCGTGTTAATGGCTCAAACTTTCCACTGGAGCGAAACTAGAATCGCCGCCTATCTGCAAGCCGAAGGAGAAGCGATCGCTCCAAGCGAAGTAGCCAATTTTCTCCAGGAAGGCTATCGTATGGTAGAGGACAAATTACCCACAGATATCCGCGCTATATACTTTGAGGAAGATTTAGCGCCATTATAGCCTAAGTGTAAATGCGTATATTATTTGTTTTTAATTTAAACTTAAAACTTCTTCTTAGACCTTCTACTTAAACCCGCAACTTTAGGGATAATTTTTATGAAACAACAGCTTGTATTTCCCAGGCAAAAGGTAGCCTTAATTTGTATAAGTGTGATTTTTCGTCCCCATATACTTTTACAGAGCTTTTTACTGTTTACTTTTTTGCTGAGTCCCATAGCTGCGAGTGCAATTGATATTACGCAACAACTCCACCGTCCTTTAAATAGTTCAGTTGGGCGACAATCAAGAGATGAAGCAGATAGCTTGCTGAGTATCGGTGAAAAACAATACGCTTCAGGATATGCCGATAAAACAATTGCATCTTGCTTGCGGGCATTGGAACTATATCACGCAATTGGCGACCTGAAAGCACAAGGTCTAACTTACAATTTGCTTGCTAAGGCTTATGTGCAGCTTGGTAGTTTAAAAGAGACGGAAGATGCTTTACGGCGAGGATTAGCGATCGCTCGTGATACTAAAGACTTCCAATCTCAGGTTTTTGTGCTAAATAATATCGGTACATTTTTCCTGCAACAAGGAGAATTTGCTGCTGCTGGCAATTCTGTTGAAGATGCACTCGCAATTGCTCACAGTGTCAAAAACATTGAAGGAGAAGGACTATCTTTAAGTAATTTGGGTTTAGTAACTGCCAGGTTGGGAGATTATAACAAGGCGATTAAATTGTATGAAAATGCTTTAATTTTCCGCCGTCAGACTGGCGATGCCATCGGTGAAGCAAATACCTTAAATAATTTAGGTGATGCCTACCTAGCATCTGGAAATTATCAGGATACCATTGGCACTTATGGGGCAGCAATGCGGATAGCTAAAACTAACCGCGATCGCACTAATCAATTACGGGCAATTGACGGTTTAGTTACTGCTCACACTGCTGTAGGACGCTATGAACGGGCTTTTGATTTACTAGAAGAACGTTTAACACTCGCTAAAGAATTGCAAAATTTGCGAGAAGAATTAAAATCTTTTGAATCCTATGCTCAGTTATACGAGCAGCAAGGTAATTACCTCACGGCTCGCAATTTTTACGAAAGGGCGATTATACTGGCGCAAAGATTGGAAGATAGCAAGCAGGAAGTGCTACTGCTGGATCGGCTAACCAAAATGCTTCGGCGGAAGAACACACCATAGGGGCGCAAAGCTTTACGCCCCTATTCTTGAAGTGTTGATATTTCACTCTTTTTCATATTCCCAATTCCTCAAGCATTTTCCAACGATTCCTCCTTCAGATAACGTTCCAGTGCATCCGTCACCAACTTATTGAGATTTACTCCCTGTTGTTGGGCATATAAAGCCGCCTGACGATGAAGTTGGCTACCTACACGCACATTAAAACTCCCCTTAAACGGCTTCTCTGGCTCAATACCTTTTTCCTCACAGAGAGCCAAATAATCATCAATTGCTTCCTCAAAACTAGCCCTCAGACTAGCCACATCTTCCCCCTCAAAACTGATTAGACTGCGGATATATTCCACCTGTCCATAGAAGATTTTATCTTCATCGCTATAGTGAATAGACCCGAAATAATCCTTGTATTGCATCATGTCATTCATAGCAACTCCTCCTCTTGGAGAATCTCGATAATCTGTTCAATCTGATATCGTTTGAGAATATTTTGAGGATGGGGTTTGTGTAAGGTCATAATCACCCCCGCATGATTGAGAAAACGCCGCCGAGAACCTCCCGTTTTACCCGTGCTGACCTCCTCAAACCCAAACCCAGAAAGCAAGCTGACCAACTTTTAGACCTTGCAATATTACATTTGACTTACCTTGTAGCGATCGCGGTGCTGTATCGCCAATTACTTGGTAGGTTACATTAGCCGCAGTCTCATTTACCAACGTGATATTAACTGTACCATTTGGCAGTGCGATCGTCGCACTGGGGGTTTCCCGTGGTTGTAGTAGTCGTGGTTGGTCGGTGAAAACCTCTCCTGGTGAGGGCTGTTGAATTTGATCTCTAGGGACTAGGCGTGGTGGTCTAGCGCCTGGTTGTGGTGGTACGGGAACCTGAGATCGGTTATAGGGTGGTTCGCTAAAAATACTAGGATTTGGGTTTAGTGTTGAAGAACTAGCTCCTGAAGGTGCTTCACCTTGGTCAACTTTGGGAGTAGACTCTTGTGCTACTGCTTGAGAAATTGCTGGCAGACTAATCAGTAATCCCCCAAAAATAGCGCCAAATAACTGAGCAGACTTGCGAAAGTTTTGAGACTTCATGTTCGTTATTGACTCCTAAAAAAAATTCAATTTTTATTTCTTAAAAGAATGATTTTTCAAGCTGTAAATTAAATTAGGGATTATCAGCCGTTGAATACATTTAGAATTTAACAACCCAATCGATTTTTCGGATCTAGCTAAGGACGCGGAAATAATCTAACAATATATATATGTTTCATTCCCAAGACTGAAAATCTCAATCATTAAATAAGTCAACAGACTTTAATCATTGTCATTAACCACATTTTTGCAACAATCAAACTGTCTTGTTTAAGACTCAAGAGTTATTGGTAAAGTGACGGTAAAGGTGGTACTTTTGCCAAGAGTGCTTTCAACTTGAATATGACCCTGATGATGTTCGACAATAGCTTGAGCGATCGCTAATCCCAATCCTGAACCAGTAGCGCTGGCTGTATCTGTATTCCCAGTTGTATGAGTCCGTGCCGGATCTACCCGATAAAACCGATCAAACAAGTGTGGTAGTGCTTCTGCTGGAATTCCAACACCGGTATCACTCACTTTAACTTGCAACTGGGCAGTGGTATAACGTAGTCCAGAAACGCGATTTATTCCTTCTATCCGCGCTAATTCCACTTTCACCCGTCCCCCGGCTGGTGTATAATGCAAAGCGTTAGCAATCAAATTTGTGAACAGGCGCAGCAGTTGATCCCAATTACCCACAAGGGTAAACCAATTTTCCAGTAATTCCGGGCTAGTTTCGGAGGCGGGAGGGTCAACTAAGTCTAGAGAAAGAGCGATTTTTTTTTCAGGGACTAACAATTGTTGTTCGTCAACCACCTCCATTAGCAAGGCATCTAGCGGACAAGGTGAAAAAGTATCTTTGCTAATACCACTATCCTGTCGTGCTAAAAACAGTAAGTCATTAACTAATTTACCCAAACGCTGCGTTAACCGTTCCACCACCTTTAATTGTTGCCGATACTGCAAAGAAGTAGTAGCTTCTGTCTCTGCTAAATCCAAGTCAGCAAGGGCAACTTGCACATTTGTTTGAATCAAAGTAATGGGACTTCTAAGTTCGTGGGAAGCATCAGCAGTAAATTGTTTGAGGCGTTGATAAGACTCACGTACAGGTTCCATCGCTTTACCCGAAAGAAACCAGCCACTTGCACCTACAGAAATTAGCATTAACCCAATACCTAGCGCCAAATCAAAAATTAACTCACGACTGGGTTTAGTGACTTCAAACCAGGGATGGCTTACACGCAGATATCCTAATACTTGCCGTCCCACTTCCACCCGTTGGGTGATTTGTCGTAATAACAGTGGTGAGTTTTGAGTGAGGAGTTTGGAGTGGGGAGTTAGGAATTTTGAATTTTCACTCTCTCCCTTGACTACGCGCACAGTTTCACCAGTGCGGTTGGCATGAATGGGAATATTTAGGGGTTCGGATAGCGTTGACCAAAGTAATTCACCAGTGGGACTAAACCATTCTAGGTCGATGTGGTCATCTTCCACGGTGTAGGCATTCTCACGAAAACTGGCTTCTAAATTAATGCGAAATTTATCTGCATCAGCATTAATTGGCTCAAATATGAGTGTAGACGCACAGGGACTGGTTGTGAGACAACGCTCCACTATTTCCACTACATGGTTCAGGGTATCATCAATCCGCTCAACCAAAGTGCTGCGGACGTATAAATAAACGCCACTAGCGAACAGTAGTAGTAATACAGCAGTAACGGCAGTATACCAAATTGCCAAACGCCGACGAGTAGCTTGAAACATATTGCAATGCTGCGAAAAATGCTTTGGGTAAGCGAGTAAGCAAAGAAGAAGAGAGATATGGTATTATCAATTATTTTCCTTGAAAATACTCTTCATCAGGATCTAACCGGAAAAATTTTATACTAAAATTCTCTATAAAAACAATTTACTTTTTTAACAATTAATATCAAAAAATTAAGTTCTTTCACGCATGTTACCGATCAATTTGGTCTTTACCGTCTAGATGCTGTTCCCGTTGGTAACTATACATTGCGCGTTCCTGTTCAAGATGGCATCGCCAGCAGCAATACTTTACCAAAATTAGAAGTAGCAATTAGTAAAGAGTTTGTCTACGACCAAAATCTGCAATTACCGATTGCCGCAGCAGCTAAGGAAACTCAGGAGAAAAAAGAAACTCAAGAAAAATAAGTTTTTAAGATTTTTCTAAAAGCGACAATTAAGGACAAACCGCTTCACTTGGATGCCCGATTTAATTTACTATGTGTATTGTTCTCCATCTGTATGGGCTACATCTGGCTACCCTAAGATCGTTATGGCAAAATCTAAAAAAAGCGCCAATCCCATCAATTTAAACGATCCACAATATTATCTTAACCGAGAGTTAAGCTGGCTAGAATTTAATGCCAGGGTATTACATGAAGCCTGCGACGCTCGCACGCCCCTTCTGGAACGTCTCAAGTTTTTAGCAATCTTCAACTCTAATTTAGATGAGTTTTTCATGGTGCGCGTTGCTGGTTTAAAGCAACAAGTAGAGGCAAAAGTCAGCTTATTAACTTCCGATGGGCGAACTCCACAACAACAGTTAGACGATATTCTATCTACCCTCACTCCTCATGTAAAGAAAGAGCATCAACATTTTGAGCAAGTGCTTCGTCCCCTACTAGTAAATCATGGCATCCATATTCTGGATTACATAGATTTGAATCAAAAACAACGAACTCATCTCAACAGTTATTTTGAGGAACAAGTCTTTCCAGTTTTGACTCCCCTGGCTGTTGATCCTAGTCATCCCTTTCCTTTTATTTCTAATCTCAGTCTGAATCTGGCTGTTGTGGTCAAAAACCCAGATACCGAAGAAGAATTCTTTGCCAGAGTCAAAGTCCCTAGTGTTCTCCCACGATTTTTACCAATACCGCCGGAGTTGGGAGATCAGAACAACGACAAACCTGCCCACTGGACTGGTGTACCTTTAGAACAAGCGATCGCTCATAACTTGGAATCTCTATTTCCAGGGATGAACATTCAAGAATATCATCCGTTCCGCATTACCCGTGATGCCGATTTGGTCTTAGAAGAAGATGAAGCAGATGATTTGTTGTTAGCGATCGAACAGGAATTGCGAAAACGGCGCTTGGGTGGGAGTCCAGTCCGGCTAGAAATTCAATCCCAGACTCCTGAAGTAGTGCGATCGCGATTATTGCATGATTTGGAGTTAACAGAAAGCGATCTCTACGAAGTAGACGGTCTTTTGGGACTGCGGGATTTGATGTATTTTATGTCCTTGCCACTGCCAGAACTCAAAGATCCACCACGCCAATCTGTTGTACCATTACGCCTGCAAAGGCTGAAGGAACCCACTTTAGATCCAGATGCAGTGGAGACGGACGAAGGAAAAGACTTTTTTGCTGTGATTCGGGAAAAGGATTTACTAGTACACCATCCCTATCAATCCTTTTCGGAAACAGTGGTGCGCTTTATTACCCATGCCGCCTACGATCCGAATGTTTTAGCCATCAAAATGACCCTTTACCGGACTTCTGGCGACTCGCCCATCGTCAACGCTTTAATTGCCGCAGCCGAAAATGGTAAGCAGGTATCTGTACTGGTGGAATTAAAGGCGCGATTTGATGAGGAGAATAATATTTACTGGGCAAAAAGACTAGAAAGAGTCGGGGTTCATGTCGTCTATGGTTTAGTGGGGCTGAAAACTCACAGTAAAACCGTCATGGTAGTACGGCGTGAAAAAGACCGGATACGGCGATATGTGCATATTGGCACTGGTAACTATAACCAGAAAACAGCACGGCTGTATACAGATTTGGGATTGTTCAGTTGCCGTGAAGAATTAGGTGCTGACATCACAGATTTATTTAATTTCTTGACAGGTTACTCCCTGCAAAAGTCTTATCGAGAGTTGCTGGTTGCACCTGTGAATATGCGCGATCGCTTTTTGGCACTAATTCACCGCGAAATCGAAAATGTTCAAAATGGATTTTCTGGACGCATTGTTGCCAAAATGAATTCCCTAGTCGATCCAGAAATTATTGCCACTTTATATGAAGCTTCCCGCGCCGGAGTGCAAATCGACTTAATTATCAGGGGCGTTTGTTGTTTGCGTCCAGGACTCAAAGACATTAGTGAAAACATTCACATAATCAGCATTATCGGTCGCTTTTTAGAACACTCTCGGATTTATTATTTTCATAACAATACACAGGAAGAAATCTATATCGGCAGTGCTGACTGGATGCGCCGCAATTTAGATCGCCGAGTAGAAGTAATTACCCCAGTCAAAGACCCAGATATTGCCAAAGATTTGCAAGAAATTATGGGAATTATGCTCGCAGATAATCGCCAAGCTTGGGAATTACAAGCCGATGGCACTTACATTCAACGGCGTCCTTATGATGATTCTCCAGAAGCTAATTCACAAAAAATTATCATGAATATGGCATTACGCTCAACTGGTGTAGCCTCAAACCTGATTGATTAAAAAATAAGTTACTTTTACCTTGACAACTAGCTCAACTTAGTTTTTTTTAGAAAACTTGACTTTCTTGAGAAGTTATCTAAGTTGTTTGTCATGGATTTACACAAGTTATTCAACCATAGGATAGAGTCAGTGCTGGCATTCGTTCCCATAGACTAGAGAGGTTGTTCTAAAATAATTTCGTCTTCCACCTCAATGCTAATGTTATCCTGTGAGCTATCTACCTTGCGTGTTCTAGTAGTTGATGACCACGAACTGACTCGTTTAACCTTACAATTGGTTTTTTCTTGCCAGGAAAATATTCAAGTAGTAGGTTTAGCCAGTAATGGTGAAGAAGCTATAGAAATGGTTAGACGTTGCCATCCTGACGTAATTGTTCTAGATTTACAGATGCCAGTTATGGATGGCTGGAGTGCGTCTAGCCACATTAAAGCTATATCTCCGAACACCCAGATCCTTGCTTACTCATCGGTGGAAGACGTAAATTTTCAGGGGACAAAGGCAATGTCTAGCTTTGATAATGTTTGCAAGAAAGATGTGCCAACAAGCGAACTTATTGCCTTAGTTAGGCAGTTAGGTCAGCGTGCAGGAGATGGTTCAGTTACAGGATAAATGATACAGCTATGTTGCTTCGCTAACTCACACTTAGTTCAATTATCGGGATTTGATGACATAAAATTACTGAGAAGCGTCGGTATAACCTGAAGTTGACGGTTAAACCGACGCAATTTTTGATAATTTCTACTCTACCGGAATGGTGCGTCTAAATTCATCAATTAATTCATCCAGTTCTTCCAAAGCCTGATTTACGTCAACTCTCAAAGTTCCCAAATTTGGTTGTTCCAGTAGGCCCAACAGATACTCGCGTTTGGTTTGAACTGCGGCAATTCGTTCTTTTATAGTCTGTATATCCATTATTTTTTCCTATCTTTAACTACCTTTAAATTTAAAGTTAACTCAAAATTCAACATTCTGGGGCACTAATACGCCCTTACTAGTTTACTACACGAACTTTGTGGGTTAGAAAAAGGAAGGCAGAACCCCTTGATTTTTTAGCGTGTCAGTCTTAACCTCCCAATTTTGAGTTGGTTGAATACTACTGTCTAGGAACGATGTTCTTCCCTAATTTGTTACTCATAGCCGATGATAATAAAACTGAGGTATTCAGAATTTATATTAATTTAAGCTCATGCTACGCCAAATCTCTTTGGGAACACTCGGTTTAACTATCGGCGGCATATTAACCATTATGGGCTTCGTCGCCTATGGTGCTAATAATGCCACATTAAATCTTGTCGGATTTTTTTACGGAATTCCTCTATTGTTGGGAGGATTGGCGCTGAAAGCGAATGAACTCAAGCCAGTACCCTTTACTCAAACTACGTCACCGGCAGCATTGATATTGCGGGAACAGCAAGCTACTGATACTCAAAATAAAATTCGCAAAGACATCACCCGATATTGTTATGGTCAAGATGCTCATCTAGATACAACACTTTCTTTTCTGGGTTTGAGTCCCTCCGACCAGGAACGACCAACAGTAACAGGCTTGCGAGAAACAGAAGTCAATGGCAGCTATGCCCTAATTTTAGAATTTGATTCACCGCTAATACCAATTGATGTCTGGCAAAAAAAGCAGGAAAAAATGACCAACTATTTTGGCCCTGGATTGGAGGTTGAAATAACGCAGCCCTCAGACAATATAATTGAGCTAGCACTGATCAATACTCAAAAAGAGTCATTAGTCAGTAGTCAATAGTCAAGAACAAAAATTATCGTTACCCAAACTCGATTTTTTTATACGCGCAGATTCCCGACTTATCTAAAGAAGTTGGGTATTTGCCAATACGGTTCGGATAAGCAGAGAGAGCAGGGGAGGAAAAAAGGTTATTGTTGAGTAATTCTTCTCTCACCCAGCTTCCAATACTGCGTAGGTTTTGCCTAAAAAATAACTCCAGTGTAGGTTGGGTTGAGGAACAAAACCCAACATTTTCATAGATTTATTCGGTTTCACGACCTTCAACCCAGCCTACAAATCTACTGTCTGTTCTGTTACTTCTTAATTGACTTTTATCTTCTTAACCGCTAACCAAAAAGTTACTTTTCTAAACGAACTGCATACCAGTGCAAATATTGCCCAGGAGCAATATCTAATTTGCAGGTGGTGTCAAGTAAATATTGTGCTTGAGCTTCCGCAGTATCAAACTTTTGCAAATCAGGCGGTAAATCTTGAATTATGAGTTGTTGGAGAGTTGTTTGGAGCTTTTCTAATAATTCTGATTGTGTGATAATTTGCTCTGCTTGATTTGTTTCTAGAACAACAAAGTGATCTTGCTGATACATTAATGAGTCTGGCATTTTAAAGATTTACTGAATGTAAATAGGTGTGATTTTTGGATGAAAGAAATATGGCAGTTTTATCTGTTAATTCTGAAGTAATTGTCAGATTGAGTTATTCCACAACTCTTAATTTAACATATCTAACTTTATAGAATATTAGTTAGTAAATCGCTGTCGTTGACAACAAATAACTATAAGTTTTAATTTAGCTAAAATATATCGGAATGAAATAATAATTTTTAATTATTTTATTAACCTAAAATGACTCGACAAGAAAATTTTTACTAAGATAAATTGATATTCTATGTAATTATACTAGACATGAGTAACCTAGTCGAATAGACTAAATAAATTTGAGTCAAGTGATATTAATATTTAGTTTTAACTATCTTATGGGCGCAGTTTGATAATTGTTTTGCGCTGTATCGTTAGGTTTCTAGACTAACTACAAAATTAAATAAAGAAGGTGTGTATTTGCCATTTTTTTAAAAATCGCAATTTGACTTTAAGAATGGGGAAATATAAAAGTAACATTTCCTCCTCTAACCATAGGTGAACAAAAAGGTAAGAATTGCCTTTGTGTTCCAATTATAGATTGTCTATGCAACTTAGTTATCTACCGCTTGCTTGGCTCAGTAACACAAGAGCCTCTATTGTCAAAAAACAGTTGATTGTGAAGCCAGACACACCTTTGCCGCAAATCCTGGCATTGATGAAAAGAGCGATCGCCCCCATGCGATTGAGTTGCACAGCCTTTTTCAGGATAATTCTGCAAGTGGAAGGCAACTCATGTCAGACATAACTCCATTTTCTGTTTCTAAACAACCACCACTGATTCTAGTAGCTGATGATGACAAGACCATCCGAGTATTGTTGCGTAAAGCTATGGAACAAGAAGGTTATCGAGTGGTTGAGGCCAATGATGGTAAGCAATGTTTAGATGCTTACGAGACTATCAAACCGGATATAGTTTTGCTAGATGCTGTAATGCCTGTGATGGATGGTTTTACCTGCTGTAAGCACTTGCTCCAGATTGCCAGGAATAATTTAATCTCAGCCCTAGCAACCTTTGATACTGACTCGGCTCTAAATAATACGGTGATATCATCAATATGGGAGCGCACTCCTATATTGATGATCACATGCTTGGATGATGAAGAATCCGTAGACCGTGCTTTTGAAGCAGGGGCGACTGATTATGTCACTAAGCCAATTCACTGGCCTGTGTTGCGCCAGCGATTGCGTCGCCTGCTACAGCAAGCGCAAGTATACAAACAGTTAGAGGCGGCAAACCAAGCTTTGCATCACCTCGCCAATATAGATGGCTTAACTCAATTGGCAAATCGTCGCCGTTTTGACAATTATCTTAATACTCAGTGGATTAATTTGGCACAACAAGAATCTCCCCTGTCAATGATTTTGTGTGATATTGACTATTTTAAATTTTATAACGATAAATATGGTCATCCTGCTGGAGATGTCTGTTTACAAAAGGTAGGTGCTTTATTAAGCCTTAAGGCGCAAAAACATCAGGATTTAGTAGCGCGTTATGGTGGCGAAGAATTTGCTGTGATTATGCCATACACCCCTGCATCTGGCGCACTTCACGTTGCCGCAGCGATACAAGAGGGAATCAAAGATTTGCAAATTGTTCACGATGGATCTGCGGTGAGTCAGCATCTGACGCTAAGTATGGGTCTGGCTACTGTTGTGCCCACTTGGGAATCCTCACCTTCAGATTTGATTGTGCAAGCAGATAAAGCACTCTACCAAGCAAAGGACGGGGGGCGCGATCGCTTTATCTCAAGTTAGTTGTAGTCATTTGTCATTTGTCATTAGTCATTTGTCATTTGTCATTAGTCATTTGTCATTTGTCATTTGTCATTTGTCATTTGTCATTAGTGAATGACCAATCTCTAAGAAGGATAAACTGGTAGTGTGAAGTGGAACCATGCTCCGTTATTGGGAGCAGAGTCTACCCAAATTTGACCATAATGTGCCAGGATGATGCGTTGGCATAAACAAAGACCAATCCCGTAACCTTCTATACCTTCATCCCGTTGCAGGCGGAAGTGATTTTCAAAGATGCGATCGCGATTCTCTACAGGAATACCAGTCCCAGTATCGCCGATACTAAACTGAACTTTTTGGGTAGTCCGATGCAGTCCGGCAATGCTAATCTTGCCACCTTTTGGGGTATATTTGATAGCATTATCTAACAGATTCACTAACACTTGGCGGATGCGTTCTGGGTCAGCATATACATAAGGCAAGTCATTAGGAATATCTGTTTCTAGCTCTTGGGATTTGGCGGTGTAGCGATCGCACAATTCTTCTAATACATCTAAACACACTTTCCCTAGCTGTACCTTTTGTGGTAAGATTGGAAACTCTGTATCTTTGCCACGACCAACCTGTAAAAGGTCAGCAATCATCCGGTCAATGACCTTAGTTTGATTGCGGGCTTGTTTTAATAAATGCGCCGTCATGGATGGCTTGAGGCGCTGGAATTGCCCCGTCTCTAAATTGTAGTTAGATTCAAGAGTTTCCATTGCGATCGCGGCAGCAGTTAGCGGATTGCGGAGATCGTGTGCCAGCATAGCAATCACCCAGTCTTTAAACTGTAGCTGCTCTTGAAGGTTATCTTTTTCCTGTTTCAAGCGAAAAATCTCGTCTGAGAGTCGGATTAGTTCCGCAGAAACAGCAACTGAACTGATAGTGGATTTGGATGATGTCGCCCTACCATTGTCGTCTATACGTTCTTGTAAGTCTTCCTGTACTTCTAAGTAAGCGTCTACAGCAGCTTGCCAGCGAGGCCACCAGTTTTTCAATTGCGCTATGATATTACTCCCAGCCAAAACCTGTCGTGGTTCCGGATGGATTTTGATTAAAGCTGGGGTTGCTATCAATTTAAAGTGTTCTGCTAAGTAAGGTTGTTGTCCAACATCGATAGTTTGAAGTTCAAAACTATACTCAGCCTGCAATTCTTTTAAGTAAGCACGGATTCGCTGCACTTGTTGTCGGGACTTTGGGCGTCCATCGACAAACAGTAGCAGATGGAGTGGAGCCTCAGAATAAATAGGCTGATCCTGGGAAACTTGCATGTAATCGTGTTTCAGCACTGGTAACAACCCGGCGACGCTTTACAGAAAGTAAAATAGACTGACGGTTGTCGATGGTCGTTGTTTTTCCTTCAATTTAATATCTATTTTAGATTCTTAATACTCCTATCACTTCTGCGTTTTTGACATCAGACATATCTTTTTCAGCCTTTTGCCCCGTTTTGGTTAACTTCATGTCCAAGAAACACCCAAGTCCCTTGAATATTAGTCTTAATTTGCCCTGAATCAAAAATTTTCGCCAGAGCTAGGAGGTGAAAGGCTTAACACTATGTCAATTCGAGTACTTGCTTTGAACAAGTGATCACCGAAGCAAACGCAGATGCTAATTGTATCTAATCTATCAGGAAGTTGTTAACTGTTCAGACCAAGTTTGTAGAGGGCTTTCTCAACCGCCAGTGCATCCAATGAAGTGTCTTTTTTGCCTCTACCCAATCATTACTAGAATTAGGAAAACAGTCACAGTTAACTATTTACTTTCTCTATAACTTGTGAAGCGCACCCTCTGCCCAGCCTTCCTAAAATAACCCCTACCCTATACCAGAAGAACAGGGGATGGGATTGCCTGAGAAAAAACTTTGGATAACATAGAGGCGATGCCTACGGCGGTAAACTACGCACTTTTAGAGAAAGTACTCACTGCTTTCGAGGCTGCCAAGAAACTCTTGACTATAGCACAAGTAGCACTTACCCCAGAAAATCAATTTAGAGATACTAGGGAAACTGCTGCGACACTTGACTGCTTTGCCTATCACCCCGCCCCCAAGAAGCACAAACTTACGCTAAGTTCCTGGAATGGCTTAATAGTGGCATTTTTCACCTATTGCCTTATTCAGCTTACCATCGTCAGATGAATAATTTCCAGAATTGATTGTAAGCAAGCCTTAGCGTTCTTTATCTATTCCCCTCCTTGGGTGAGGCTAAAGAGGGCTTTAGTCCTAGTCTATCACTTCAGTTGCTTGGCGTAGGCTTTGCCCGCCGTAGGCATCGCATTACAACTAGTGACATCTGGAAGAAGATTAAAGCTTTTGGTAGCTACACTGTTCTTTGGTGAGGTAACAATCAGTTATCGGCTCTGTCAACTGAATATTTCCAGAACTCTCTAAAAATTCGATTCTCAATCTAGTAGTCTGCCACATTAATTTTGATCAGTTCGTAGTGGGTGGCTCTAGCTCTCATCTAAGCACGCTTTGTGCTTAGATGAACTCCCTTAACCTGTCATAATCCCTGTGAGCTTAGAGCATCCAAATCACAAAACTCTTATCTAGCAAGTATTTCAGGTTTATTTCTGTTTTTTCCCCAAAAATGTTAGCTTGCCAGAATTTTAGGGAACTCTATAAATAAGCATGGGAATTATCAAAACCTAATGGCTGTAAAACAAAGACAATACGGTAGCAAAAAGCTACCGTTTACTCATTTTTAGAGATATCATCTTCACCAACAGAGACATTTACGAAGAAGACGCCGTGAGTCGGTAGTGTCTTTTGGTGATATTAAGAGGTAAGAGCTAGAAAAGCAGAGGGGCAAAGGAAATGGGTTTTTTCAATATTCCCTTCCCAATGCCTCATGCTCCATTTCCCATTCCATTTAATGAACAGTCTGCGCTAGGGTAGGAATAGAAACTCAATTTGTGATTTCCTGTGCTTCCCTGCAAACGTCCAGCTGTTTTTCTAATTTGGGCTGTTCTACTGACTTCGTTAACAGCCTGTGCTAACAGTCCAGTTGCCAAAAACCTTGAGCAATCTTTGGCGGCAGATCCTAAGCTGCAAAGCAATCCAGTTGTCTTTGAAGAATCTCAGAGTAACCAACCGCAAGCACAACAAAACGAATCAACACTTCAGTTACCTGCTGATTTTCCCAAAGATATCCCACTATATTCCAATGCCAAACTACAGGAAGTTACACCTGCTAGCGGCTCAGAAAACAGAGTCTCAACTCGTTGGTTGAGTTCTGATCCCAGCAACTTTATTGCTAGCTTTTATAGTAGCCAGTTTCAAACAAATAACTGGCAGATTTTGCAACAGCCAACAGATGATGCCGGAGGTGCGTTTGAGGCACGTCGTAACGATTTGCTGTTGAAGGTTTCCATTCAGCCTAAATCAGTTACTAACGCCACACCTAATCAACCCCAAACAGCCACCGAATTACTGATTGAGTACGTACCGAATAGTATTGCAACGGTACAATCAACCCCAACTACAAATCCTAACGAAACTACTAACGACGTTCCTCAACCAGGAAATTTCCAGTTTATTGGCCCGGTACCACCCGCAAACTTGGCAGCACAGCCACCAAGCATGGCTAATAACCAAACAACTCCTACAGCCACAGCCCAATCTCAGGAATTCACCGATCTCAATAAGGCACCGCAAGAATGGCGGCAACATATCCAAGATTTGGCTGCATTAGGTGTTTTGCCTCTAGAACCAAAGGCAACTAAGAGCAATACTGCCACAACTAACCAGTTTGAACCCGGCAAAATCATTACACATCGAGAATATGCTCGTTGGCTAATTGCTGCTAACAATGCTATTTATGCCAGCAATCCAGCTAAACAAATTCGCTTGGCATCAGAAACTACTCAACCAGTTTTTAGTGATGTGTCTGCAAAAGACCCTGATTTTCCAGCAATTCAGGGATTAGCCGAAGCTGGGTTAATTCCCAGTCCTTTGTCTGGAGATTCTACAGTAGTTTTGTTTCGTCCTGATGCACCCCTAACGCGGGAACAGTTGCTGCTATGGAAATTACCTCTAGATACTCGCCAAGCTTTACCCTCTTCTAACTTAGATACAGTCAAACAAACCTGGGGTTTCCAAGACGCAGCGCGAATTGACCCCAAGGCTTTAAGAGCAGTGTTGGCTGATTACCAAAATGGCGAACAATCGAATATTCGACGGGTGTTTGGTTATACGACTCTGTTTCAACCTAAAAAACCAGTAACTCGTGCTGAGGCTGCTACAGCTTTATGGTATTTCGGCAGTCAGGGTGAGGGTGTATCGGCTACTGAGGCTTTGAAATTAAAACGCGGTTAGTCTATCGGTAGCATAAAAGTGAGCAATTACCTTCTAAAAGGTGGTAAGGTTTGCCATTTCTTTGTGAAATAACTATTTTTTCTCAAGAAAATGTAAATCTGAGTATTTTCAGAGTTTTTACGTGTGTTTAATGAAATTTTGAGGGATAGTTAAGTAAAACAACGTAAGTTAACTCAATAGGCGTACTTAGTTTTGAAGTAAGTCAAAAAACAAGTTTTCAGACTATTGCCTTTTGATTACTTTTAAACAAACTAAAAAATACCACAGGTAAAACAAATATGAAAAAACAAGCTGTAGCCGTAGGATTTGTTCTCTTATCTTTCATGTTACCGCTCAAGGCGAGTGCGGCGAGTTTTAGCAAATTTTATGTATTTGGCGACAGTCTTTCTGATACTGGCAATGTTTTCACTGCTACGGATGGTTTAGTCGCTCCGACAACAGCCATTCCCCAAGCTCCACCCTACTTTCAAGGGCGTTTTTCTAACGATCAGGTGTGGGTAGACTACCTGGGAAATCAGCTAGGATTAAATCCTACCCCATACTTGACTTCAAATCCTAATATTTCCAATCAAGGTATTAATTTTGCTGTGGGCGGTGCTAGTTCTGGTCAAGGTAATGCTGTTGTTCCTAATGCACCGTTACCGGGAGTACTAGAGCAAGTCGGCTTGTTGACGCAACCGATTTTACAAGCCAATCAGAAGCTTGATCCAAATGCCCTTTATGCTGTATGGGGAGGTGCAAATGATTATGTGTTTGGTCAAGCTACCAATGCGGCTCAAACAGTCCAGAATTTATCAGATGCAGTAGGGTTACTTGCCTCATCTGGCGCCAAAAATATTTTAGTCTTTAACTTGCCTGATTTGGGCAAGATTCCATTTGCATTCGCTACAGGTCTATCTAGCAACTTGACTGGTTTGACAGATGACCATAACAAGAGATTAGCAGAGGAACTAGGCAACTTTAGCAATAACTCTGACCTGAATCTGATCTCTGTGGATGTGTTTTCCCTATTTAATCAAGTACAAGCAAATCCAGGTAAGTTTGGGTTTCAAGATGTGGCTAACCCTTGCGTAGTAGGGAATTTCCAGACAATCATCAGTGTATGCGCTCAACCAAACGATTATTTGTTCTTTGACTCTGTGCATCCAACAACAGGTGTTCATAAGTTAGTAGCAGAAACTGCACTGGCGGCGATTGAGGCTAAGTCTGTCCCGGAACCTGCGATAAACTTGGGGATTTTAGCCCTTGGTGCTTTTGGTGCGGTAGGAATGCTGAAGCGTCAACAAAAAAGAGCAGCATTGATGAACAGCAGACCGGGTTTTTGATGCACAATTGTCTCATAACAACAGTTGAAAACTAAACTAACTGTATTGATGTGGGATTGCGATCGCTTATTTCAAATTATTGCAGAATTGGTCATGCACCATTCTCCTAGTTGTGTAGAAGCTGAGATTTGGTCATGTTGGGCGTGCTGCTTGTTTGGCGTCTACCACACAAAATACATATAGATATGAAATTGCTCATTTAGGAGCGATCGCAAACTGTATTGATTTGTTAAAAGCTTTCTGCGAAACTGAGTTTGAGTGATATATCCAGGCTTTGATTTGAAGAGCGATCGCATATTAACCCAAAATAGCGTGAATTTTTCTGGTTGTGGAAAATGCGCGTAGGCGTAGCCCGTCGTAGACATCGCACTCCAAAATTACTCCTACTGTTGATGTAATGTCAGCGCCATATCTCTAGATTAAGCATTAGATGTATAATCACTGAATGCTTTATATATTTATTTACTGGTTAAAACTATTAAATGATTACCGTTACACCAGAGGAAATTACTCAGTTTCGCAGCCAGTTGGTCGATAGTCCAGAGGCTTTAGCAGCTTTGGATGCCATAGAAAAGTGTAAGGGAAATCTGGAAGCAGCAGCACAGTTAATTGCTGTTGAGACAACCGATACAGAAGTCAGCTTGAGAGGAGATTCAAATTATTTAGAGAAATTAGCCCAAAAACTCAGCAAAATCATCTGTCAAGAAGAATTTGACGACTTGATGACGGGAGTATTGACAGCTGCGATCGCCTGTTCAATGTTATCTGCCTTGTCTCCTTTAATTCTATCGCTGTAGGCAGCAGCAAGATTATTTTGCGTCATTGC
>JAHCSU010000152.1 GCA_023522315.1 Nostoc sp. CCCryo 231-06
AAGAGATCCAAAATCGTATTGTTTCCTTTAACAGTAAGGCATTAATTCCTCTCACCATTCACAAATGAGCGAACGTACAGTCATGAGGCTTTCTTTCAGACGCATTCTGCTGCCTTTCTTCCTTGTCCTTTTAGGAGTCCAACCTGCCTTTGCCTTCAAGCTACTCCCCATCTCGCGGACATTTACCCCTACTGGTTCAGGTGCAACCCAGTCTTATCAAGTTGTCAACGATAGTAATGAGCGATTGGCGGTACAAGTTTCGATAGTTCAGCGCCAAATGGACTTAGCAGGCAAAGAGAGCTATAAACCAGCCGATGAAGATTTTCTAGTTTATCCACCCCAAATATTACTAGAACCTCAAAAAACTCAAACGGTGCGCGTTACCTGGTTATGAGATCCACGGCCTACAAAAGAACTGGCTTATCGGATTATTGCCGAGCAATTGCCAATCAACCTAGAAAAGCCCCAAGCTAATCAGACAAAACTAACTGGTGTAGTTAAGGTTGTCCTTCGCTATCTAGGCTCACTCTATATCCGTCCAGTAAATGTACAGCCAGATGTGGTATTAGAAGGTGCAGAACTTCAAAAGGGAACGAATAGTGCCAACGAGCTAGCGATTAGCTTCAATAACCGGGGAACTGCTCGCGCAATATTGAAAAATTTGAAATTGCACTTGACTGGGCAAGGAAAGACCATCGATCTCCAGCCGGAACAGCTTAAGGAAATAAATAACGCAGTCATTCTCGCTGGTAACAAGCGCCGTTTTGTTATGCCCTGGCCAAATAACCTGCCAGTGGGTGCAGTCACAGCAAAATTTGAGTCTGAATAAAACCGTTAACACTCAAATGAATTTTGCCGTTGGATACTTGTTTCGGTTCTTGCGTACCTAGCGTGCTAAAATACTAATATATTTCTTAATAATATCGA
>JAHCSU010000153.1 GCA_023522315.1 Nostoc sp. CCCryo 231-06
GTTGCGATCGGCTGCGGATAAACCCTTCATTACCGAGTCCACGGCGAGGGCAATATTTTCTCTTACCGTCCGCCAAGGTAATAGCGAATAATTTTGGAACACCACCATCCTATCTGGGCCAGGTTTGGTGATTCTTTGTCCTTCGAGAGTGACAACACCTTCTGTAGGCAAATCTAAACCCGCAATCATATTTAATAAGGTGGATTTGCCGCAACCGGAGTGACCAATCAAAGAAACAAATTCTCCTTTTTTAATTTGGAGGTCGATTCCTTTGAGGGCGATATATTTGCCACCACCAGTTAATTCAAAAACTTTTTCAATTTGATCAACAGCTACGAACATACTCATTTGTCCTTTGTCATTAGTCCTTTGTCATTAGTCTTTTGTCTTTCGCCATTAGCCCTTAGTACGTGGTCATTAGTCCTTAGCTTTCTACAAATGACCAATGACCAATGACTAATGACCAATGACTATTTTTGCTCTGCTGGTAAAATCTTGTTTTGAAGCCAACCCATCATTTTATCTAGCACCAACCCAACAACGCCGATATAAACTAGAGCTAAAATAACTTCACTGACGTTGTTATTTTGATAAGCGTCCCAGATAAAAAAGCCAATTCCGACAATACCAGACATGACGATT
>JAHCSU010000154.1 GCA_023522315.1 Nostoc sp. CCCryo 231-06
CGAAGGAATACGTTATTTAGGTTTAGCGACTATTAAGTTAACAGAGGTTTAAGCAACCAAACGGCAATTAGATATAATTACACTTTACGCAAATTGTTAACTTTGCGATTAGATAAGCAAGCAAATAATTTCAGCAATAGGTAGCATAGATTTTTATAGTTTTTTTTAAAGAAGGGTAGAAAAATTATGGGCATGACGTTGACGGAGAAAATTTTAGCAAAAGCTTCTCACCAAGCCATCGTAGAACCAGGTCAAAATATTTGGGTAGATGTAGACTTATTAATGACTCATGATGTATGCGGCCCTGGTACTATTGGCGTATTTAAACGCGAATTTGGGGCAGAGGCTAAAGTCTGGGACAGCGAAAAAATAGTTTTAATTCCCGACCACTATATTTTTACCGCCGACGTTCGTGCCAATCGCAATGTAGATATTCTCCGCGACTTTGCCCGCGAACAAAACATCAAATATTTTTACGACATTACCGATCGCTCTGACTTTAAAGCTAACCCTGATTATAAAGGCGTTTGTCATATAGCCTTAGCTCAAGAAGGACACACTCGCCCAGGAGAAGTTTTATTTGGTACAGATTCTCATAC
>JAHCSU010000155.1 GCA_023522315.1 Nostoc sp. CCCryo 231-06
CAGTTATGTGTTAGCTTCCGCAGAATATCGTTTTCCCGTCTTACCAATAGTAGGGGGTGTATTATTTGCCGACTTTGCCTCAGACTTAGGCTCCGGTGATACTGTATTAGGAGATCCAGCAGGTGTACGAGGCAAAGCAGGCTATGGTTTTGGTTATGGGGCTGGAGTGAGATTAAATTCACCACTAGGCTTAATTCGGGCTGACTATGGCATTAATGACCAAGGAGAAAGCAAAGTGCATTTAGGCATAGGTCAGCGATTTTAAGAAAGTGAGCATTCAGAATATTAACCTGGATTTCTCCCGAAAACTGAAAAAAGAGGATAGGATTAGCCCTTTTCAAGTAGGTGGAAATAATTCTTATTTAACCTCTTCTCTCTGTGTTCTCTGCGCCTCTGTGGTTAAATAAAAGACTTTTTAATCGCGGAACACAGTTGCTTTTAATATTTCTGAGCGACTCTGAGTTTTTGCTTCTTGTATTACTTATGCAAGAGTTAGGGAATAACGTAGACGCAAACGCGAGAGCGTCTCGTAGAGAAGCGGCTTGCCGCAGGCTACCACAGAGGCGCAGAAGGCACGGAAAAATCAGAGTTTGAGAGATATTTTGCGTAAGTCCTAAAATAAATTCGTTACACTTGGTTCCTGTTCAAAAATAATCAATTATTTGGTAATAAATGGTGTCGCGTTTCACTAAAATATCCGAAATATACTGGTTATTAACTTATTAAAAATTACAAAATAGCTCTTTGGCATTGTAGCAAGTAGCGTGTTAGTAATAACTTCACAGGCGTAGAAGACAAATTGAGCCTGTTTCCCACTTCAGGATTTCTTGACTCTCGCGTTATCCTATAAAGATAAAACTGTTGTGCTCATGGGGAGGTCTTTCTTACTTGGAGAGTTCCAACAACTAAATCATCCCGTAAGATAGACAGGCAAAAACCCTCCCCTATATAAAAAAATATGGGAAAATTTTTTGGGAATCCCTCAAGACTCAGGACTCACTAGTTATCTGCTCACTCAGGACTCAGGACTATTTATGTTAGCAGGCACAATTTTGCAGGATGGAAAATATACCCTAATTCAAGAAATAGGGCGAGGTGGCTTTGGCATTACGTTTAAAGCTACACATCATTACTTGGGCCAGGAGGTGGTGATGAAAACCATCAATGAACGGCTGCGACAACATCCTGATTTTGCAAAATTTGAGCGCCAATTCCAAGATGAAGCCAGACGATTAGCTACGTGTATTCACCCAAATATAGTCCGAGTTAGTGATTTTTTTGTCGAGGCTGGACTGCCTTACATGGTGATGGAATACATTCGTGGCGAAACCTTGGGAGACGCATTTGTATTACCAGGGATACCTTTACCAGAAGCCACAGCAATTCATTACGTCCGGCAAATTGGGGCAGCTTTGCAGGTAGTGCATAACAATGGTTTGTTACATCGAGATGTCAAACCAGATAATATTATCCTTCGTGAAGGAACTCAAGAAGTAGTACTGATTGATTTTGGCATTGCCAGAGAATTTAATGGCAGTGTCAGGCAGACTCACACAGGTATGGTTTCTGAGGGTTATTCTCCCATTGAGCAGTATTTGACGCAAGCGCCGCGCACACCCGCCACGGATGTTTATGGTTTAGCGGCAACCTTGTATTCACTGTTGACAGCACAGGTTCCTATACCAGCATTATTGCGCGATCGCGAACAAATGCCTTCCCCCCGCGAACTGCAACCACACTTAAGTGCTTCTGTCAACCAGGCCGTAATGCGCGGTATGGCGGTGGAGTCTCGTTTTCGGCCAGCGACAGTTGCTGAGTGGTTACAACTGCTACCTGGAAATGGGGCCAATATGACACCGCAAGCCTTAGCCACTTATGCAGTGCCAACTGTCAATTTATCTGCCCAGCAGGCAGCAACTTTAATTGGGCAAACTGCCCAAAATCGCATTCATAAACCATCTGTGTTGGCGCAGCCTAACCCAGGCATCGCCAAGGAAAATGTATCGGCTAAAAAACAGGGGTCATCTAAAATATTCATAGGTATAGGTGTAGCCCTAGTTGCTGCTACAGCAGGCTTTGGCATCACTAGCATCTTACCCAAATCTCAGCCCCAGCCAACCGCAAAACCACTTTTTGAACAGCCAACTCAAGAACCAGCCGCGAAAGTTCCTAGCTTAGAGAGGGATGAAGAGACTAACACCACCTCAAGAAGCGAATCAGCACCTGTTTTTAATTCCAAGCAGCGCCGGCGTAATCGTCGTTCTTCCCCAGAAGAAACTCCCAGCAGCCCTACACAAGAATCACAACGCGGCGATTCTGAGCAATCCACGCCTTCACCTAGCGTTTCACCTACACCCTCGCTAGTCGAAAAACTACGGGCGATCCGTTCATCTCGTAGTGCTTCCCCCGCACCACTACAAAAAAATAACTCACCCGCTTCTAATCAGAATTCTCCTTCTCCTCAACCGGTAATTCCGTCAAATTCTGTGGTTATACCAACAGCACCACCTACAGAATCCAAACAGTCAGATCCTTCTGCTGTAGTAGTACCAACACTGGACAAGCAAAATTCACCGACTGATACTCAACCTCAGAATGATCAAAAATCTCAGGAAAAGCTACAAGATGACAATAATTAGTCAATTTTAAATTTTTTATTCAATCTAAAATCCAAAATTCACAATCTAAAATTGAACGTCTCTTGCTAATACAAAAACATCTTTTTGTTTCTTGTTTCATCTTTAGCTAAATTTCTTATTTAGTCTTCTAACTTTTCCCGTTATCTAAAAAATCTCTCTTGTTTTAGGAGAAAGACTTTGAATTTTTGCTCTTAGAGGTCGGGAAGGGGGTTAAGTTATTCGTGGGCTTTTCCACATTAACTAAATTTCCAGATTTACTCTTTTGTACAACAACTTCCCCCTTCTTATTAATCTTGACCGGATTTTTGGGAAAAGCTTGAGTATTCAAAGAACGCATAAGTTTCACAGTCCGAAAATACCGATCAATTTGAGGGATTCCCTGCCCATTCATCCGCACGGGGATAATTTTACTTGATACCAAATTTCCCGCAGAGTTGAGTTTAACTTCTAAAATCATAGAGTCACCCGTCTGGGCATTTGTAGATAAAGTTCGATATCCCAGAAAGTTTCCTAAAGAATAGGCGATGATTTTTCCCTTATAAATTTCCATCGCTCTCGGAACATGAGGCCCATGTCCTAGTACTAAATCTGCTCCCGCATCAATCATCTTTCTAGCAAACTTGATCGAATTACCTCGGTTTTCTCCATAAAAAAACTCTGTCTGATTCTTAACATGTAGTGCCCCCGTTCCTTCGGCTCCCGCGTGCATCGATACTATTACAATGTTGGCCTTATTTTTCGCTTCTGTTACAAGTGCTTGGGCTGCTCCTAAATTATGGATGGAATTATACATTTCATAAGGGGAAAACCCAACCATTGCCACAGGAATATTGTTAGCTTGCAAATAAAGAATTTGATTTTTATGACCTAATGTTGCAATGCCCACAGCCTCAAGATTTTTCTTTGTATCTTTGAACCCTACCGGGCCGAAGTCCATTGCATGGTTATTAGCCATATTAAACACATTAAAACCAGCCTCAGCAAATAGTCGAGCATATCCAGGTGGGGAGCGAAAGGCAAAGACTTGTCCTCGACTAATATCTTTGGTAGTGTAGGGATAATTAGTTAAGCTACTTTCAAAGTTACCAAACAAGATATCAGATCCTTGCAAGTGAGTTCTCACTGATTTTGGTAATAATTGATCTCGAAACCGGGGTAATCTATAGTTAGGGAAATTAGTGCCGGGAATAATATCTCCAACAGCTTTGATAGTAATAGTCTTTTGAAAGGTTTGTTCTTCTGTTGTTGATGGCGTAACAGGGATAGCTAATGGTAATGATACAGGTTCAGTGGGTGTAGTAGCAGCGTTTAATCGCTGTGATTGCCCAAGCCGGATAACAACTCCTATACTAATACCCAGATATAAACAGACACTGATAAAAATAAATGAGGGCACTTTCCCTATACTGCGATTTGCCATCGTTCACTCCTCACACGATGGCATTAGTGTATCCCAAAAACCTGTGTAGTCAGTGTATATTTTAATGTAGTTTTGGCAATATTTAACTAAGTGAATACGGAAAGATAATACCGTTTCACACAAGCTCCCTTACATATATACTTAGGGGCGCACATCTGTATGCCCTTACTTGCAAATACTCATACATACCATCTATGAAGCCAAACATCATCTGTTTGTCTAGTTTTTCGGCAATCATTTTAAACGGAGAGGGGGGGATTCGAACCCCCGTTGGGTTTCCCCAAAACGCATTTCGAGTGCGTCACCATGAACCGCTCGGACACCTCTCCAGGTATATTATTCACACATTTGAGTATTCAAATGCGGTGAAGTAAGGGAAATTTTACCATATTTCCTATACTACTATAACATTATTGGTTTATCTGCGTAACAGGGTGCTTCGGGAACGCCAATGGCTAATTAAGGTGTGTAGACATCGAAAAAGACATCACAAAATTTATCTTATTACATTAGCATGACTTAAAAATAACATTCATGCGATCGCACTTCTGGAGGAGGACACTAACGAAAGTGCGATCGCTGGATAACTAATCACGCTCTCAGGTGTGGGAAAGCTAATATACAATTTATGTCCGACAGCTTACCTCACCCTCAATCCCTCTCCTTATAAAGGAGAGGGAAGCTAGATACAGGATGAAGTTTTGCATTTTATTTAATTCACGTTTCTAAGCAAGATGACCCCTCAACTGTGGGTGCTTTTTTATCCCCATTGCTATGTATAAATCATTGCTAGCAAAATTAAAGCTGCAATTATCATCTCTTAGTACTTGTATAATTACATAATTATTTGCTGTAACATAAGCATATTTTCTAAACTCTACCTTGTAGTTTTTTATTAAAATTATTATTTACAATATTCCAAAACATCTCTTATTAATATCTCTTGACATCGGATATCTTAGTGATTACTATGTCAATCAATCCGGATTTCATTAAATTATTCGGAAAATGTCTGTAAATAAATCTAATACTATCCTCACAGCACTGCATGAAAATACGCTCGCTCTTACTGAGCCTTACAAGTATTCTTTTACTATCGTCCCCAGTAAAAGCGAATCCCAATACGAATCAAGTTGGCAACATAAATGACTGGAGTGCAAATCAATCTAATTTACAACTACCAAAACTTAAATTTATTCCTCCGGTTCCTCTAACCGATCCTGTCAATCCAATAAATGCTTCTAAATTTACTGGTGTAGTTCCTCTAGGACGCGAGATATCAGAACTAAAAACTCCTATTAAAGCATTAATGGCTCGCTATAGATTCCTTACTCCCGGAATCTTTTTTATGGACTTAGAAACAGGGGATTATTTTAGTTTTAATGGTGATAAAGCTTTTTCTGCCGCTAGCACAATTAAGTATCCGATTTTGATTGCCTTATTTCAAGAAGTAGATGCAGGGAGAATCAAACTAGGCGAAACTTTGGTGATGCGACGGAAGCATGTCACTGGCGGTTCTGGAAATATGCAGTATCAACGAGTGGGAACTAAGCTTAGTCTCTTGCAAACTGCAACCAAGATGATGACTATTAGTGATAACACTGCTACAAATATGATTATTGACCGTTTAGGTGGTGTATCTAAATTAAATCAAAAGTTTCGCCGTTGGGGATTGCAAAGCACTGTGATTCGCAATATGTTAGGAGACTTTAAAGGAACTAATAAAACTAGTGCAAAAGACTTGGTACGACTGTCAGCTTTGGTTACAAATAATCAGTTAATTTCTGATAAAAGTCAATCCCAAGTTTTAGGTATTATGATTCGTTGTCAGAATAGAGCATTGCTCCCATCTGGTTTAGGTTCTGGTGCAAATATTGCCCATAAAACAGGCACTCTACGGTTTGTACTAGGCGATGCGGGTATTATTGAAACGCCATCAGGTAAGCGTTATTTAGCAGGAATTTTCGTGCGAAGACCGAATAATGACATTAGAGCTAGGGATTTTATTCGTCAAGTTTCTCGCGTGATGTATGGCTACTTTGAGCAGCCAAAAGTCACTCATTTACCTTGAAGCAATCCTGAATTCTTTTCTGTTCAAAGCTGCCGAATAGCCCATCGTAGACATCGCTTTTCTAACTGCCAAGGTTATTATGTAGTCGAACATTGTGCAGCATACAGCTTGAGGTTTTGCATGAAAGTAGCAGTTTTCAGTACAAAAGTCTATGATCGCAAGTTTTTGTCAGATGCAAATTCTCCCGCCCAACACGAATTAGTGTTTTTTGAACCTCGTTTAAATCGGGATACAGCTATCCTCGCCGCCGGATTTGGGGCGGTTTGCGTATTTGTCCATGACCAAGTTGACGCGCCAACTTTAGAACTTCTCGCCTCACGGGGAACTCGGTTGGTTGTCCTGCGCTGTGCAGGGTTTAACAATGTAGACTTACAAGCCGCAGCAGATTTAGGAATTACCGTTGTGCGTGTTCCTGCCTATTCACCCTATGGGGTAGCAGAACATGCTGTGGGATTAATTTTAAGCTTGAATCGCAAAATTCATCGAGCCTACAACCGTGTCCGAGAAGGCAATTTTTCTTTAGATGGACTGTTGGGATTTAATTTGCATGAGCGCACTGTGGGGATTGTCGGCACTGGTAAAATCGGTCTGATTTTAGGACAGATTATGAAGGGGTTTGGCTGTCACATACTCGCCTATGACGTTTATCGTAATCCAGAATTGGAGGCGCTAGGTGGAAAGTATGTAGAGCTATCTGAGCTATTTGCGAACTCGGATATTATCTCCCTGCATTGCCCCCTGATTCCGGAGACGCATCACTTGATTAACGCTGAGGCTATAGAACAGATTAAGCCAGGCGTGATGTTAATTAATACTAGCCGAGGAGCGCTGATTGATACCCAAGCAGTGATTGAGGGGTTGAAGTCTGGCAAGATTGGCTATCTCGGTGTGGATGTCTACGAGCAAGAATCGGAATTGTTCTTTGAGGATTTGTCTGGTGAAATTATTCAAGATGATATTTTCCAGCGTCTGACGACCTTCCCCAATGTACTTATTACCGGACATCAAGCCTTTTTTACAGCAGAAGCTCTCCACAATATTGCAGAAACAACTTTTGCTAATATTGCTGATATTGAACAGGGTCGTCCTTGTGCCAATGAAATTCGCGCTCAAGTGCCAGCTTAGGTAATGGTTGGCGATCGCAATGACTTTGGACAAAAATCACTAATCAATCCTGATCATCAGGCAAATTTTCCATTTCCTCAATAATTAGCGTCTGAAAATCTTCGTCACAATGATTATGCAGATGAACCGTAGCAGCTAAAAGTTCTGCGAGAATTTCAGCTTGTTGGTTAACAGTTAAACTAAGTAACTGTAACTGGTTAACCAAGGCTTGTATGTTTACGCACTCTTTATTTAATTCAGCAATCAAAATACTGAGGGTTGAATTCGTGACTGCAAGAGGGCGATCGCTAATCTGTCTTTTCATTCTGAACGATAGGCAACGCGGAGACTTTGGACTAAAATCACCAGAGATGCGATCGCCATTAACCCGCCCCAAAACCAGTAAGGTAAAAGCAAATATCGCTGCATTTGCGCTGTATCAGAAAGTCCAAGGGGGCCAGCAGAACTACTAAATAAATAATCAAGTTGATGGTACGTACTCACACAAGCTTGTACACCCAGAAATTGAATGACAAACCCTTGTGCCCAGCGAGGTGCTTTCAGGGCGATACCCAAGATTATTAAACCCAGCAAGGGAATTGCCACCAATCCAAACCAGGAACGTACCCAAATTAATGTGGAAAACAGCAAAAAACTCCCTAAAATTTTCAAACTCAGGGTAGCGGCTGTAAAACTGCGGGAAGCCAAAATCAAAGCTGCACCGGCAAGAGGTGGCCCCATTGGGCCTGCGGCTGCGACTATTGCCGGGCCAATTGGCCCCAATGATGAGCCGATGCCATAAGTTGCGACACCGGAACCATTGCTAAAAATCTGTAATTTCTGAAACTGTCCCCCTAATAGGAGTGCCATTAAGCCGTGACCCATTTCATGAAACCAAGTTGCCAGGATCGTAAATGGGTATAAGATATAATCCCCTGCTGGTATTTGCCAGAGTAAAGCAGTTGCGATCGCTGCTGCAATTAGCCACGTTAGCCCCATGCGTTCAACAACTGACGGGGCTTCTCTGGTAAGCAAGGGTTCAAAATTTTTACTTGGTTCCCTCATAGGTCACTTTATTTTGGATTTTAGATTTTCTGGAAAACTCAAAATTTAAGATTGGCAGTGTATTGTCATCCATCCTAGTGTAATTCTTGAGGTAGTGGAATTGCTCGGCAATGCAACAACTCGTCCTACAACAGTCAAAATAATCGAAATGGTGAGGCAGCTATTCTTAATAACATCGGGCAAACTTACGATGGATTAAGTCAGTATTCAGAAGCCTTAGAGCTACATCATCAATGTCTTAATATCGAGATAGAAATTAATAATTTGTCAGGTCAAGCTTCTTCTTTGAATAATATAGGATGTGTTTATCGTGAAATAGGGCAATACACGAAAGCGTTAGAACACTACAAAAAAGCTTTAAAAATTTTCCAAAAATTAGGCGATCGCGCCAACGAAGCTACAGCCCTCCATAATTTTGGAGGGATTTATGACCAGACAGGAAAGTATCAAGAGGCATTAAAGTATTATCATCAAGCTTTATCAATTCGTCGAGAAATAGGAACGCAAAAAAGTGAAGGTATTACTTTAAATAATATTGGAGCAGTTTATACTTTTCTAGAAGACTTACCAAAAGCACTTCAATACTATAAAGACGCTTTGAGTTTACATAGAGAGATTGGTGATTTAGCTAGTCAAAGCACAACTCTTAATAATATCGGTCATATATCCTTTCGTTATAGGGATTATACAACAGCTTTAGAATGCTATCAAGAAGCATTAGTAATAGCTAGTAAAATGGGCGATCGCAACACAGAAGCTACTCTTTTAAGTAATCTTGGCTTACTTAATGCTGGTTTGAAAGACTTTGAAAAAGCATTAAACTATTACGAACTTGCATTAGCTCTTCGACGAGAAATTAATGCTCTTCCAGGTCAGGCAGAGACTCTTTATCTCATTGGCGATTTGTATTGCGATTTAGGAAATTACTCAAAAGCACAAAATTATCTTCAAGAAGCTTTAGCAATTAGCCAAAAAATTGGAGATCGTCTAAGTGAGAGTGATACTCTTAGTATTTTAGGATTAATGTATCGACATTTGAAAGAAGATGACAAAGCCTTAAAATGCTATCAGGAATCTTTAGTGATTTGTAAACAATTAGGCAATCACATTAGTGAACTTCAAAATATTGAATATATAGGTGAAATATTTATTGAGCTAAAACAACACTCCAAAGCCTTGAAGTATTATCAGCAAGCCTTAGCAGTCGCTAGAGAACAGGGTTATCAAAATAATGAAGATAAAATTATTGAGATAATTAATCAAATTAATAATCGTTTATCTACTTGACTGACTAAATTTTAGTTTGCGATCAAAAGCGATCGCTATTCCAATACTATGGCTTTTGAGATTGCAAATATTTCGACAGGATTAAAGTTAATAATACTCCCCATGAAGGGGAGTTACTACACAGTATTCAATTACCTAAAATGAACAAACATAGTTATTCATTGCTTATTTGATCCAGTGCATTTGTTTTTCCTCCAAAGGGATGCCGGAGGATGGGCAGAAAATGCCTAGACTGATGTCACAATTGATAGAGAATCAGTTAAGCAAGTTGAAAGAGGAATGTCATTAAGTCTCCTTTACCCAAGCTGATGCGATCGCCTGGTCGCAAGCGATGACGATTCCCTGGTAAAAGTGGCAAATTATTAATGTAAGTGCCATTAGAACTTCCCACATCCTCTACATAATGAGCATCTCCCTCGACGCGAATATCTGCATGAATCCGCGAGACAACTTCTGAATTGGGAAATCCTGAAACATCTATATCTGGGGGAATCCGGTCATTGGGTTTGCCGATATGAATCACAGAGAGATTTTGTGGCAATTCAATTAAGCGATCGCTTTGAACGTGGATTAACCGCGCTGTAACCTGCTGCAATTGCGTTCTGGCAACAGTTGCAGTTGGTGCTGGTGCGGCTGGCTCCTGTACTTCGACTTCAGGGGCTGGCGCTGGTTCCAACGGTGGTGGAGTAGGAATACTTTTTATAGATACTACTGGTTGAGATGCGACGGAGGTTGGCGCTGGTTCTGGAGGGCTGCTTTCTGCCACAGGTACCTCTGGCGCAGCTGCCACCTCTGTTGCTGGTAAAGATGATTCGGGGGGATGGGAGTTGGTATAACCACTTATTCCCAAAGCATCTGGTTGTAAAAGTTCTAACAGGGGATCGGGTGGAACTAACGGCGGTACTTCCACAGGAACATCGGGAGTAACTGTTGTAGCTACTGCTGTATGAACGTGTGGAACTCCTGCGGAGTGAAGGTTATAGCCACACTGACCGCAGAATGCAGCATCTGCCTGCACAGTTGCCCCACAACTGGGACAGTTAGTAGTCGCGGGTAACGGTGTATAGCAAGCTTCACACTGGACAGCGCCATCAGGGTTGGGATGATTGCAATTAGGGCAGACGATCATCGATATTTAGCCTTTGTTCAAGATCATCATAAATATAGGTAGGACTGGCAAGCAGAGGGCGGCCCTAGTTTTAGATTCTAGCAATTACTGCTGATGGAACCATTAATTGGACACGGGGAAAGGGAGCAGGGGGCAGGGGACAGGGGAAGCAGGGGACAAGGTGACATCAGTAAGAACTTGCAACAAGTCTTTACCCTTGTCCCCAATTTTTCTTGTCCCCTTGTCTTCTTCCCAATGCACCATGCCCCATGCCCCATGCCCAATTCCCAAGGTTAATCTTGGAGTTCCAAACCTGCTGCCGCATCTAGCAGCCACCAAAGTTCTCCTTGGGGCCGAATTAAGCGGGATGGGTAAGTGAAGTCGTCGGCTACAGGTGCAAAGACTTGCGTCAGAGCTGGTCGTTTATTAGCACCAGCAACCAGAAAAATCACGCTGCTGGCAGCGTTGATGAAGGGGTATGTGAAACTTATCCTGGGGTTTCCGTCTTTGTTACCTACGGTAACTAGGCGATCGCGTACTTTGAGAGCCTCTGTATGGGGAAACAAAGATGCGGTATGTGCATCATCACCCATTCCTAGTAATACTACATCCAACGAGGGAAACTCGACCCCAGAAGAATTGAAAAATTCTTTAAGCTGTTGTTCATACTTAGCAGCAGCCAGTTCTGGATTGGCTGACAAGGTTGGTACGGGGTGAATGTTAGCTGCTGGGATATCAACACGATCTAGCCACGCCCGACGCGTCATCAGTTCATTGCTATCGGGGTGATCTGGTGGTACGTAACGCTCATCCCCCCAGAATATATGAATTTTATCCCAAGGCAGTTTTTGATTAGCGATCGCTTCGTATAACGGTTTAGGTGTACTGCCGCCAGATAAGGCGATGCTAAACCGCCCTCGCTGCTCAATGGCAGTTTCTAACTTCGACAGAATTAATTCTAGCGCTCGTGCAACCAGCGCCGGCTGATCCGGTAGAACTTCAACGGTTTTGTTCATGGCTTCATCATCATATTGCTGGCTTCTGGCAATACAATACCGAACTTATTACAATCCTCCTTTTTAACTTTTGAAACATTTAACATCGTGGATTAGGTAGGCTGGAAAAACGTAGTCCTTATCACCTTCAAGGGGAAGTTGTCAGTAGTCGGTTGTACTAACTACTAATGACTCTCATGATTATTTTTATTTACACCCAGTTACTTGATACTTTGTTGATTAACGCCACAAAGGATACATTTATTAATTCTTATTAAAAATTAATAAAACTAATTAATCATAAACAGCGCTTCCCAGTCAGCGATCGCTTCGCGTTGGGCGATTAACAATTCCTGAATTCCTTTTTGGGCGACATCTAGCAGTTGATTCAGCTGAGTCCGGCTAAAGCTGCCTTCTTCGGCTGTTCCCTGGACTTCAATGATTCCTAAATGTTGATTCATCACCACGTTAAAATCTACTGTTGCAGCCACATCTTCGATATAATTCAGATCCAAAAATGGCTCTCCCTCCAGTAATCCTACGGAAACTGCTGCTACCTGTCCACACAGAGGCGATCGCTCTAACACGCCCTCTTGCAACAATTTAGAAATTGCATGAGCCAACGCCACAAACGAGCCTGTAATGGCTGTTGTCCGAGTTCCAGCGTCTGCTTGCAACACATCAGCATCCACAGTCAGCGTGCGTTCTCCCAGTGCCTCAAAATCCACTGCTGCGCGTAAACTGCGGCCAATTAGACGTTGAATTTCTTGCGTCCGTCCAGATAATTTCAATAATTCTCTTTCTTGCCGTTTTTGAGTAGCAGATGGTAGCATTCGGTACTCAGCAGTTAACCAGCCTTTACCAGTTCCTTCAAGAAACTTGGGAACTCCCTTATTAACGCTAACAGTACAAAGTACTTGAGTATCACCGCATCTTGCGAGAACAGAACCGGGGGCAAAGTGGGTAAAACTGGGGTGAAAGCTGATCGGACGTAGTTCGTAGGAAATCCGACCGTCAGGACGCTGCCAAGCCATTGGAGTTGCCTCAAGATTTTTATATGGAATACTGCCTTAAGATTACCTTAGTGTTATTGGGCATTGGGCATGGGGAATGGGGAATGGGGAATGGTTATGAATTCTTGTCCCTCATCTCCCCCTGCTAAGGAACTGAAAGCAGAGTCAAAATATTTTGCTGCACCATATCTGGTGACTGTCCGCCGTTGATGGTCAATAAGCGACGACGACGGTCGTAATATTCTAGGATGGGAATGGTGCGATCGTAGAATAATTCTAGACGGCGTTGCACGATTTCTGGTTGGTCATCTGGTAGCGATCGCCCCAAGGATCGGCTAACCATGACAGCTTCCGACACTTGGAGATAAATTGCCCAATCTAGCTTTTGCTCTAAATTATCCAATAAAAAATCTAATTCTTCAGCTTGGAAGGCGGTACGGGGATAGCCTTCCAACACCCAATCGCAGTTAATATCTGGTTGTCTGAGGCGAATTCGGATCAATTCAACGATCATTTCGTCTGGAACTAACTCCCCTTTTTGCATATAGGGTCGGGCGTGGTAACCTAGTTCACTCAGGCTAGCGTAAACCGAAAGAGAAGTCCGGGGGTCAGTTTCCGACCATTGCAACTCCGGGAGCAGGCTATCGCCAGATATCGCTTCCCGTAAAATCTCACCAGTCGAAATCAAAGGAATATCAAAGTATCTGCAAAGCCTTTGTGCTTGAGTGCTTTTACCCGATCCTGAACCTCCCAGAATCACCAATCTCACAACAATTTACTCCTCATCCTGTCAAATTCACTACTTGCTAAGTCTGTTTTGCCCAAACAACCGATAAATCTAACATTTAGCGATTTTCAGACGTTATGCCTAGCTTTTTTAAATAATTGGAACTGTAATTCTAATGTTTTCATTTTTGCAACTAATTACCGACAAAATACGTAAATCTAAATCAACAGAACTCTTGACTTCAGCACAAACCTAGTGTTTGACTAAGAATGCAATTTGCCAAAGTCACCACAACTGTGAAAAACAGATAGATTATATAGGCAGATTTGTAATAAGTACCGCCAGCACAAACCTTTAATTTATTGTAATTTTTTGAACTTTACCCTATGGTTGCCCAGCTAGAAACTCCAAGTATAAATTCACCCCTTACCTTACCATATCCAGTGGAAGGGCTAGTGCAAGTTTTCACTAGCTCCCATCGCAACTTTTTTACGAGCGTTATAGCGCAAGCACTGAGGATAGCTGGACAAGGAACCCCAGTATTAATAGTGCAGTTCCTTAAAGGAGGTATTCGTCAAGGACAGGATCGACCTATACAACTAGGACAAAATTTAGATTGGATTCGCTGTGATTTGCCTCGTTGTATTGATACACCACATTTAGATGATACGGAAAATCAAGCCTTACAAAAGCTGTGGCAGTATACACAACAGGTAGTGTGTGAGAGTAAGTATTCTCTCGTTGTCTTAGATGAGTTAAGTTTAGCGATTAACTTTGGTTTAATTCCTGAAACGGAAGTTTTAGCGTTTCTGGCAAAACGCCCTCCCCACGTCGATATCATTCTCACAGGGCCAGAGATGCCCAAATCTCTCCTCGATGTAGCAGATCAAATTACAGAAATCCGCCGGAGTTATCGACCCTAAACAATCCATCTCCAATTGATAAGTTTCTCAAAAGATGAGTTGCTACTGGTAGTATTTAAGTGGATGAGAATGGCGCTGATAAAGATTTTTATTTGTGCTGTTGTCTCCACTGTTTTAAAACACTCTCAAGTTGAGTCAAAGCATCTTTATAGTCGTTAAACTCGATTTCAGAAAATATAGTAGGTATACCACGAGGGAATCTCGATATTACTTTACCTCTTTCGTAGAGTAAAATAATTGGAATAGCATTTGTCTCTGCATATGCTAATTCCATCCCAACACCCAGAGAAGCATAACCAATGTAGGCAATAACTAGGTTAGATTTGCTAACTTGGCGTTTATCAGTATCAAAAACTTGACGGGGGCTAATATTAGGATGATTAATAGGGTCAGTGTTTAGATGGGGAACATAACTCTGAAATCCTATTTCGTCGCAAAGTGAGCCGATAGCTGTATAAAAAGCCTTGACTGTATCTAAGTTATCAATACCTGTCAACGCACCAGAAATATATACACATGTTTTTGTAGTATTCATTTTTTACTATTCAATTAGCTATATTCTCCGAATTATAGTTTTATATTAAATACTTAAATTTAATAGTTAATCAAAAATTTATTTTGATTTTAGCCTATCGTACACAACAGGGCTTATCAAAGCTATAAAAGCGGCTAGTGCAGATCCCAAATCGGGATTTTTTAAGGATACAAAAACTCCAAAAGATAAGACAATTGTAATAAAAGAAATTATTAATATATTGCGGTTAACATTTTCTTTTTCTTTCTTCTTTTTTTCTTGCCTAGATATCTCTAGTAGCCTTTCCCATATATCATCCCTATCAGGAGGTCTTCCAAGAGGTACTTTTGATTGAGATTCCATTTTGTGAAAGCAAACTGTACAGAAAGAATCTCTAAAACGAAGTACTACAGAGGTATCTCGGTAGTTACTTACTGAAATTAACAGTTTGCCTGTCCATCCTGGATCTATTGTGGTAGAAATATGAGACAAACCATAAAGAACAGCTTTTGAAACCATTGCATGTATGGTAGCGCCGACTTCTTTAGACAAACTGACTGATTCAAGGGTTTCAATAACTACCGTATCATTGGGTTCAATCTCAATATCTCTCTCTTTCTCTATATCAATTTCACGCTTATTTTTCCAAGAGAATCCTTTTAGCCCTACTCTCAAATCATAACCAACAGGGGTCAGGTACTTTTCTTCAAAGGGATCTATATATATTCCCTCTGTTGGATTATTTTTTCTGTCTTCTATTTGTTGTTTAATATCTGTATCACTCAACATACTTAATAATTATGTTTTGATATGAATTTATGGATTTTGTACAATGTCAAAACTGACAACAGATGTAGAAGATAGCAAGAACGAGGCTGCTCTTTTTGCTGTGGTTTCAGAAAGCTTAACTTGCTTGAGGTTAACTAGACCTTCATTCACAAAAGAATCTCTCACCAAGGCTTTCTCACCGCTATTGAAAGAAGTTTCATAAAACACTTCCTTAATCCCTGCGGAGATAATTAATTTCAAACAAGATAGACAAGGTTCTAGGGTGACGTAAATACTTGCACCATCTGTAGAGGTACCATGTTTTGCAGCTTGTGCGATCGCATTTGCTTCCGCGTGTACAGCCCTTGATGGTAAAGTTTTACTAGCATCACAGCTACTCAATCCTGGATAACAGTAGCCCTGAGCGGTACAATGGGCCGAACCCGATGGTGAGCCATTGTAACCTGTTGCTACGACCTGCTTGTTTTTCACAATCACAGCACCCACGGGAAAAGCTAAACACGTTGAGCGAGTTGCTGCAAGTTTAGCCAACATTAAAAAGTATTCATCCCATGTTGGTCTTTGCTCATCACAAACCATTATTTACTATCCTGAATGTATTTAGTCCCTGTTTTCAAACACTCAGAGGCTCGCTGTAATTCCATTCCCAAATATCCAACATGATCTGCACGTATTGAAGGCGAAGCAGCACAAATTTCTCTAACTAATTTCAAGGCATCAAAACCTGAATAGCAACCTACAATCTCACCACTTCCGGGAGTTGTTTGTGTAACAACTATCTCGTTTTCTGCAATCTCAACTAAAAAATTTCCCGCAGGATCGTGGTAATTTATTTTTCTACAAATGCGTAGATACTGTTGTTTAATCAGTTGTTCGGCGTTACTCCAAGTATCATCATATATATGAGCCGACTGACTGATGGTAATCAGTGGTCCTATTTTCAAGTCATACTTAGAACGTTGAACAATTTCATCTCTAATATGTTGTTGCAAAGCCCTCAAGCCCATTGCATTTGCAGGCCATGCAGCAAACATATCATTACTTCTAAGAGTTGCAGTTAGTGATAATTCATTATCAACCACTCTCAACCAAATATGATTAAGACAAGGGCTACCACCCTTTTCATGGTCTTTTACATCCCATAAATTCATCACTGCACTAGCAGCATCAATTTCTCCTATTAATTTCTGAATCACCTGGTCAATTTGATCGCGCCCAAACCAAGAACGTAAACGTTGACCATAAGTATATTTCAACCCTTCCCGATAAGGTGCATCATCTAAAATCTGCGAAACGTATTCTTCAATAAAAGGGCGGTCAATAGGCAAATAATTCGGCTCAGGAAAATAAAAGTCAGCAGGCTCATCAGTAATAATTGCCATTAAATCAATTAATTCTTGCCATTGCCCATCATAGCCAGTTGGTCTAATTATTCCTGTTGTCTTAATCCGATGAATGATTTTTACCCAAGTTTCGGCTATAGTTTTACCTTCTATTCGATGTCCGTAGCGTGGGCCTGGTAAAATAGTTGGTTCAACGATAGACATGGGAAATTCTACAGGCGTTCCCCAAGGATAGAGTGGTTCCAATTCTGCATAAAATAAAACTTGCCTAACTGCCGACTCTATTGATTTGACTTCTTTGCACTCTACAGAATGACGTAGTTTTTCTAGCGTATTGATATCAATTTCAATATCAATATAACCAGGAATCGCAGAGCGAATTACCCATGCTCTGCGCCCAGTATCACTTAAATTTTCTTCAACACCATTACGGAAAAAATCTAGCAAGCACTCTCCAGCCCCAGCATTCTTGTCTTCTTTCGTAGCATTGAGAACAACTAAATAGCGAACGTGGGGATTCAACAGCAAATTGCGAATTAGTAAGTTTATGCCCCTTGTGGGCGAGTATAGTTGCCCAATTACAGCATAATCTTCGGGTTGCAAGTGTTTAGCGATCGCCTGCTTCACTGTCCACCCTGTAATCACAGCTGTCTGCCCATGTCCATAAATAAGCTGATTGGGCTTGTGTAGTGCTTTGTATTCAAATTGGGTTGCCTTACCCGTTGCTGTCATGATTGGCTAAAAGTAAAAAATTAACGATCTTTGATTATATCACTAAATCTAAATTGGTAATATTTTCATAGAAGGTAGACTTTGAAAGTCTACCTAATAAATCAATGCAATGCGCTTGCTTTACAAATATTAATAAATTTGTTACAGTTATTTACATAAAGAGAAGACAGGGAAAAATCCATGCGTACAAACACTAGTATAATTGACGACCAAGGCAAACTGAACAACTTTGCGATCGAGCCAAAGGTTTATATAGATGAGCAAGGCGATCGCACTGGTTTCACTCCCTATGCAGAAATGCTCAACGGTCGTTTAGCAATGATTGGTTTTGTCTCTCTGATAGCATTAGAAGTATTCACAGGACACGGCATCGTTGGTGTTTTGGCAAGTCTGTAAAAACTAATTTCCATAACTTAATTCTCAACAAATATAAGAGACGGTAAATTTACCGTCTCTTAATTTATGGAAAACTTAGTGCTAGAGTAAAAATATACTGATAGCAAAAGCCGCTATCAGCGTAAAAATATTGGGTGAACTATGGCTTTAACTGCTTCAACTATGTTGCCATTAGGCACAAAAGCACCAGATTTTAATCTACCGGAAGTAGTATCTGGAAAGGCAACTTCACTTTCCACCTTCGCAGATAAAAAAGCACTGTTGGTAATGTTTATTTGTCGGCATTGCCCATTTGTAAAGCACATTCAACAAGAATTAGTGCAGTTAGGAAAAGATTATTTTACAAGTGATTTAGCGATCGTTGCCATCAGTGCTAACGATGCAAAAAATTACCCAGATGATGCGCCAGAGTCGTTACAAGCATTTGCCACAGAACAAGGGTTTAATTTTACCTTATGCTACGACGAGAGTCAGGAAACGGCGAAGGCTTACACAGCAGCTTGCACACCTGATTTTTTTGTATTTGATGATCAACGCCAACTTGTTTATCGGGGACAATTAGATGATAGCCGCCCCAGTAATGGTAAACCCGTAACAGGCGCAGATTTACGCGCAGCCATTGAAGCAGTGCTGGCAGGTAAACCTCTTACAAGCGACCAAAAGCCGAGTGTTGGTTGCAATATTAAATGGAAACCTGGAAACCAACCCAGTTATTTTGGTTGAAAAAGATTTGGAATTGGGCATAGGGCATGGGGCATAGGGCATGGGGCATTGAGTATTGGTAAAACTTTTCCCCACTCCCTACTCCCCATAACCATCAATGTTTAATTTCCAAATTCAGTATGTAGCATCCTAATTGAACTTTTTCTGCCCACAATTCATATTCCAGACGTAAATGTTCTGGCAAGGGATGTCCGTTGAGAATTAGGCTACTAGTAAAATTTCGTAAACGAATAGGATTGTTAGGTTGCAAGGACTCATTTGGCAACCAGTAGCGACTAATGCCATAAACGCCCCGTTCCCAAAAGTGACGGTAACTCACTTGAGCGTTACCTTGCATGGTCATGATGACCCGATAAGGGGAAATCTCCAGCCACAAAATTCTGGGACTGTTAGGGGCATAAGCTTTGCTCTTACTTTGGGGAAGTGTATCCTCTGGACTTACGACACTCTCTACTTCACAGCTAATTAGGGGTGGTGCGGTCAGCAGCAAGTGGAATCTATCAGTATCTTTTTGATACAATGTCGCGGCAGTTTCCACAACAGACCAGATTGGTAAGTCAGTGGAAATAAGTGATAAGCACACGGGCTTGCGGTGATGGGTCAGCATGGGAGCGATAAGGGCTAAAAGCTATTGAACAAAGTGAAATAGAACACTCTAGCTGTCTAATAGGCCAGGGTAAGAAACTAAATAGTAAAACAGGCTTAATATTAATGAATCCGCTGATTTGTTAAGCTACACAGATACCAATAGAAACAGGTAGAATGTCAGCTTAGACACCAAAAACGTTACTTTCTCTAGAGAGAGCTAATTCGTAAGTAAAGCTTGTAAATATTCTAAGGCTATAGCCTCAAAACAGTGGGGTCTTTTTAGATGTTAAGAAACCTTCTTGAGGGAGACTTGCCGTAGATTTGAGTAAGTTTCATACAGCAAAAAGCAATAGGATACTAGGCAGAAAGTCACCAGCAGCGATTTTGTTTGTTGCTGCTGAACTTCCGGTGTATTCAAAAGCCAGTGTATCCTAATGTCGCCTTGTGTTATAACCGTAGAAACTCACGAAGACCTTTCTCACAAGTTAATTATTCAATAGCCCCCTATTAGCTGCCTTTACGGGGTCATATCGAGTATTTGTACTGGATTACGTATATTTTGCAAAAATTAACGCTTTGAAATTTTTTACCCCAGATGAATGGCACTAAGTTCTGGGCTACATGTAATACTCATGAAGCGATGACGCGACAAGCGAACAAAACAGTTAAGGAACGTGAATTAAATAAAATGCAAAACTTCATCCTGTATCTAGCTTCCCTCTGCTTTATAAGGCTACGGTGTACACACAAGTGCTGTCCACGTTTCAACTCTTTTACCCACATTTTTATCAGAGTTAAACTGTCATACTTACCGACATCCCGCCCAGAACTAAAGTTCAGGGCTAATAGCTGAAGTCCACGCTTTGTGGACTTCAGCTATTAGACTCGGAATAAATTCCGAGGCGGGATAGAAACGCAGCCATATATTTATTAATAAATTAATAAATATATGGCTGCGACAAAACTTGTGTATACACGGTAGGCCGGCGGGGAGAGGTTGGGGGTGGGGTTCTTTCATTGCTCCAAAATTTGTCTCACTCTAACTAAGGCTTCCTCTCCACGAATGGGTTCAAGACTTTCAATCAGCTTTTCTGCCAACAATGCTCTCGCTGCACTGGGCAAAGCTAAAGCTTCTTTCATGAACTTGCATCAACAGAAGTTTTTTTCTCCAACGAAACACACCGTATGTACCAAAAAACAATGACAAATGACAAATACTTCTCTACGAGAGGCTGCGCCAACGACTTCTCTACGAGACGCTACGCGTAGCTTGCTTCCCCGCAGGGGTACGCTCAGTACAAGTGACTAATGACTAATTAATCAAATCAACGATCGCCTTCACCAATACATCTGGATCTACTGGTTTAGAAATATGCATTTGAAATCCTGCTGCTAATGCTTGCTGCTGATTCATTTCCCCTGCATAAGCCGTCAGAGCGATCGCTGGTATCAATCCTCCTTGCCCTGGCGATCGCGCTCTCAATTCACGCATCAGCATATAACCGTCTGTCTTTGGCATTCCAATATCGCTAATTAAAACATCTGGTATCGACTCAGACAGCGCTTCTAATGCTTCCTGTGCTGAAGATACGGTAGTTACTTGTACACCGTAGTCTTGCAAAATAAAGCTAATTAAGTCGCGGATATCTGGTTCATCGTCTACGACCAAAACTTGAGTATTGGAAAGGAGCGAGGATTCAGGCTCACAATCTAAAGACTCATTCTCTCCACGCGTCACCTGTTCACTTCTGACTAAAAGCGGTAGCTCAACAGTGAAAGTAGTACCCGCTCCTTCTCCAAGACTTTCGGCTTGAACATTTCCCCCATGCATCTCTATAACCTTACGCACGATCGCTAATCCTAAACCTAATCCACCAAATGTCCGGGTAGTTGTGCTATCAGCTTGGCGAAAGTAATCGAACACATAAGGCAAAAACTCTGGGCTAATTCCCTTACCTGTATCGCTGACCTGAATTTGAGCTTGATCACCAACTTCCATCAGTCGAATTTCTACCTGTCCGCCTGCTGGTGTAAATTTTACCGCATTGGAAAGTAGATTCCACACAACTTGCCCAAGCCGATTTGGGTCGCCCATCACTTGTCCCAAAGTGGGATCAAGTATCGTTTGAATTTGAATTGACTTAGCTTGTGCTGCAAGTTTTACTGTCTCTAGTGCGGCTTCAACCACCGTTACTAAGTTTACTGGACAGATATTCAAGTTTAATTTTCCTTGGAGGATGCGAGACACATCCAACAAATCTTCAATTAGCTGAGTTTGTAACTTGGCGTTGCGTTCAATGGTTTCTAAGGCGTGGTTAGTGGTTTTTTCATCGAAATTACGAGTTCGCAACATTTTCGACCACCCCAGAATAGAGTTGAGTGGGGTTCGCAGTTCATGGGAGAGAACCGCCAGAAATTCATCTTTGAGTGTGTTGGCGATTTCTGCTTCTTTGCGTGCTTTCATTTCTCGTTCGAGGAGGCGATCGCATTCTTTCTCAACTGATTTGCGAGCGGTAATATCCAGTACAAAAGCAACACCATTATCCTTGGAGTCATTCAGCAAGGCTATCCCCAAAACAATTGGGACTCGTTTCCCGTCGCGCTGGAGATATTCTTTCTCATAAATTCTGGAAACTCCAGTGGTTTGCACTTCCAAAAGGGCGCGATCGTCTAAATCTTTATATTCAATAGGAGTAAGTTCTCTCCAATTAATTTTACCCAAGGTGGCAAACTCATCACGAGTGTAGCCAGCTGACTGGAGAAAGGCATCATTAGCATCAATAATAAAGCCATCCACATTCCAAAAAGCGACCCCGATTAAGTTGGATTCAAACAAACGCCGAAATCTAGCTTCACTTTCGCGTAATATTTTTTCTGCCCGTTTGTGTTCGGTAATATCACGAGAAACAGTAATTACGCCTTCAATAGTTTGGTGGGAATTCCGTAATGGTGTGAGGATGTATTCATAATAATGCAACCCATCGGTGGTAAGATATTCACACTCATCCTTGATTGGCTGCCCAGTTTTCATGACAGCTTTTCGTTGATTATCTACTTGTTCTATAAGGTCTGCGGGTACATTTAGGTCTTGCAAAGTTTTTCCGACAAGATCCTGGGGCTTGAAGCCTAATACTATAGCTCCATCACGACTGACATACTGATAGCAACCTCTGCCATTAAAGATGTAAATGTGATCAACTGATGCAGTGAGGATGGCATTTAAAATATTTGCCTGTTCTTGCACTTGCGTTGTGAGTTCACGAGTACTTTCTTCTGCTTGCTTGCAGACAGTAGTTTCCATACAAACGCCGATCATTCGCACCGCTTGTCCGCGATCGTCATAGATAAATTTTCCCTTGGCAGAAATCCAATGTACACTTTGGTCTGATCGAACTATGCGAAATTCATCGTTGTAGTCAGACTTTTGTTCTAAAGCGTGGGCGATCCCTTGCATTACAGATTGCCTGTCTTCAGGATAAACGCACTTCTGAAACGTTTCGTAAGGGCTATCAAAACTACCTGGAAGCACACCAAAAAGCAATTCATAATTTTCAGACCAGATGACTTTATTGGTAATAATATCCCAATCCCACAAGCCCATCTGGGAAACCTCTAGGGCTAGCCTGAGCCGTTCTTCACTCTCCCTCAGCGACGCTTCTACCTGCTGTCGTTCTGCAATTTCTTGTTGGAGTTGTTCTAAAGTTACTGCCACTGTTGACACATTTAAGGTTGTGGATGTCCCCTGTTGAAAATGCCGCTTGATCTCATATTCGACAGATTGAATATGGGGATATTCTAGTGCAAGCGCCAGTTTTTTTTCTAGCTCTATTACTTGCTCCTCAAGGGCTGCTTGCTTTTGCTGATAAAATATTTCTGATTGCTCTAACTCAGCTACACGCTGCCGCAGAGCTACTAATTCATCAGTGACTTGAAAGTTTATTTTATCAACATTTTGCATCTTGCACACCGCTTATAACTAAACAATACCGATTTGAAGAGTAGGCATCCCCTAGCTTTAACAGTATGGATTTTTAAGCTAAAAAATGTAATCCGTCAAAAGGCGCATAAGCTTTTAACCAAAACACACTTTCTGAGATTAAGAGCTATGTCCCACGACAAGACACTTTGCATCCAATAATGAATTATCTCTTCAAACGCATAAAACCTGCACCCATTAATAATCCCACAACCTGTCCCCAGAAGACAACACCCGATTGGTTTACGCCAACAGGAGGAATATTTAAACTGCCTATGCCATAAAATAATTGTTGCACAAACCACCAAAAGAGATAGAAAAAAGCTGGAAGTTCGATTGGGATATATAAGATTATTAGCGGTAAAATTGTGTCAATTTTAGCTTTAGGAAACTTCATAATATATGCTCCTAAAATAGCTGCGATCGCGCCATTGCTCCCAATCAATGGTACTGTCAAACTCGGTTCAGCCAGAACTTGCACTACCCCCGTCATTACGCCAGCAGCGAGATACAATCCGAGATAGCGTCTATGTCCCAGAATATTTTCGACAGTCTTACCAAAAACCCATAAAAATAACAGATTTCCTAATATTTGGCTAAAACTGCCATGTAGGAATATTGCAACAAGTAGTGAAAATGTCCGCCAAATTACAATTATCCAAGCAGCATTATTGTAAAATAATGCATTTGTAATTGCCCCACTAATTTGGGCTGGAATTACACCCCAAATGTTAACAAAATAACCTAATCCGCCACTAAATTCTAGTTGAAGCTCCCATAAAAATACGGCAACATTAATACCAATCAGCCAGTAATTAATAATCGGTTTAGTCCGGCAACGAATATTATCACTAATAGGAATCATATCAATACGCTTCGGTTAAGGTTTTTCGATGAAAATTATAGATCACAAAGATCCGATAAATCATCACAAAGACGCGATAAATCGCCGTCAAGACAAAAGACTTATTATTGTAAAGACGGCGATTCATCGCGTCTCTTGTCTTAACCGAACAGTATTGGGAATCATAGATTAGTCATTACTCATTAGTCATTAGTTATTCTCCTCCTACCTCCACACTCCCTCACTTCTCCTTAACGTGTGGCAAGATTGAAATCAGATCGCATCGCACTTAACTAGGCAAACAAGATGCTAGGAAACACACTTGTAGGAAGATACCAAATTATTAGTAACTTGGGAGGTGGGGGTTTTGGTGAAACTTTTGTGGCAAGTGATACCCAATTACCCGGTTCACCTCTATGTGTCGTTAAGAAACTTAAACCCCAGGCAAGTGATCCCGTAACTTTGGAAACAGCTAGGCGTTTATTTGATACGGAAGCACAAGTTCTGTATAAATTAGGAACTCACGATCGCATTCCCCAACTTTTAGCTTACTTTGAGGAGAAAGCCGAATTTTATCTCGTACAAGAATTGATCGAAGGGCATGACTTGAGTCTAGAATTAATCCCAGGTAAAACCTGGAGTCAAGAGCAAGTAACTTCACTTTTACAAGAACTTTTGACAATCTTAGAATTTGTCCATCAACAGAATGTAATTCACCGTGATGTCAATCCGCGAAATATCCTCAGACGAGAACCAGATGGCAAATTAATTTTAATTGATTTTGGTGCAGTTAAACAAATTACTACCCAGGTGATTCTTCCCGAAGGCTCAATTAAAGGTACTGTTGCTATAGGTACACCTGGATATATTCCTGGAGAACAAGCTCATGGTACGCCAAAATTAAGCAGTGATATCTATGCTACGGGAATAATAGCTATTCAAGCTCTCACTGGATTATCACCAGAAGAAATAGTAAAAGATGCCGATACTAATGAAATTATCTGGCAGAATCAAGCCACGGTAACGCCAGAATTCGCTCAATTTTTAGATAAGATGGTGTGCTACGACTTTCGCCAACGCTATCCTTCGGCAACAGTGGCATTACAAGCGCTGAAAGAGTTAACACAACCACCCGCCCAGACAATTGCATTAACTCCTATTTCCTTGCCCAAAAATATCAACAAACCTCAACCTAAAAAAGGTATATTGGGTAAAATTTTACTAGCAATATTTTTAATTGGGGTTAGCACAATAGCATCAATATTTATTTTAAATCACATTAATTCAAATAACGCCATAGAATTATCCAAACAAGGAAATACCCTTTTTGATTTGCAACGCTATCAAGACGCATTAGAAATATATGAAAAAGCCGTTAATATTAGACCAGATTATGCTCAAGGCTGGAATGGACAAGGTAAAACGCTGTCTAAATTAAAAAAATACAAAGATGCGCTAGCGGCGTATGATAAAGCAATTCAAATTCAGCCAGATTATTTTGAAGCTTGGAGTGGACGAGGCTTTGTATTAGGAAATTTACAGCGATATCAAGAAGCGATCGCGTCTTTTGACAAAGCCTTACAATTAAATAATCAAAGCTCGGAAGTCTGGAATGCTAAGGGTGAAGCTTTTAGTAGTTTAAATCAATATGACCAAGCAATTAAAGCTTATGAAAAAGCGATTGAATTTAAACCAGATAATTACGAAGCCTGGTATAAAAAAGGATTAGCTTTACAAAATTCTAACCGATACGAAGAAGCGATCGCAGCTTATGAAAAAGTCGTAGATTTAAAACCAGACTACGAGCAAGCCTGGTATAATTGGGGAAATTCTTTAGTAAATTTGCGACGCTACCGAGACGCATTTACAGCTTATGATAAAGCTGTACAATACAAGTCGAATTATTATCAAGCCTGGTTATCCAGAGGTAATGTACTACTGAATTTACAACGTTATCCAGAAGCGATTGAATCTTTTAATCAAGTAATCAAATATAATCCTGGTAATTATCAAGCATGGTATAATCTAGGTTGGTCGCTGCATCAAACCCAACGCTATGAAGAAGCAATAAAAACTTATAAAAAAGCAGCAACACTTAAGCAAAAAGATTATCAACTGTGGTATAACTTGGGTAATTCGCAATACATCTTGCAAAAATACGAAGATGCGATCGCGTCTTATAATAAGGCAGTTCGTTATAAACCAGACCATTCTGAAAGCTGGTATAGCAGAGGCAATGCGCTATTAAATTTGAAACAGTTTAAAGATGCGATCGCGTCTTACGATCAAGCAATAAAATACAAGCCTAATTACCAACAAGCAATAGACGGGCGCAATCAAGCCCAAATTCAACTACAAGGCGAAATATCAAAGCCTAAACCTGTAATTGTGCCAGTTCTGCCATTTCCTAATGCTACTAATTCACCACAAACGACACCCTAGTACAGCGTGGCGTCAATAAAGATACCATTTCATTATAGCCAGAAACCCCAAAATTAAAGCTTTTTGACTTTTGACACTTCGACTTCGCTCAGTGTTAACTTTTGAATGCGTGACTTCCGCCTTGCGGTACTAGTACATTAACAATTCGGAATTCCGAATTGTTAACAACACTTCTTATAGCCAATAATTGGAATTTTAGTTGATTTTAAAGAATATCAACTAAAAACTTATAATACACGCCGTTACTATAAATTTATTGTTTATTTTATCAACAGCTGTGAGCATCGGTAGTTTCTTGGGCAATCTAAAGATAACCTAGAATTTCTTCTTGCCGAACTATGCCATTAAGGAGCTAACCCTTGATACGAGCAAACGCCAGCCTATCAGCAACTAACAGAGAAAGTCATCCCTCACGAAATTTACTAATTCGATTTATTCTTGGCGGCACTACCCTTATAGTCAGTATTTCTGCTTATTTTAGCTATCAAGCCGCTAGAAATATGATGCTCAAAGATTTGAGACATAGCGCTTTTTTAGAGGTACAGAGAGGAGGTGCTGAAATTGAGGAGTGGTTACACGTTCGTCAAGTGGAGGTACAAACTCTGGCGAATACTTCAACTGTACGTTCCTTAAAGTGGTCTGTGGCAGAACCTTATTTAAAGGCAGAAGTCAAGCGGATTCATGAATTTTTCTTATTCCAAATAGCTACCCCTGATGGTTCATATTCCAATACAAAAGTTGGTCGAGCAAATAAAAATATTCAGGATCGAGACTACTTTCAAAAAGCAATCGCGGGAAAGACCAATATTTCCGATCCCTTCATTAGCCGTTCTACAGGAATTTCTTTGATTGCGATATCTACCCCGATTGGGTCAAATTCCGCTATCAGTAGTTCACCGATAGGGACTTTCCACGGCAATGTGAGAGTCGATCACATTGCAGATGTTGTCAACTCCCTGTACTACGGTGCGAATAGTTATGCTTTCGCTCTCAATTCCCAAGGACAAGCGATCGTCCATCCTAACTCGGCGTTAATGTCAACCGTAGAAAAACCTGCACCTAGCTTGCTGAAAATTGGCGATCGCAATTTAAATGCGATCGCCCAGCAGATGGTAAACAAACAACAGGGAATTGAGTTAATGGAAATTGACGGCACTAAAAAGTATGTAGCTTATCTGCCGTTGCAAGCCGCTAATTGGTCTGTGGCTTTGGTGATTCCCCGCGAAAATATCGAATCTCGATTGCAATTCCTCGATTTAATCGCCTTAATTGTTGGTGGATTGACAGTCACCATGATCACCGTCTTGTGGCAAGTGCAAGCATTTGAACAAGCTGAACTGAAAAAATCTAAAACTGCGGCTGATACAGCTAACCATGCTAAAAGCGAATTTTTAGCCAACATGAGTCATGAACTGCGAACGCCCTTGAATGGCATTCTTGGTTGTGCCCAAATTTTGCTGCGTTCCCCAGCTTTACCAAATCAAAAACAATATCATGTCAATATTATTGAACAATGCGGCTCTCATCTGCTGACTTTAATTAATGATATTTTGGATCTCTCCAAAATTGAAGCAAAAAAGCTAGAACTGCATCCAGTTGATGTGCATTTCCCATCTTTTCTCCAAGGAATTGTGGAAATATGCCAGATTCGGGCAAAACAAAAAGGCATTTTGTTTGTCTATAAACCCCCGATCAACTTGCCTACAGGGGTTCATGTTGATGTCAAAAGATGACGTCAGGTACTATTGAATCTGTTGGGAAATGCGATCAAATTTACAGATGAAGGTCAGGTTACTTTCAATATTGAAGTAATCGATCAAGCTTCCAGCGATCGCCAGAAACATCACCTTCGTTGTACCGTAGAAGATACAGGAATTGGTATAATTCCCGCAGAATTGAGCAAAATTTTCTTGCCATTTGAACAAGTGGGTGATAAAAAGCGCCAAGCTGAAGGTACAGGGCTGGGTTTAGCTATTACTCGACAGTTAGTACAGATGATGGGTAGCGATATCCATGTTGAGAGTCAAATCGGTCAGGGGAGTAGCTTCTGGTTTGAGTTGGAGATTCCCGAAGCAACTGACTGGGTACAATCTGCGATCGCATCATCAGAGAAACAAATCATTGGCTTTGAGGGTAACTCTTACACCATCCTGATGGTTGACGATCGCTGGGAGAATCGCACAGTGATTACAAACTTACTGCAACCACTGGGTTTTAATGTAGTTGAAGCCAGCAATGGTAAAGAAGGTTTAGAAATAGCGACCGCTCTCAAGCCAGACTTAATCATCACAGATTTGCTGATGCCAGAAATGGATGGGTTTGAATTAATTGAACACCTACGTCATACTCCAGAAATTAAGGATGTATTGATTATTGTCTCTTCCGCTAGTGTCTTTGAAGCCGACAAACATCGCAGTCTGCAAGCTGGAGGTAACGCCTTCTTAACCAAACCTATACATGTAGATGAATTATTGGATCAACTAGAAAAATACTTAAATTTGGTATGGATTTACAAGCAATCTCAGCCTGATGGAGAAAAAGCCAAAGAAGCAACAGCAAATAGCCAATCTGCTCAATTAACCCCTCCTTCCCCCCAAGTGTTGCAGGAACTAGTCACCTTAGCCAGTAAAGGTAACTTCAATGCCATTCTCAAGTGGGCCGATCAACTGGAGGAAACAGACATAACCTTCGCGCCATTTGCTAACGAAATAAGGCAACTAGCAAGGCAATTTGATGAAGATTTAATCCTCAATTTCTTGACTCAATATACAATAGAAACAGTATGAAAACTACTATTGAAGACCAAAAAAATTCTATTAATTACGCTTTTTCTAAGGGAATTATTTTAGTCGTTGACGATAACCCTGCTAATTTACAAGTTTTATCCAGCTTTCTGGATCAGTCTAGTTTTGAAGTTTGGGCGGCACGGAGCGGTGAGAAAGCCCTTCAGCGATTAGAAAATGATGATTTACCTGATTTAATCTTGCTGGATGTAATGATGCCCGGTATAGATGGTTTTGAAACCTGTAAACAGCTAAAAAGCAATCCTCGTGTCCAAGATATTCCGGTCATTTTTATGACAGCCCTCTCAGAAACTGCTGATAAAATCAAAGGTTTGCAATTGGGAGCCGTAGACTACATTACCAAACCTTTTCAGCATGAAGAAGTCTTAGTACGGATTGAAAATCATCTAAAGCTGAGAAATTTGACGAAAGCTTTAATCGCTAAAAACACCGAATTAGAACAGACTCAAACTCAACTGATTCAAGCAGAAAAGGTAGCAGCTTTAGGTCAATTGACAGCAGGAATTGCTCATGAAGTTAATAATCCCATCAATTTTATAGCTGGCAACTTAAATTTTGTTAAACAGTATGTACAGGAGGTAGTTAGTTTACTGTATCTCTATCAAAAACATCTACCCAATCCACCAGATGAAATTCAAACTGCAATCCAAAAAAGCGATCTAAACTTTTTGTTAGATGATTTATCTAAAATTATTCAATCTATGCAAGTTGGTACAGATCGCGTTACAGAAATTGTGTCATATTTAAACAACTTTTCACGACACAGAGAAACTGGTAAAAAACTAGCTAATTTGCATGAAGGGTTAGATAGTACATTACTCATTCTCGGACATCGGTTTAAATATAATGCTCATCAACCAACCATCAAATTAGTCAAAGAGTATGGAAGCTTGCCACTTGTTGAGTGTTTTCCTGGGGAAATTAATCAGGTTTTTATGAATTTAATTTGTAATGCGATCGATGCAATTGAAGAAAAGTATAAAAATAAAGATATTGAGACAGTTTATCAAAATCCTGGAGTTATTAAAATTAAAACTGAGGCAATTGGAGAGCAAGTTATTTTAAGAGTTGCCGACAATGGTTCAGGTATAAATAAAGCAGATGCAACAAAAATATATGATGCTTTTTACACAACAAAACCTGTCGGTAAAGGAACAGGGCTTGGTCTATCTATTGCTTACCAAATTGTGGTAAATAATCATCACGGCAAGCTCACATACGATTCCAAACCAGGTGAAGGCATAGAGTTTATCATTGAACTACCCATCCGATAAATGAGAATTTGCAAACCAAATAAAAGAAACACGTAGGGGAGCAATATATTGTGCCCCTACTCGCATTTTCAAATTGTTGTATATCAATACAGTTCAGTTAAGCCTCAAATCTTTTGTAGAGACGAAGAAAAGCAACGTCTCTACATACCTAAAATCAATACCAAAAATCCTTAACCCAAGTGGATTGTTTTATATGTAACCAATCTATAAATCAAATAATTGCTGTAACTAGCGAATATTAACCTCTTGCAAGTAATTTCCTCCTTGAACATATTCAATATTAGTGGCTGAGTTTTTATAAACAAATGAATTTTTTCTTTTTACAGAAGCGACATTTTGATAATCAGTTAGCAGGCGTTGTTTTTGAGTATATTCATTCAATTTTACTTGAGCTTGAGCATAAACTAGAGTATCGTTGGGAATATTTCGGAGAAATTTTATAGCTCGATTAAAATCACCAACAAATGCTTGTTTATAGGCTTTTTGTAAAAAGTAAGCTGCTCTAATCTGGCGCTTTCGATTGTACTCAGCTAACTTGTCTTGAACTAAAGCACCCGCACGACTTTCTTTAGGAATTTGCCGCAGATATTGTAATGCAGCAGAAAAATCTTTTGTATCGGCACTATCGTAAGCTTTTGCTAATAAATCTTGCGTCTGTGCCTCAATGTTGACGTATGCTTGCTGAACTAATTTATCTGTTTTAGATTTCCAATATAAAATATTTGGAATGTTAGCAACAGCATGAATAACATCTGACCATTTGCTGTCATGGAAAGCTGTTTGAGCTATTTGGTATTGCTGTGCAGCTACTTGCCATTGCTCTTGCCATTCTTCAATTGTGGCTTGCGCTTCTGGATAAACATTGCTGTGGGAGGGAATTGATTTAGCAAGTGCGATCGCTTCTTCTAAATCTCCTGCTTGATATTCTTGTGTGGCTTGAGATAAAGTTTCTGTTTCTGAGTATGCAGGCGCAGCATTAATTAAAGAATATACCCCAAATCCCATCACTAAAGAATTAGCTGCCAGTCCTACTTTCATTCCTGTTAATAACGGAGATGAATTTCCAGATGTAGGATTATCATCTTCAATTGCCGCCTCTATAAAAACATGATCATCTGCTTCTAATATTTCTGGTGGCTGCTCCCATATTATTTGTTTGAGTACCCGCAGCACCTCACCCGTAGACTGGAAGCGGTTTTGATAATCGTAGCGAATCATTTGGCTGAGAACAGCAGCTAAATAATCGTTAACTGGCGTATTTTCAGAACGCCAAACAATTTCATTAGTATAAGGATCAGGTTTTAATTGTAATGGTTCTAACCCTGTTAAAGCCTGGATGGCAATCATACCCAAAGCATAAATATCACTGTTGGGTTGTGTTTCTCCAATAAATTGCTCTGGGGGTATATACCCTAATGAAGTGACGGGAATTCTATAAATGGGCAATTCCGCACCTATGCCAAAATCGATAGACTGGATTGAGCCAAAGTCAATCAAAACTAACTTGCCATCGCTATTACGTCTGATCAAGTTTTCTGGTTTGATATCGCAATGGATAACGCCCTGAGAATGAACAAATTCCAGAATACCTAAGACATCTATCAGCAATTCTACAACTTCCCTTTCACTCCACAGACACCCCCATTGTTGAGCAATGGGTAATTCCGCAGTCAGCGCATGTCCTTCAATCCGCTCTTGGACTAAATAAAATCGCTCGTTTTCTTCAAAGCAGGCGATAAATTCAGGAATTTGGTGATGGCTTCCCAAAAGCTTAAGGGTTTGGGTTTCAGTCACAAACAGTAATTTCAGCATCTCCAAGTAGCCGGATTCGGAACTACTAACTTTAATCTGCTTAACAACGCATTTGGGATTCTCTGGATAATCTACGTCTACAGCTATATATGTTTGTCCAAACACCCCTGCACTCAGGCTTTGGATAATTTTGTAACGCCCTTGTAGTAATTTACCGATTATGTGGTAGGTCATGACCTGGTTACTCAGTAAGTCCTTTTATTTACTTTTTCAAGCATTCCCTCCTGTTTCCGGAATGCTTGAAAAATAGATTTACTGAACTTAACTTCCTGGATGCAAACTTGATTTATTTCCGTATTTTTACTTAAAAAAATCGTATTTTACTTTATCAAAACTTATTAAACTTATCAGATATTAATATTCCGATAAATTTTTAGATTACTAATAAAAATTTTTAAACTTAAAATCTATTTTTCGTCTCTTTGTAAGGGATTAGATGTAATTTGAAACCAAAAAATAAAGAAGTAATAAAAAATATGTAAATTTTATATAAAGTTTATATGTTTTTACTGACGGTAATATTTTTTATACTATCATGCTAGCACCAGCATTGTTTGATTTAATACATAATTTGCAGTGCCAATAAAACCCTAGTTCAATACTGAATTTTTTACTACGCTTAGTTGCTCTGATTGTGGAGCAACTACGAATGAGAAAAGCAGTGATTGCATAGAGAAAATTTTTGTGAATTTCACCTAGACAGGTTCAAATTTAGAGGTATATCCCATGAAAAACTGTTACAAATTGGCAATTACGGCTGCTATTGTTGGATTTGGATTAGGAACGCTGAACATAGCACAAGCAGCAACTGTTAGTTTGAGTAGTTCAAATCAAGGTTGGTGGAATACGATAACTAGTAACACGAACATCAACGACAACTATATAACTGGAAATTACAGCCCGGTTAGTCTTCGTAGCTTCTTTACATTCGATCTTGGTACTTTAGCTGGAGTCTCCTCAGCAACTTTGCAAGTTCAACGATTTGAAGGTTCAGGAAATCCAACACAGACTTTAGGTTTTTTTGATGTTTCAACATCTGCTGATGTGCTTGCTCAAAAAGCTAACAATCCCGATACCAATATTTATAACGATTTGGGAAGTGGTAAAAATTATGGTACTTTTAACGTCAGCACCTCTGGCGATCGAAACGAAATCCTAAGTTTTGTTCTCAACTCAGACGCTATTGCAGATATTAACGCCAGAAGTGGACAACTTTTCTCAATTGGAGGTGCGCTTTTGGGTGATCTTGGAATTAGTGACCAGTATCTGTTTGGATTGAGTTTTGATTCGTCTGCTACACTTGTGGTTAATACTGTTCCCGAACCTGGTACTATTAGCGGGGCAGCGCTTGTTGGTATTATAGGTTTGTGCCTAAAGCGCAAAAGAAAAACGTTCCAAAATGTATAGGCTAATTTAATTTAATAGGACTGAGAAAGAATGTAGAAACGTAGCACTGCTAAGTCTCTACAAGGGTTCTGAATAATGCATATTTAATTTTTGGAGATGTCTCAATACGGTTCGGTTAAGAATATTGTAGGTTGGGTTGAAGCTTTGCGAAACCCAACAAACGCCGCAAAATGTTGGGTTTCGTTCCTCAACCCAACCTACACATTTTTATTTTTTGGGCTTACAGCACTTCCGTATTGGGAGATGTCTAATTTGCTGCCTATCCAACAAAGTATTTTTTCCTAGAAAAATTTCAACTCGCATCTTGCAAAAAAGCAAGAGCATTTTTGACACTAACTAATCAAAAAAGTTTATAGTTATTGAGGTTCTTCTCTACTTTTTTGTTCCTCGATCGCTTCAGATTTATCTGTTAACGGCTTCACCACTCGCGCGATCGCTTCTTGAATAAAAGCTTTAATAAATTCATCTCTGCGATTAATTTGAAACTGTCGCTGCACAACTTCTGTCATTCCACCATCACCCCAATCTTGGTCATGACGAAAATATTCAATAAAACTTTTACCAGCAATTCGCGTTAAATAAGCTGCTGTCACACCTTGAATTGCTCTACCAATAATAAAGGTGGCAACATTGAGTTGCAAAGCTGTAGATAATAATTGAATTGCTCCTTTAACAATGCCTAAACTGGCGATGGTTTTTGCTAAAGAAAGGGCTAACTCTCGTCCCCGTTCCATATTCAAGTCACAGCCGTAGACTCTGCCAATTTCCACAACCATTTGAGCATTAACAGCAGCTGTCGCTAGTAAATCTACCACTGGTATAGGCGTAACTGATACCACACCAGCACCAATCCACTGAAAGCGTTCTACGATTTTGTCAGCTTGACGGCGACGCTGGCCATCGATGAGTTTTCGCGCCTCGTCTCCCAATCGCAGAGATTGCAAAAGAATATTATCTGCCACCAAATCTTCACCCTCAGCCCGTAAAACAGCAGCCGTGCGCCGCAGCAAAGGGATAATATCGGGTTCCGGCTGGAAGGTTTCGCCAGTTTCTAGTTGTGCAGGTTGGGGATTAGCAGCGATCGCCACGACATCATTAGTAGCAATAAATCCCCGTACCCGTTGACGCAACCTTGCAAGGATAGATTCTTTATCTTCATCTGTATATAAATCAGTTTTGTTGAGAACTAGGAGCGATCGCTTTCCAATTTCTGCCAACCCCCGCAGTGGCTCATATTCTGAGCGCCGTAAGTCATTATCTACCACAAACAACAGTAAATCTGCTTCTGTTGCCAGTTCTCGCGCCAGCTGTTCCCGTTCCGTTCCCGCCACCCCTGCTTCTAAAATTCCTGGCGTATCTGTAATTAAAATCTTGCGTTCTAATCCCTTCAACCGCAGACAATAAGTTTCTCCAACCTGGGTTGTACCCATCGGTGCATCTACCTGACCGACCATGCGTCCCATAATCGCATTAACTAGGGAAGTTTTACCAGCACTCCCCGTACCAAATACCACTACTTGAATTTCACCCCGTGCTAAGTTTGCTTCAATCTCCCGCGATTTACTTAATAAAGCTTGGCGTGCTACTTCATCTTGAATTTGCCCTACCTGTTGGCGCACAGCCTGGAGAGTTGTAGAAGCAGCATCAGATTTGCCAGCAGGAATTTGCGCCGCAGTTACTCGCTTGGGGTTGCGGCGCGATCGCTTTTCCCCAGATTGAATCACCAATACATAATAGACAAAAGCAGCAACCAACGCTCCAATGAGGACAATCAGCAGCAACAGCAGCAAATTGCCTAGCAACGGCGAATAGGACAATTGCCAATAGAGGCGCGATAGGGAATCAATTAGCCATAGGGCTAGCCCCAAAATGACGATCAGACCAACAATCAGCGTTACTATGCGTGACAGAGGCATGGCTGGGAAATATTAGTGGATATTCAGTAGGCAGATGCTTCTGATTTTAACTAATTCAGCAGAAGTCCCACACTCCTAAAAGTGAGTGTGGGACGCCAGTCGCCTGCGACGGGAAACCCGTCTACAGCGCACCGCGAGTGAATGCGCGGGAGTGGAGAGATATAGTAATTAATGTATTTTGGCATAGCCAAAACAGTTAATTGCTATGTCGAAACATGACCCATATTCATTATATTTCTTGAAGCAAATACCACGATTGATGGTATTATAAGTAAGTACAAACAAAGCCGAAAATGCTGGTTGTACACTGAACCTAGACAATCTAGAATATGGGGTTCCATTCAAGAATAGACTTGTGTTGAGCGAAGTCGAAACACATTTTTTGTCATCTCCGTGAATGGGTAAAATTCTAGCGGTACTAAGGTAGAACATACTTTTTGGTAGTTGTTCAAAATCTGCGGCAGGGCATGACGTGGATTCAAAACAAAGCTCAGTCAATGTCTTCATAGAAGAGTCACTGAGAAGCCTACACTGTATGCTTGCATCAGTGTAGGTATGTCACTAGTTTCAGTATTTTTTACCAGAGTAGTTAAGAAGCAGCTTTTGTGAAATTTGAACCTTTCTCATCCTTAAGCTAGTAGCTTTTGAAATTATATTCGTTCATTATAAGGTTCGCGTGTTCTAATTTATTAGTGGACTTACGCCAGTTTTGGCAAGCTTTTTCAGAACAAAGAGAGAAAACTTATGGGACTTTTCGATCAAATTCTTGGTGCCGTTGCTAATCCCAATCAACAAGGTAGCTTAGGTCAATTGGGAAGTATTGTTAACAGTGTACAACAACTGAGCCAACGCACTGGCACAGACCCTTCTACCATGCAATCAGTTTTGTCAATCGTCGGTAGTCAAGTGCGTTCTGCTTTACAACAGAAGCAAGCCACAGATGGTAATGAAGCCGCACAGAGTCTAGTTAATCAATATGCTGGGACTTCACCTAATCCCCAAGCCGTTAATTCGCTGTTTTCTCCTCAGATACAACAACAGGTAGCTCAGGTTGCTGCCGGGCGCACTGGATTGGATGCTGGTATGGTTCAACAATTGCTGCCTTTAGCAGTACCTTTAGTACTTAATTTTTTGCAATCAGGTGCAAATGCTCAGAATCCCCAAGCTGGCGGGAATTCTGTACTGAATTCTTTCTTAGATGCTGACGGCGATGGTGATGTCGATATCGCTGATGCCATCCAAATGGCTAGTCGGTATATGAAAAGGTAACACTTCTTAACCCCCACTCCCCACTCCTAACTCCTAACTCCTAACTCCTAACTCCTAACTCACCACTACTTCGGCTTACCTCGACTTCGCTACTTCGACTTCGCTCAGTACAAGTCGGTACAAGTCGCTCAGTACAAGTCCCCACTCCCAACTCCCTTAGACATCGGCAATTACCCTTGCTAGATATTTAGCTAAGACATAGGCTGAGAAGATAGGAAATTTGCAAATATAAATCAGACAGTCTATGTCTAAATTTTTTGACTATATCACTGAGGAACTACAAGACTTCATTGCAGCCCAACACCTTTTCTTTGTTGGCTCTGCACCCTTGAGTCCTACGGGTCATGTTAACCTGTCTCCTAAAGGTTTAGGCTGCTTTCGCGTCCTCTCTCCCAACCGAGTAGGTTATTTAGACCTTACAGGCAGTGGTAACGAAACATCAGCCCATTTGGAAGAGAATGGGCGGATAACCTTCATGTTTTGCGCCTTTGAAGAACCTGCGTGTATCCTCCGTCTTTACGGTCAAGGAAAGACAATTTTACCGAGTTCTCCAGACTGGGACTCCCTGTCTTCTTTGTTTTTCCCAATGCCTGGAACTCGTCAAATTATCGTCGCCGACATTGAAAAAATACAGACTTCCTGTGGTTTTGGCGTACCACTCTATGAATATCAAGGTGAGCGCCAGACTTTAGTAAACTGGGCTAGTAAAAAAGGTGAAGAGGGAGTTCGAGAATTTCAACAGCAGAGAAATCTTGTCAGCATTGACGGTTTAGCCACACCACTGAGTAAATTACCCTGAAGAAAGACAAAAGCGGACTTTAGAGCATGAGTTATGGATTATTCTATTCGTCCACTTACACAGGAAGACGAGGCTTTTCTTTGGTTTATGCTTTACGAAGCAGCCCATTTGGTAGAAGAAGGTAATTTAACAGTGCAGGATGCAATGAATAATCCTGATTTGGCAAAATATGTTAAAAATTGGGGACGTAAAGATGATAGCGGCTTTGTCGCTATTCTGCAAAGTAGTAATCAGCCAGTAGGAGCGGCATGGCTGCGTCTATTGACAGGTGAAAATAAAGGATATGGCTATGTTGATGATCAAACTCCTGAACTAGCAATAGCAATTCTTCCCCAACATAGAAATAAGGGCATAGGAACGCAGTTACTCACACATTTGTTAGCAGCTGCTAAAACATCTTATCCATCAATATCACTTAGTACCAGAGCGACAAATCCAGCCGTGGGTTTATATAAACGATTTGGCTGGGAAGTTCTTGCTGACAGTGAGACAATCAATCGAGTTGGTAATATCTCTTTTAAAATGAAAATTGATTTTTAAGCTCAAAGCTCGTCAATTCTAGGGAGTGTAAATAAGAAAGCCGCCAAAGCGATCGCAGGTTGCAAGCGGCTTTTTGGTGTAACATCACAATAGTTGTGAAATCTCTACCTTCATTGGAAATTTTGCTTTTATGACCTTTTAGGGGTGGTGTCACCACCAATTATTGCTTGGAACAAGTTTCCTAGTAAAGAGAAAAACGCCGAAACTAACACTACCAGCATTAAACTAGCAAGGGCAGCAAAGGGAGAGATGATGAATAAGAGTAAGAGTGAAAGCATCAAAATCGTTAGTAATGTCTTATTCATCTTTTTTCACCTTTAATAATTGCTCCTCTCAAGCTAACCAACTAAGTCATGACCTTGACCACAGTCCATAGAAAGAATTAGTCTTAGTTCTCTGGTAAGATTTTGCAAGAAAATTGAGTACAAAAGTTTAATTTATAAATCAACAATCTGTCACCTGTCCTCTGTTAGACTTAACCTGTCCGCGCTTAGTTTTGTAGTCAAGGCGCTTTCTTTGAGAACTGCGGCTTGGCTTCGTGGGTTTGCGTTTTATCGTCACTACAACTGCGCTTTGAATGAGTTCTTGAAGTCGTTTCAATGCTGATTCCCGATTGTTCTCTTGGCTTCGGTGTTCCTGGGCTTTGATTACCACAACTCCGTCTTGGGTGATACGTCGATCGTTCAGCTTTAAAAGCTGTTCTTTATAATAAGCTGGTAATGACGAAGCCACAATATCGAAGCGCAAGTGAATCGCAGTGGAAACTTTATTCACATTTTGACCTCCTGCTCCTTGCGAACGAATTGCACTAATTTCAATCTCACTCTGTGGGATAATAACTTTGTTGGAAATTTGCAGCATTACTCACAAGGTAAAAGAGGAACTTTTCAATTTAGGATAAAAATCCTTTACTCAGTTTCTTCGGGAGAATCTATTACTACGTCTTGGTCTTTATTGTTTTCCAAATTCACCTCTAAAGTCTTTCCTTCTATTGTCACTTTATCACCCGGTACTAATCGCCGCCCTCGTCGGGTTTCTAGCATACCGTTGACTTGAACATCACCACCTTGAATCATCAGCTTGGCTTGGCCTCCACTTGGCACTATACCCATCAACTTTAAATATTGATTTAACTTAATTGTGTTGTCTCGGATTTTCTTCATACTAAATAAAACTACATCATCTTAATTGTATCGTGGCGTTATCAAGGCAAAGTGTGAAGGGGGCATCCCAGTTTTTTGCAAAGAGAGGGAAAATCAGTCATGATAAGTAAGATGAGTATATTTACTTACCAATGACCCCAGAACAAAAGCAAGCTCTTCAAGAACATGTTCGAGCGATCGCTAAAATACTATATGAAGATACTTCAGCAGAAAGGCTAACAAGCCTTGCAGGAATTGAATCGGCAGTGCGAAGTCAAATGCAGAAGCATGTCATGCCAGAAGTAGGGGTTTTTTTATTGATCGCGCGTAAAACCCCATCCCCTTGTGAGTGGGGCAGTTGACTATCTATAATGTTGATCTACAAAACTGCCAGATATAGGTGAACAAACTAGTCTGGAAGGTTCTTTTAATGTGTTCAGGTGACTGGATCTATGATTAAGCTCGGTTTATTGGTACAGTCCCAGAATAACTCTTTGGGTATAGGAAAAGTTACTGAAATATCTGATACCAATGCGAACGTTGAGTATTTTTGCTCCATAGGGCAACGTCTACAAAAAACTTTACCTATAAGTTCGCTCTCTCAAGTCAAGCTTGAACCCCAGGCTCGATGCTATATTAAGTTTCAAACCCAGGATAAATGGATAGTTGGCAGAGTTTTCATCTGGGATGAAGATACAGAAATGTATCAAATAGATTTACCAGATAAGAAAACTGCGATCGCTACTGAAGAAGACATTTACGTTCGTTGTAATCTCCCAAACACAGACCCCATCGAAACTTTGGCGATGAAGGGTCACGAAACACCCTACTTCCACGACAAAAGATTGGCTTTTGTCAAATCCTTGATTAAGCAACGCGCTGTCAGTCGCGGGATGACAGGACTGATTTCGGCAAATATTAATCTTTATCCTCACCAAGTTGAAGTTGTCAGGCGGGTACTGGAAGACCCAATTCAACGCTACTTGCTAGCAGATGAGGTGGGACTCGGAAAAACCATCGAAGCGGGGGCGATTCTGCGTCAATTCCTTCTGGATGAACCAAAAAAAGGGGCGGTGGTATTAGTTCCGCAATATTTGCTCAAACAATGGCGAACTGAGTTAGAAAACAAGTTTTACATTTCCCATTTTGGCAAACGGGTAGCGGTGCTAGCGGTTGAAGATATCCATAAAATCAACCTGAAAGCGAAGATAGGCTGCTTAATTTTAGATGAAGCCCATCATATCGCAGCAATGGCAACCTCCAAGGATGCAACAGTACGCCAGCGTTTTCAGACTTGCAAAGAAATTGCTCATAAAAGCGATCGCTTACTTTTATTATCTGCCACTCCTGTTCTCAATCATGAGCAAGATTTTCTGGCTATGTTGCACTTGCTCGACCCAACAACCTATAAAATTGGTGATTTAGCAGGTTTTCGTGCCAAAGTTGAAAGCCGTCAGCAAATTGGTAAAGTTCTGCTTTCTTTTAAAGAAGATGCGGAACCTGTTGTCCTCAAAAGCAACTTGCAGCAACTACGCAACCTCTTTGCTGAGGATGAGTCTTTACTGAAGCTGGCGGATGATTTAGAAAATTTACCAGCAAATTCTACTGAGCAAGAGCAAATACTCCAAGCGATTCGCGTCCACGTCAGCGATATTTATCGACTACACCGCCGAATGCTTCGCAACCGTCGCGCTGCGGTGGAAGATGTCATATTTGACCGCAATTTTACGCCAAAAGAAGAGTATGATTTAGACGAGCGATCGCTTGATATTCACGAACTGCTCAATCAATGGCGGAGTGTTGCTCCTGCTGAAAAGCAATATCAGCGAATTTTTCTGTTGTTATTCCTAGCTGCTGGTACTTGGTTAGGCATTTTAGAGCAGGTAATTACCGCCCGGTTAACTGGTAAACCTCATGCTAAACTCATCCAAGAGTTTAAAGAACATGATATTCGCCTATTAACTACAACCCCCAAATTCTCAGGGGAAGAAGAGATTCTGCAATCCTTCCTAAAAATTATTCGTCAACCTCAAGAAGACGGACAACGGACGGAAAATTTGAAAACAGTGCTGCTGAATCAGTTAGGTACATACTTCAAAATTCCCGCAAACGTTCGGAAGAATCAAAAGGAATTCATCACGAGGATACAGCAGAGAATCAAGAGACCAATTACTGGCGATATTCTGCCGAAATTTATTGTGTTTACCAGTTTTGTGCAAACTTGTGGCGAAATTGTCCGCTATTTATCTGATAGCTTTGGTGCAGAGACAGTAGCCAGCCATCAATTTGGAGAATCACCAGATAAGGTTGAGGAAGGTTTAAATAAGTTCAAGAATAACCCAAACTGCTTTATTCTAGTATGCGATCGCTCTGGAGAAGAAGGGCGGAACCTCCAGTTTGCCGATTGGTTAATTCATTTTGACCTTCCTTGGTCGCCTAATCAATTAGAACAGAGAATTGGCAGACTTGACCGCATTGGCAGCAAAATTGGCATCCAATCTAGTGCCTTAATTGGCCCCTACTTGGAAGATAGCCCTCACAATGCTTGGTATAAAGTATTAAAAGATGGGTTTGGTATTTTTCAACAATCAATTGCCAGTCTCCAGTTTTATGTAGATGATAAACTTGCAGAATTAGAAACAGTTTTGTTTCAATCCAGTGCTGCTGGATTGTTAGAGATGATTCCGCCAATTCAAGAGCAAATTGAAGCTGAAATAGCTAAAATTAGCGAACAGAATGCTCTAGATGAAATTGATGCAAACGATGAAATTGCCACCGAGTATTTTCAAGATTTAGATAATTACGATGCTTGTCATCTAGAGATGAAACGAGCAATTGAAGGCTGGATTTGTGACGCGCTGGGATTCAGAGGACTCAATAACCCCGACTCATCAGAGATGCGACGTTATCAACCCTCAACGCGGACATTGGTTCCCATAAATGACTTAAAAAACCGTTTTGCTGAGAGTTCCCTAGACCAATTTGGTACTTATAATCGCAGGGTAGCAAACCAGAATGCTGGTATTAAACTCTTTCGAGTTGGGGAAGGATTTGTTGAAGCACTCTGGAACTATATAAACTGGGATGACCGAGGTGAAGCCTTTGCAATGTGGCGCACTGATGCATCTTGGGACTCTAAAGAAGGAAAGGAGTGGTTCGGTTTCCAATGCAATTATGTAGTCGAAGCAAATTTAAAAATTGCCAAACAAGTTTTACTAGATAACAAACTAGATAGTTCACAATTCAAACACTTGCAGCGACGTGTTGATGCTCTATTTCCGCCAATTATAGAAACTATCTATGTTGATGGTCGCAAGGAGCCAATACGCGTTGTTGAAGATAAAGCGCTCTTAAGTATCTTGCAACGTCCATATAAAGATAAAAACAACAATCAAGGACGAGATTACAATCTAGCAAAGGAACGCTTAGGAATTATTGACGATTTTGTTGACCCTAGTAAATGGCAAAATTTCTGTTATCAAGTGCGTAACACTTCTTCAGAATTACTCTCCAATCGTCCCGATTTTATTGACTTATGCCAAAGTTGTGCTAAAGTCGCCGAAAAGAAATTAGCCAATAGAGTAGAACAATTACGCCTGCGTCTAAACCAGCAAAGTTGGGATAATGCATTAGCTGAAGAATTGAAGATAGAAACTGCTTTAAATGCAGCCATTCTAGAGGGAATTCGCCAGCCTCAGATTAGGCTTGATTCTGTCGGTTTTATTATTGTATCGGGGCGATCGCTTGTGCAATTTGAGTGATATAGTCTCTGCAATAATACTCATGCTAACCCCGCCTGCAAAGAGGGGTTAGATGGGTTTTTATTCTCGTTATCGTTCACACTTGTGGTTAAATTAACGTAAGCAGTTGACAATTGCAGCTAAAACTCGTGAGTTAGTTATAATAGGTAGCCTAACGCGTTTGCGTATTTCTACCCAGTCAATTAAGCCAGAATTATGTTGGTCACTCACAAAATATGGAGATTCAGATAGTTCTTTACATTTATTCATTTCCCTCGTATCTGCGGGAACAGCCACGAGTTAAAATTGGCAGAACTTCTGGGAGTATTGATGCTGATCCTAAAGAATTAGCATTGCAGCGCATACGTGGACAGATTAGAACTTCACATGCAGAAGAACCAAAATTATTGGGTGCAGTCAAAGTTCCAGGCGAGTGGGTGGAAACAACAATTCATTCCCAATTGAGAATTCAGGGATATCATATTTCAGAAGCACCTGGAATCGAGTGGTTTAGATTTCCCAATCAAAAAGAATTACAGGATTTCCTAGATAGGATTTATCGAGCTGTAATCATTGATGATTTCTCAGAATTAGGTGGGGGACGAAGAGATATTGAAGGAGACTCATTCGAGTCTATCGTTTCTGCATTTGGGGTAAGAAAGCTTAGTGGTAGTGAGTTTAGGCGTGAGATAGAATTAGTCAAAGTCCTTGATGATGAACTATCTCCAATGTATCCAGGCTTTCCCCAATGGTTCGATAGAACAATGAGCAGTTCAGATGCTGTTTTTAACGTAGCTTATAGAGATAGACAAGCTATTGGAGTTGCTATTTGGAAGCCGAAAGGGAATGGAATAGCTAAACTATCAACTCTTTTTGTTACTGAGAATTATCGACGTAGTGGTATCGGAAGAAACTTAATCTTAACTTGTTTTGAGCAATGGAAATCAGAACGAATTAGAAGAGCCTTTGTTACCACAGCCAGAGTCGAACTCGTTAAATTCTTTGAACGTTATGGGTTCTGGGTAGAAGGTATAGGGCGGGAAATATACCAACGTAAAGCTCATCAACCGGAATGGTTCTTAACGAAACTATTCTTTTACGAATCTGATAAGAGTAGTTTGGACGCAATAAATAAGGCAAAGATTCTATTTCCATCAATAATATCGACTTCTTATAATCCTGCTGGTAGAGAAGAAGTTGAACAAATTCAGCTTCACGATGCAACAGTTCAGCTAAGTGCTTATAATGGTAGTTTAATTAATCAATTCCCTCTCGATTCTTGGCTAAACTTGACTTATCCAGCAGAGTCAGTCTACACTCCTAAAACAGCTTATATTATACCAATTCGCCCTCAATTCTTGATTCAGATATTTCAAGCTGGCAAGACGGTTTACTATGGACGATGTAGTTGTAAACAAGATGACATGAGAGGATCATTGATATTGTTCTATGCCAGCCATCCTATATCTGGTATAGTAGCGAGCGCCAGAATTGTTAATCGATACATTGGAACACCCACTAAACTGTATAGTGATTTCGGTATGAAGGGTGTTCTCACCTTAGAAGAGATCGGTAGTAAGGAACAAGAACGACAGGCTGTTGAGTTCGACTTCCTAATGCCACTTAGTCAAGTAGTTCATCTAAATGACTTACTCAGTAATGGTGTTCTCAATGGCCCACCACAAGCAATGCACAGCCTTGGTATAGAACGTTATAGAATAGCCGTTGAACTTGGAGGTTTTTATGCAGGTTAAACACATCAAAGCTCTAAGCATAAAGCGAATTTACGCTGAACGTATTATTGATGGGACTAAAAAAATTGAGTTACGAAAACGCTCAATTGGGATGGAATTAGGTGATCTAATTCTTTTGTACGAAACAACACCTGATTCTATTATAAGGGGAGGTTTTGTTGCTGATAAAACTATATCCTTATCTGTCTCAAAGATGTGGAGTAAGTATCACCACATTCTGGGAGTAGACAAAGAGTTTTATGATATATATTTTGAAAATTGTGAATTTGCATACGGCACTTTTATATATCAAAGCTTTCTTTTTCCTTCAATTTCTCTGAAAGAAATACACGAAAGTTGCCATAATTTTACACCACCACAAGCCACAATCAACTGGCGTAAAGATTGGTACATTCAGTCCGAATGGATTGATGCACTTAATAAAGGAAGAAATCAGTTAATGCAGGAAGGAAGACTAAGTGAACAGTTGAGTTTATTTGCATTGCAATAAATTAGAGTATATTAATTTTATTCCACTTTCGACGCTAAATGAAATGATCGCAGGAGCAATTTTGTAGAGTTGACGATTAAACAAATCGTTGTTTAGATTTAAAGCTCATCATTTTTGTTATTTTTTAAGAAATAAACAATATGGTAAAACGTAAAATAATTTTCGTCGGTGGAGTGCATGGTGTTGGTAAAACAAACCTTTGTAAAAATATAGAATTAAGATTTAATATCGAACATTTTTCAGCAAGCAATCTGATTACTAGAGAAAAGGCAGAGGAACATCTTCGTAATAAACAAGTTGAGAATATTGCCGGAAATCAAGACATTTTAGTAAAATCAATAAACAAGTATCTAAAAAATGACAATACGTATTTAATTGATGGGCATTTTTGTCTCTTAAACAAGGATAATGAAATCACTAAAATTCCATACTCAACATTTGAAGGTATTTCTCCTAGTGCTATTATTGTTTTATTTGAGGAACCTGAAAATATCTCTACTCGTTTAAGCTCAAGAGACAGTATTAAACATGATCTACCTCTGCTACGCTCTTTTCAAGAACAAGAAATTTATTATGCTGAGTACATCAGGGATAAATTAAACATTCCCTATCTAATGTGTAATGCTACTAAGTACGAGGACAAAATATATACTTTTATTGAAGGTTTAGTGGCTCAACCAGTATCGGAATGAAAATTTCCTCAGCCTTATTAGCATAATGAAACGTTCAAATCGTCTTGCTTGGATAGGAGCGATCGCTTATGCAATTTGAGTGATATTATCTGCGGATAATTTCTTTTGCCTTTCGCAATGTGTCAGCGATCGCCAGAGTTTACAATAGATTTGTACTAGTGTGAAGCAATCGCTTCAGAATGCTTATGCTAATCCAGTTTCGGTTTCATCCTGAGAAAGCCGTTGAAGCCGCAGCAATACTCTTAAAGCTGCACGGTAAGCCTATGAAGTATTTAGGCTTACTTAAGATGCTTTACATAGCTGATCGTGTTGCATTGAAACGCATGGAACAACCGATTACTGGCGATCGTTATGTGTCGATGGATTACGGCCCTGTCTTGAGCGGCGTTTATGACCTAATCAAGGGGAAGCCCGTTGATGATGCCTTACCTCTCTGGTATAAATTCATTTCTCGTCGTGATGAAAATCATGTTTCCTTGTTGCGCGATCCAGGAGACGAAGACCTTTGTGAAGAGGAAGAGGAAATCATTCAGCAGGTTTATCAAACTTTTGGACATCTTGACCCTTTTGAAGTTGCTGAGTGGACTCATGACCTTCCAGAGTGGAAAAACCCTCATGGCTCTGCCATTCCGATTTTGGTAGAGGATATTCTCAAAAATGTGGGCAAGAGTGACGAGGAAATCGGGAAAATTCAGCAAGAAGCCATTCGAGAAGCATATCTAGATGGGGTTTTGAACAGATTCAGCAAGGTGGTTTAATCTCCAAGGGGTTGAAAAACAGGTATAAAACGGCTCTGAAAGCTTTCTTGGGAATACTGTAAGATGGCAGAGATCGCAGTCACATATAGAAAGCGCGTAATGCTGGGAAACTCAGATAAAATTAATTATATTTTTGACTTTACCTGAAAAATAAGTAAGTATTAACACTAATGATCCTGAAACGAAGTGATTATAGTGATCGAAAATGAAACGTTCAAATCGCCTTGCTTGGATAGGAGCGATCGCACTCGCTGCGATCGTTTTACTGAGTTTGATTGCGGCTCCAAATAATACTAAAATTAACACTGGCTCTACTTATAACCGCGCCTCCGATGGCTATGGTGCTTGGTATGCTTTTATGCAACAGCAGGGAATTTCTATCAAGCGCTGGCAAAAGCCTTTTAGTGACATTCAGCCAGAGAAAAACCCAGTTACCTTTCTACAGGTAAGCGGCGATCCAAGAGAGACTACACTGGATAGTCAAGAGCGGGAATGGGTAGAAAAAGGGAATACTTTGGTAATTTTGGGTGCGGGGGCGCGGGTTACAGAAGCGCAGTTTAGCAGTATGCAAAAATCTCCTGAAGGTGATATAAAAATTGATACACGTAGACGATATAAAAAAGCTAACTCCCAGCAAGTTAATTTAGGCGATCGCTTTGGTGCTATTGTCTGGGAAGAAAATTACAAACAAGGAAAGGTGATTTTTTCTACCACTCCTTATTTAGCTGCTAACGCCTACCAAGATTATTTAAGTAATTTCAAGTATTTAGCCAATTTAGTTAATCAAAAAGGTCACACAGTATTTGTCGATGAATACATCCACGGCTATAAAGATGCCGATGTCAGAAAGAAAGAAAGCGAAGGAGATTTATTTAGTTTTTTTGCTAAAACTCCTGTATTTCCAATATTGGTGCAAGTCGGTATCCTACTATTAGTGTTAATTTGGGCGCAGAATCGCCGCTTTGGCAAGCCAGTAGCTTTAGATACACCAGTTGTAGATAACAGC
>JAHCSU010000156.1 GCA_023522315.1 Nostoc sp. CCCryo 231-06
TGCATCGTCGTAACATCCCTGAGATGTTTAAGTTTTCTACTGCAATTGCATCCAGATTGCGCGACACAATTTTATTAGCTGTTTGCCATTGATAAGAAAAGCGCTTGTCAGCTATTTTTTTGTGCAACCTCCCTAGTCTTTTAGCTGATTTTTTACGATTATTACTCCCTTTTATTTTTCGACTAACTCGCCTTTGTCTTATCTTCAAAGTGCGTTTTGCTTTTTTATTAGTTGAAAAGCGTGGGTTCTCAATTTGATAGGAGTCAGAAAGGTGTACAAGCTTGGTTATTCCTAAGTCAAGACCGATTACAGACCGAACATCATTTAATACTTTTGGCAAGTAATCTGGTACGGTTTTATCTTCAATTCTAATAGAAACGTACCACCCATCCTGACGCTTTCTCACAGTACAAGCTTTAATGCTAAACCCCCCTGGTATTGAGCGTGAATTATGAAAGCGCATCCATCCCAACTTAGGTAGATAGATTTTGCTCCCTTGCACCTTTATTCCCATCTGGTAAGTAAAAGAGGTGAAGTTGCTACGGTTTTTAAATTTAGGAAACCCTCTACCCTCAAAGAAGTTTTTGTAAGCAGCGTCAAGACGTTTAACATTTTGCTGTAGCACTGTAGAGTCAATTCCGCCAAACCACGGTCTAGCTTTCTTCAACTCTGGCAATGCAGTTATTTGGATATCCCCAGCGCTGCGCCGTGGGTTTTTGAGCTTTCCATCCTTATCAATTTTAGTATCCTTCCAAGGTTCTCCAGTTGCACCATTCTTAGTAACAAAACAAGTGATTGGACAAGCTTCTGCCCTAGTCCTAATGTCACAGTAATCACCTTGAATGAACTGATGATTATATTGAGCAATTCTATCAGCCAAGCTCCAGTTGTAACTAGAACGTAGCATATTCAACCACTCAGACATATTATCTGACTGATGGATATTAGGACGCAACTTAAATACATAGTTTGTGAGCAAAAATAAACCTACTCCTTTTATGTATTGTGTTGATTATACTATAGCTATATACGACTTAGCAAGACTTATTTACAGGTATGGGAAGTTTTTCTCCAGACGAATACAGGCACGAAGGTAACGCAATATCACTTCTTAACTACCACTTTGTTTTTATTCCTAAGCGTAGGAAGAAAGTGCTAGTAAACGCAATAGCGGAACGATTACAGGCGATTATCTGTGAGGTTTGCAATGAGAATAGATGGAAAATTGTTGCAATGGAAATTATGCCTGATCATGTACACCTATTTCTTAATGTCAAGCCAACAGATAACCCATCCCAAATCATGAATAGGATCAAAGGAAGGGCAAGCCATCATTTAAGAAAAGAGTTTCCAGAGTTGCTTAAACTTCCGACCTTATGGACACCTAGTTATTTTGTTTCAACTGCTGGGAATATTTCTACAAAAAATGTAATAGAATATATAGCACACCAAAAAGATTAAGTCAGAACACCCGTGCATGGTGCTACTAGCTTTCATCCCCTGCCTAAAGTACGAAATACGCAACTACGTTGCTGTTTCTCAGGGGTTTTCAGCATTTTCCTTATAAGGTACAAAAAATAAATTCCTCTTTAACCTCTTTACTCTGTGTCCTCTGCGCCTCTGTGGTTCAAAAAATTATTTTAAATCACAGAGGCACAGAGAGCGCTGAGAAAAAATCCTACATTATCTTTTACAACAATCCTCGATAACGAATAAAAACCAAAATCACCGCCCACGACCCCAACGCAACTTTGACTGCAACTAGAATATTCAGCAAGGGGACAATTCCCCCACTCAAAAGTGCGCCCATTTCCCCATGCGGTAACTCCACTCCAGCCAGAGTTATAGCCGCCAGTACAATGAAAACAAGAACCGAAACCTTCTCCCATGTAGCGGCGTGGTAGCGCTGGTAAATCCCTTGCATCCACTCCGGTGAAGAGGTAATCGCAATCAACCCGATCGCAGTTCCGCCTGCAACTCCAGCCGCAAAACCACCGCCAGGGCTGAGATGCCCCCGAATAGCTAGTTCAATACTTACCAACGCGGCAATAGTTGCTCCCAGACGCGCCAGAACAATGGATGGTTGATCTGTGAAACGATAGATCGCGCAGGACGGCTGTTCATTCGCCAGCAGAAAATTAACTCCCATAATTGCGATCGTAAATACCACCACCTCGAAGATCGTGTCATACAAACGATTCCTGAGAATGATCACTGTTACCGCATTGGGTATGCCACCATCTTTAACAATCGATTCAACGATCGAGAAATCCGGTACGACTGGCGCTGAATTCGGCAAGACGAGCATTTTTACAAACAGCGCTATCCCTGCTGCAATGTAGATCCATTTCATTTATGCTTCTCTCCTTCAGCTGGTGTACTTACATAACTCAGGATTGTCGCTGGTGATGTAAGTTCAGTTTGCATAATCTCATAGATGCGTTTCACCCTAATGGCGGTGTGATAAAATTGTTTTTCGTCTTCACTTGTTGCCTCGTCTTGTTCTTGTCTGACACAGGTCGCATGGACTTCTTTATCCATCAGCGCCCGTTCCAAAGCTTGGGTATTTGGGTAGGGAACCAGTTCTAGACGCATCTGGCGTTTGCGAAAAATTGTGCGTAAGTCATCCATCAGTTGCCCAAAATGGCTTTCGTCATTTGCCTCGTCTTTGACCAAGCCAAGACGCATCACTAAGGATGAACGCACTGCGATCGCGTAAAGGGTAATTGCCAGCATAGTACCCACCAATGCTTCAGTTAAAGCAACATCTGGCGCTCCTAAAACCGCATATACCATTGCCGCCACCGCTCCCAAGATGCCGCGAATTACCAACGCATGGTATGGATTGACCTGAAATACCAGCATACAAGCAGCCAAGGGCAGCAGGGCAACGATCGCATATATATAGCTATCACTCATGGCTACCCTCGCTACTAGAACAGTAAGCCAACACATACCCCAGCACCGTATTCCAGATTGCCAAAGAGATGATGGCAAGGACGAGCAACGGCCATTCACTGGGTATCTTCAGGAGCAACCCGACGATAATACTCATCGATCCGAGCGTATCTGCAACCGAAAGACTATGCAGCTTGAATAACACTGAGCGATCGCCAAGCAAGGGGAAGGTTCCCCAAAACCAAAAGAAGATTCCTAAACCTATGCAGGTATAACTAAGCACGTTAATCATATATTATTCATTCGCTAAATCATTCATTCTTTTGAGGACATGTGCCAACAGCATTAATCCGGCATTCCCTACGCTCAGGATGATTACTCCGACAACACCAATCATCCAATCGTCGCGCAAGACAGATACAACCAGAATCATGATTGAAGTTTTGGTGGCAACACTGGCAAATGCCAGCATTTTTTGCCAAATATCATCATCTTGCCATGCCTCATACATGGGGATGAGCAGTGTCAGAATCATTGCAATCAATGCCAGATTCAGGATCATGTCTTTTTCCTCCGTTGCACTCGATGCACTTCATACCAGCCTGCTTCGTGATATTTCAAAACAATGGTTTTTGGTGTAAAGGTGATCAAGAATATATCCAGGAATATCAGCCCTGGCGTCCGTCGTGGTTTAACTCGTTCCATCGTGATCTCTTCGTATTTATGGGGGCGGAGGATGATTTGAAATGCCTCAATATACGCTTGCGGAATCGCCACTACAATCTCACCCAGCACCCGCAGCCAGTCTTTTAATGATTGCCTAGCTGTGCGACCACCAGGTAATAAAAGTGCGATGCTAATTCCAATGATGATATTTGCTACACCGAAATCGGCAGTGAGCAAAAACCAGATAGTTAGTCGCAATATAAAATTTAGATGCCCAACCATGCAAATCCCTTCCAGAACAACAGGATTAAAATCAGACTCATCACACCGATCAGATGATCGAATTGTTCAAGGACACGCGGCAGCTTGAGTACTGAATGTTTAAAAATTAGTAAATACGCTAACCAACCAATACCGATGATTGCGAGTGCTTTTATAATATTCGCAATGGTATACGCCTGGTAATAGACCGCGCTTGCCAGAATGAGCGCAGCGATTAATAGTATAATTGGTTGCCAGAAACCTGGGCGTACATTCTCTCGTCCCCCATGCGGCAGAAATATGAATTTGGCATACACTGTTGCTGTTCCTACCGCCCCAATGTTCATGGCGATCGCTTCCCAGGGTTCCAAATTCTCCAGTGTCAACATCTTCGCTCCAAAGCCAACCAACAGGGGAAAGCCCGAAATTGAGAGGCTGGCTATAACCAGGGCAATCCAAATTGGGGTATTGATCGGCTTATCTTGCAATTCCTTGAAGTTTCGGCTCGGTAAGACACCCGCTATCAGGAAAAGCGCCGATTTTGCCAGTCCGTGCGCCAACGCATAAAAGCCTCCTACGCCCGGCGCAGCAATAATCCAACCTAACTGAGAAATAGTACTCAACGCCAGCGTCCGCTTGGTATCTTTTTCAAACACTGCATAAAACACTCCCAAAAGCGCCGTCCCAACTCCGAAAATTCTTACAATTGGGTCAATCTCTTCCACCATCAGCGCACACCGCACCAATGGATAGACACCAGCTTTTACCACAACTCCCGACAACATGGCCGACACCGGCGTTTCCGATTCGGAGTGAGTCAACGGCAACCATAATCCCGATACAAAAATTCCTCCTTTTGTCAAGAGTCCCACAAAAATCAGGGCAAGCGCTTCTGGAGGTGCTACGCGCAAACCTGCAAAACTAAAGGAATGATGCGCCTGATAGACCAACACCGCGCCAACCAGATAAAAAAGCATTGCCACGTTGCTGATAAACAGATAGCGTAAGCCAACCCAAATCGATCGGTCAGTTCGGGGATAGGCAATCAACAGAAACGCAGCAATACCACTCACCTCTAACGCGACGTATAAACTGATCAAATCCGAACAGACAAACGCGGCATTGACACTGCCGTGCAAAATAATCAGTTGTGCGTAAAAAAAAGCTGTCTTATCGCTGTGCCAACAGTAGAGGATGACTGCTGCTGTCACCAGTGCATTAGTTAAGATAAAGTAGCCGCTTAATTGATCGACTGTTAAAATAACGCCAAAATTATCTAGTAACTGTAGTGTTAGTGGGGACTGAGCGACAAATAGCTGCAACGCATATCCTGCGGAAGCAAAAGCTACGCATAGTGCGAGATATTTGTCAACTTTTGGGAGCAAATAAATGACGAACCCCAAAAAAAATGGTAGTGCAATCCATGCGATGGTAATGCTATTCATGGCGTGTTATTCTTCTCGATTTCGTTGCTTTCCAAAGTCGGATTATCTCGTGCCAACTTCATAACGCCGACGAGCATTAACGCCTGAATCGAAAATCCGATCACAATCGCCGTCAATATAACCGCCTGGGGAACCGGATCGGCGTATTTGACATTTTTGGCGTTGGAAACAATTGGTGTGAATAAGCCATCTCGTGATGCAATCAGCACGTAATAGGCGATAACCCCGGTACTCATGACATCCATAGAGATGATCTTCATAACGAGGTTATTTTTAAGGATGATGCCGAAAAATCCGCAAAATATTGTTGCGAATATGCACGCTTCTAACACGGAAATTGCCTGTTGGATAAGAGTTAAAGGTAAAAGAGAAAATAAAATTAGTCTCTTTTACCTATCTTGTGCTTTAAGGTAGTGGGATAAAAGTAACTAGCCGATTAAATTGGCTTCTTCTAAAGCTTCTTTTTCTTCTGGCGATTGTTTGAATGCAAACCGCAATAAAGGCGGTGCTAAGAAGGTTGTCAAAATTACCATAATCACGATCGCAGCTTGCAATGGTTTATCTAGAGTACCACTAGCTGCACCAATCGCGGCAAACACTAACCCAACTTCGCCACGGGGAATCATCCCCACACCAACCGCTAACCGATTAATTCCAGGTTGACCAAAAACCGCCCAACCTGTGACAACTTTACCGATAATTGCTACCAACATTAAGAATATAGCAATAATTAATCCTTCTCGATTTCCTGGAACTAAAGGATTAAGAACGCCTAAATCAACTTTGGCGCCAACTGTCACAAAGAAAACTGGCACTAGCATATCAGCAACAGGTTTAACCTGCTCATCTAGCTCTTTGCGTTTATCCGTTTCATCCAAAACTAAACCAGCCGCAAATGCGCCTAAGATAGCTTCTAAATGAATGGCACTACCCAGAAAAGCCATGAAAAAGGCAAAGATAAATGCTGGAATAATTAAGTTGCCTCGCGTTTGCAATTTATTCGCAATGGCAACAAAACTCTGATTGAAATATTTCCCTAATAAAATCGACCCGATGAGAAAGACTGTAGCGCTGACAATTAGATAAATGAGATTAAAAATATCAACCTCACCAGTTTTGGCAAGACTCGCAACCACTGCCAACACGATGATACCTAAAATGTCATCAATTACCGCTGCACCGACAATAATCTGACCTTCACGAGATTTTAACTGCCCAATTTCTGACAAAACTTTGGAGGTAATCCCAATACTCGTAGCGGTGAGCGCTGCACCTGCAAAAATCGCCGGAATTACTGGCGCATGAAACAATAAAATCAGCCCCGCCGTACCAGCCGCAAAAGGAACAGCTACCCCAACACAAGCAACAATTGTCGCTTGATAACCGACTTTCTGTAACTCTTTTAAGTCTGATTCTAGACCAATTTCAAATAACAGAATGATCACACCTAGTTCGGCAAGCACAGAAACAACTTCGCTCTGGCTTTGAAAGATTGATGTGACGGCATCAGGACTGAGGTTGTTAATGAATTGCAGGATAGTCATGATAATGGAGTCGCTACCAGCTGCTCCACTGTCGGGAAACACTACCAAATGCAGAGCAGAAGCACCCACAAGCACGCCACCAACTAATTCTCCTAATACAGGGGGCAAGTCCATCATTCTAAATAATTCGCCACCAATTTTACTAGCCAGATAAATAACTACTAAACTTAGCAATACTCCAGTCAGCACAATAGGAGCATATTCCGCCTCGTTAGTTGTTGCTAGTAAAGGAGACTGTAAACCTCCAGTGAGAAAATTTAACCAGGTAAACGAATTAAGTATTGGTTCTGAAAAAATCATGTTTTTGCTTGTGTTTCTGATTCATTTTGGAGCCAATCTAAAAAATGTAATTTATATCTCGTAATTCGTAATTGAATTATTAATTACGAATTACGAATTACGAATTACGAATAGGTGTCAGTGTAAGTACCAACGCCAGGATTATTAGCCTCAGTTGCATGAGGATTAACTAAAGCAACGGCTTGTTTAAGTGCATCTACACGATCTACAAACATGTAATGCTCTGGTACAAACCTGGAAATGCCAAACTTGTCTAAGCGCTTTTTGACTTTGCTAGTTGCACCAACAATTAACACATTACGACCTTGTTCACTAGCGTCCTTGATGGCGTTTTCAATTGCCAAAGAAGCAGTCACACCCAACATTGGTACATCAGTCAAATCCATAATCAGCACGTCAGAGTCTGCCATTGCTGAATGTTCACGAGCGATCGCTTTGGATACTCCAAAAATCATTGGCCCGCTCAGGTAAAATAGCAGGATACGTCCATTACCTAGATCAAGCAATTTCTTCTCTTCGTCATCCAAGATAACTGCGTCATCGGCATCGCTAATTACCTTCACTTCCTGAGATTGTAATTCCGAGAGGCGATCGATAGTTAAGATATTAGCAATGAACACTCCCACGCCGACGGCAACAATTAAGTCAACAAATACGGTCAAAAACAACACACCGTACATGATGATTGTGCCTTTCAGCGACACCTTATGAGCGCGTTTCAAGAAGCTCCAATCAAGAATGTCAACCCCCACTTTCAGAGCAATACCAGCCAATACCGCCATTGGGATAGGTTGAGTGATACTCGCAGCCCACAAAACTACAACTAACAAAATTAATGCGCGAGTTAAACCAGAGACAGCTGTTCTAGCACCAGTTTGAATATTAACTACCGTTCCCATCGTGGCACCAGCACCAGGTAGCCCACCACACAAGCCAGATACTAGATTACCGATACCTTGACCAATCAATTCTTTGTCAGATTTGTGTTCAGTACGGGTCAAACTGTCTGCAATTACCGCCGTTAGTAGAGTATCAATACAACCCAACATCCCCAGCATTGCCCCATCAACAATCATGATTGTCATTTGGGATGCTGTGAAGACAGGCAATTGTAATGTCGGTAGCCCTACGGGAATTTCCCCAATTCGTCTGATATCCGTACCGCCGAAGATGGTCAAAGAAACTATAGTTCCGATAATTAATGCTACCAACTGGGGAGGAGCAAAGCGCTTAAGCTTGGCTGGCATGAAGAAAATAATTGCCAGCGTCAGCAAGCCCAAAGCTGTTTCGGCAGGATTAATCTTAGTTAATAACAGAGGCAGATTTTGCACCATCCCCAGTACGCCACCTTTAGGGTTTGCCTGTCCGACAAAAGGAGCAATCTGCAAAATAATCAGAATCACGCCAATCCCAGACATAAACCCAGAAATCACACTGTAAGGCATGAGGGTAATGTATTTACCCAACTTAAATATCCCAAAAAAGATTTGAAATATTCCCGCTAGCATGACTACGGTAAATGCCATTGCCAAGCCGTTTTCGGGGTTAGCTGCGGTCATGGAACCGACAATTGCAGTCATAACCACGGTCATTGGCCCGGTTGGCTCAGAAATTAGGGTTGGTGTCCCACCAAATAAGGCTGCGAAAAAGCCGACACAAACTGCACCATAAAGACCAGCTACAGGCCCAGCACCGGAAGCAACACCGAATGCTAGTGCTAGAGGTAACGAAACGATCGCAGCAGTTAAACCACCGAATAAATCGCCTTGTAAGTTTCTAAAGTTGATCGTATTAGTCAATGACATACTGGGGCTTTGGTTACAAAAAATGCAAAATAAATTTGGGTTTCTCAAAATTGCCAGCTACTTTGAGTAAGTTTGAAGTTTTATTGCCATGAAAAATCAGACAAAGAAAACTTTAATTCTTTGCAAAGCAGCTGGATATAGTGCCTTTTTAAATGGCGAGTCGCTAAATACGAATCTCCAATACGGAAGGCTTAGGTCAAAGACAGTTCAAAAATTTGACTGGAAAAACTTACAAGAATTGCAAGTTTTATTGATCGTCAAGTTCAATGGTATCAATAATAGCTTACAGCTTTATATGACACTTTTGTTTATTCGCAAGCCTTAATTTTAAATAAATATTAAATTGCTTTCATAGATAAAAGGTTATACTTATTGACTAACTTTGATTGCAATAATCAATAAAATATGTATACAGAGAAAAGACTGGCAGGGTTTGATTCGTGAGAGGTTAAGGTATTTGCACTTTTTCCATTTATTCTTAACCTCTCATCGATGACTCCGACTGCTCAACAGCTTTCAATCATGCGTATGTTATGTAGGCAAACACTTCAAATGCTTTAGCGAACCTTACTTTGCTGTGAAATTGCCTATAATACCACCAGCTTCGAGCGAACACGTAAAGAGTGTACCTGTTTCGCTATTCCCATCAGGCCCATCATATACATCAATGCTACCAAGATTCAGGGTTTGCCAAGCTTTTGGCCCCGAATTAGTATAAACTTGAGAACTAAACGAGGCACCGTTTCCAACACCATTAATCGAAATTGCTTGACACGAACTATTATTTCCATAAATTCTAACTGACGTTGGGTGAGAACCTGCTGAAAGTTGCAGGGTTCCTACGACTTGAACGCTGTAAGCACAGTTATTGATAATTCCTCCATAACTCGAAGTGCTTAAACATGAATTGTCTTGGGGATAGGAATTCTTCATAGTAGCTCCTGGCCCCGTTACTGCTAAAGCTTGATTCGCCACTAAGCTTATGACTCCAGCCAACATACTCACCAAATAACCTTTTATAAAAAATCGCATTATTGTTAACTCCAATTTTGCAACTTATTTCAGTTTTATAAATTTAATTTACCTAAGAATTAAGCACGTTTTTGACAAAGTTATTGTATCGTTACAATACTTTTTTATAACTTTTTCATATAATATTTAAGCTGTCAAAGACTTTGAAAATAATGATAATCAAAAAGAGACAGAGAAGTGCAACCGAAACTCGAATTCTCTCCCTCGATACCACACGATTATCATTTTTACCAAGCTTACTTTGAGTATTTTAACTCATTGACAAAATACGCTTTATTTTAAAATTTCAAGGATGTGCTTGTACTGACTTTTCACGTTATGTGGAAAAATCCACCAAAAACCTAACCCCTTTCCCGACGCGGGAAGGGGGAAAATTCAAAGTCTCTCTCCTTAAAGGAAGAGAGAAATAGAAGTGAGGTTTTCCAGATGCCCTGAAAAGTCAGGCGTTTGTAGAGACGTTGTATTGTAATACTAGTGAACTACCCCTTTCGTCATTGCCCCAAAATTCATCTCATCGCTCATCTGAAGACAGATAGACATGAGGCTTCTTTTGGAATTAGCTAAATCCCACTAATAACCTTAACTAAACGGTAAGGAATAAGAGTTACAGAGAGTTATTGCCTAAGTGATAGCAAAGTTTAAGGGAATTTAGCGTGATTTCATTCAACGACTGTTACTGAAGCCGCTTCATTTGATGGAGGTACACCGGGTAATTCAAGACAGTATCCAGCACCATATACTGTTTTGATATAGCGGGGGTGGCGGGGATCTGGTTCTAGCTTGGTTCTCAAGTGGCGAATATGGACTCGAATCGTTTCTATGTCATCATCAGGATCGTAGCCCCAAACTTCTCTGAGGATTTCGCTGGGAGAAACTGTTTGACCGTGGCGTTGCAATAAGCAGTGAAGTAGCTCAAATTCCAAATGAGTCAATTTCACCGTCTCATTGAACCATATTGCCTCAAATCTTTCGGGAACCAGAGTGAGTGAGCCATAGTTGAGAATCTCACTATGCTTTGCTGCTTGAGGAATGCGGTCAGTACGCCGCAAAAGCGCCCGCACCCGCGCTAGGAGTTCTTCAAGTTCAAAAGGCTTGGTGAGGTAGTCATCTGCGCCAGCATTGAAGCCCTCTACCTTGTTCTGAGTTTGGCTCAAAGCCGTCAACATTAACACCGGAATCTCAGAGGTGCGATCGTCTCGCCGTAGGCGTTGGCAAACGGTAAACCCATCTACTCTGGGCAACATTAAATCGAGCATGATCAAGTCTGGTTGTAACTGGAGAGCCAGTGCTTGACCTTTGATGCCGTCTTCAGCTTGACTAACATCGTAGCCAGCCATTTCCAAGTTGACGGCAACTAGTTCTGAAATCGCTGGGTCATCGTCTATGACAAGAATCCTCGGCATTCTTAAAATTATTACTACTTATTAAGGATAATTAACAACCTTTGATAGGTACAAAGATTTTTGAATCAATGATGAAGAAAGTTTTTAAATCTTACATAAATATTAAGATTAAATGACTGTGAAATCAAGACTCAACTACATGAAATCTTATAGTCTATGATGTGTTATACTCCCCCCTACAATCCGTCTTGGTTTTTACAAAACGGTCTAACGATGACTGTTTACACCGCTTTGTGGGGAAAACGTTACTGGGAAAGTACTACTAAAGACCCAGAACCGTCTTATCACGAGAAAATCTTTGTTGGTGGGCAAGGTGTGCCAATTTTTGGCTTGGTTGCCATCCCGGAAAATGCTCATAGCACGATTATCGGTACTTATGGCATTACTGGGGAGTTAGAGACGGAATGGTTTCTGAGAGTGCTAGGACGTAAAGCCTACGCTCAAGGCTACGCTGTGGTGTTATTTGATTGGCGGGCCCACGGGAAAACTGCCGAACTGTCCCCGACTCTAACTTCTGATGGTTTGTATGAGGGGGAAGATTTTGTTCGCATCGCTGCTGCTGCTAAGGCAATGGGATGTCCGGGTAAATTTTGGTTTACAGGGTATTCGTTAGGAGGGCAATTGGCGCTATGGGCGGTGAAGGTGGCTGGTGAGGTGATTAGGGAGCATGAAGATTTAGGACTAGAAGATGGCGATATTGGCGGTGGTATGGTGATTTGTCCGAGTTTAGATTCGGAGCGATCGCTATCTTATCTAGTTACAAAGCCTTTCGGCAGATATTTGGAAGCAGGGATTGCCCAGAATTTAAAAAAACTGGCATGGCGAATCCATGATGCTCATCCGGGAAGCCTTGACGCAGCAGCGATTGAACGGGCGAATAGTATTTGGGGTTTTGACAATGAACTGGTAATTAACCGATTAGGTTTTTCTTCTGTGGAGGCATATTACCAAGCTAGTAGTGCTTTACAAATATTGCCGCAAATCTCAAAACCGACTTTAATTTTATATGCTGCTGACGATCCACTTTTTGACCCAGCTATCATACCGGAATTACAAGAAGCGTGCGATCGCAATCCCGCAATAGATTTATTTCTGACTAAGTACGGCGGCCATGTTGGCTATTTGAGTAGTAAAAATTGCCAGCGTCAAGTAAAAGATGCTGATCCTTGGTGGGCATGGAATCGGGTTTTACAATGGTTGGAGCAACAGGGTAATTCGTAATTCCTAATTCCTAATTCCTAATTCCTAATTCCTAATTCCTAATTCCTAATTTTAAGATATGGCAGTCCCATTTGATAGCGTGAGAAAATGATTTATTCCTTAAAGCAAGGGGTAAGAAGTAAATCTTTTCCTGTTGCCCAATAATAAGGAAGTTAAAAAATCAAATAGGATTCCTATATTAGGATTGCCTTTCATGGCAAAGGTTAAGATAGGATTGGTTTAGCAAGATATTATTGTTAGCTAGGTAGAATATATTGATGACATCTGACTCTTTTAATTTGCCCCCACTGTTACGACAAAAAGCCCAAAGATATGCTGCAACCCTTGGCATTTCTCTTGAGCAATTTATTGTCTCTGCTGTAGCTGAAAAGGTCGAAATTTTAACTGAGGATTTTGACAACTCTGTATTTCCTGAGCTTACTTACCGCCGAGGTGCTAGTGGTTTAGCAGTGCCAATACTACATGGAACTGGCTTGCGGGTGCAGACTTTAGCGATCGCATCTCAACAATGGCGATTATCTGCCGAGCAAATTGCTGCTGAGTATGATTTGAGTGAGGCTCAGGTGAATGCAGCCCTGTCTTTCTATGCTGCTCATCAGCAAGAAATAGATGAGGCGATCGCATCGGAAGTAGCTCTCGAATCAGCTCACAATGTCTAAGCCTCTGTTACATTTAGATGCTGATACATCAATTAAAGCTTTGCATTTAGCTTTGCTTAATCAGGGTCATGATGTCACCCGAACTCCCACAGATTGGATGCCTTTAGATACAAGTGATGAAACCCAGTTATTAGAGGCTACTGCTAGAAAAAGGTGTATTTTTACTTTCAATATCCGCGATTTTTTAGTTTTGGCACAAAGTTATCCTAATCATAATGGTATTATTTTAGCTGCCCAAAATAGTTGGACTCTCTCTAGTTTGATTGTTGCTTTAGATTGTCTACTTCTAGAGACACAAGCTGCTGACTGGATTGGTCAAGTACGCTGGCTCAATCAATGGCAAAGATAATAATTACGAATTATCATGACGGCTGATCATCTCTGGCTACCTGCACCAATAAATTTAACTTTGTTACCGGATGAGATTCATGTCTGGCGCATAGAACTTGACCAACCAGAAACACGGTTACAACATTTGAGAGAAACTCTTTCCAGTGACGAAATTGCTCGTGCTGAACGGTTCTATTTTCAGGAACATCGGCAGCGTTTCATCGCGGGTCGTGGTATTCTCCGAACTATATTAGGTCGCTATTTGGGTATCCAGCCCCTACAAGTGCAGTTTAATTATCAACACCGTGGCAAACCAGTATTAGCAGATACATTTGCTGATACTGGACTGGCGTTTAACTTGTCTCACTCGCAAGGGTTGGGTTTATGTGCGGTGAATTCTACTCGCCAAATTGGTGTAGACCTAGAATATATTCGCTCAATGTCTGACTTGGAAGCTCTTGCCAAACGGTTCTTTTTACCGAGAGAATATGAGATGTTGCGATCGCTATCTCCCAACCAACAGCAAGAGGTATTTTTTCGTTACTGGACTTGTAAGGAAGCTTATTTAAAAGCAACTGGAGATGGACTATCCCAGTTAGAGCAAGTTGAAGTATCGCTGACTCCCACAGAACCAGCAAGGTTACAGATAACTGAAGACTGGAGTCTTTTTGAACTAGTGCCTGCTAACAATTATGTTGCTGCTGTTGCGGTGGCGAATTTTAGCTGGCATTTGAAGTGTTGGCAGTATTAATCCTAGTCATTAGTCATTCTCCCCCAATGCCCAATGCCCCATGCCCCATTCCCAATGCCCCTTACTTATCTTCCTGCATATTTCTCACAAATTTTGTCACCAGGTTTCTGGGTACAAATCTGACGATTTTTGCAAGTAGTTTATTCATAAAACCAGGAATAACAATGGTTTGGCCTTTCATTAAGGCGCGAAAACCAATTTCGGCTACTGTTTTTGCATCCATCATTTTCTTGCCCTTGACTAACTTAGAGTCAGCCATTCCAGTTCTTTCATGAAAGGCAGATGCGGTTGAGCCTGGGCAAAGAACTGTTACAGTGACACCAGTACCTTCTAATTCATTAGCGATCGCTTCTGAAAAAGATAAGATATAAGCTTTAGTAGCAAAATAAACCGCCATCAAAGGCCCTGGTTGAAAAGCAGCAGCTGAGGCAACGTTTAATATTTTACCTTCACCTTGCTTTACCATGTGTTTCACAAATAGTTTAGTTAAATGGGTGAGACACACCAAATTTACCTGTAGCATTTCCAATTCAGTAGCTAAGTCTGTTTCGTGAAATAATCCATAGATCCCAAATCCAGCATTATTTACCAGCACATCAACCTGAATATTGGCGAGTTGCAACTCTGTGAAAATTTCTTCAGGTGCGGTTGATATAGATAAATCCTTAACAATAGTTTTGACAAGATTTCCAAATTTTTCTTGGAATTTAGCTGCAATTTCTACTAGCTTTAACCCGTTTCTGTCTATTAAGACCAGATGGTAATCATGAGCAGCAAAAATACATGCTAATTCGTAGCCAATCCCACCAGCTGCCCCAGTAATAAGAGCAGTTTTTTTGCTCTGACCTTGATGTGTTGTGTTCATATAAGAATGTTAGTGAATTCAACTTGATGAAGCTGCGTTGCATTTACAGTGGTTGTCGTTCTATAATTAAGTACGCGTAATATCTGAACCGACAAGAAATGTCTTGAGTTATTACCCTTTCAAACGCTTGTGTGATGCCTTGGATAGATGTAGTAGTCCAAACGTAAATTTAGGACTTATGCATCGAATAATTTGGGCATTAAAGAAATTCGGTTATTTCAAACTATTACCGTTTGCTTTTGATTAATTACAAAAGTCAGCAGGTAAAATCAAAGTTTTATGCCCGACACTAACCATTCTATCCTCAATTGCTTCTGCCAAGAGGTGAATCCTAAAAATTTACATTATTGAGCATAAAAAAACAGGGTAATTATCTTGCCTCTGTTAATGTATGAGTTGTTGCTGGCATCTGAAATATTAGCTATTCAGCAGTACTGAGTTTTAAAAAACATGGACTCAACAAAATTATTTTGTAGGGTATGTTACGGCTTCCATAATGCACCAAAAGTATCCGGAATGGTACGTTATGTTCCAATACGCTTGGGTTAAGCAATTTTTTCTTCTCTTTCTTCTCTCTGTGTAGCGCCAGTTGCTACCCTGCCTTAACGCTAAGAGCGAACAAGTCGGGGAACCGCAAGGGCGCACTGACTTCTCTGCGCCTCTGCGGTAGCCTGCGGCAAGCCGCTTCTCTACGAACGCGAACAGCGTGTCGCAGACAGACGCTCTCGCGTTTGCG
>JAHCSU010000157.1 GCA_023522315.1 Nostoc sp. CCCryo 231-06
AGCCATTTTTGAGTATCCCAAAACCCGCCTTGACCAGTTGCCCATCGCTGGATATCAAAACTCTCACCATTAGATAAGTGAGTATCGATACTGGCTAGACCTTCATCATTGAAGACGTTGACTAAATCATCTTTCCCGTCTGCGTTAAAATCGCCGACTAGCCATTTTTGAGTATCCCAAAACCCGCCTTGACCAGTTGCCCATCGCTGGATATTAAGAAAGTTTAGAGTACCACTGATAAAGTACTGCCCCAAACTGCCGTAATCCGTGTAGCCAGTTGAAAGAGGATTTTCTTTTCCTATACCATCAATTTTGAGGTAATAATTTCCAGCAACGACATTTGTTGTAATACTTGCAGATAGTAAATCTGTTGGATTGGACGATGCAATTAAGGTACCAGCAGAATTGTATAGCTCTGCCAAAATGTCTAAGTTTGGCCCTCGACTAAAAGGATTCACTATCAAGCTAATCAGACCAGTACCTGTGACAAAACTATAAAAATCTAGATCTGTATTGCGCTCAATGATGCCACTATCACTGATAGACGTACTAGAAATGTTTAGTGGCTTTGCTGTCGCAATTGTATCACCACAATCATCGGCTCGGTAGGTGAACCCATTTTGGGTCGTAATAATTTGCAAATCATCCTCAGTATTGTTAGCAGAAGCATACTCGCCTTTACTCCACTGGACTAGCTCCTGGTAATACCCCGATCCCATGATCGGTGCCCAGCCAGTCTCTCCACTACCATGTCCTTCGTAGTATTCTTCAGCAGGGGTTATTCGTCCATCATGCTTGAGTCCCAGCGTATGACCTACTTCATGAGAGATAAGATAAGCCGTATCATTCTCATTACCGTTTATCGTATCTTTAGCAAAAACAAAGGCAGGAGTATCACTATCCCAGTTGAAAGAACCAACATAGGCGATTCCTCCGGCTCCTTCACCATACCAATCGTAATAGCTACCGCCGATCGCAACACGCACACCCCAGCGAGTATCATCACTGCCGCTCTTAATCAGATCGTTAATATCTGCTGGAGCCTGCGTTGTGACATTAACATTAAATGGGCTGAAATCCTCAGCGACACGCTGCCAGATATACTGAATTCTTTCAAGTTCAACCGAGCTAAAGGATGCTGTATTGCTGTCGAAGTCGAAGGCAGGGGTGATAATGTTAGCCAGACCACTTGTGTTCCAGGAAGTACCAGAGGTGATATTGCCGTCGAAATCTAAATAAATTGTCTGATTAGCTCCTAGTAAGCTGTTGAGGAAGAAAGTTTTAGACAGGTCTAAAGAAGCTGATACTGACATGTAATTTCATTCTTAAAGGAAACCTCTATTAATTTCTCGATATCAAGCAGATAACTTTACGTGTTTTCCTATGCAATCTTTACAAAAAGTTAGAATCTGCTCGCACCGATACTGGAAATATTTGCATGGGCACAGATGGCGCAGAGAAGGTAAAATTATAATTAAAAATGTTAAGAATTTTAAATAAACTAATCAATGTCCAGCATTTCTCTTGACAAAAGTAACTCTCATGTCGTGGTTATTGGTGCCGGAATAGGTGGACTGACTGCTGGAGCATTATTAGCTCATAGAGGTTACAAGGTCTTAATTTTGGATCAGGCCCTCGTACCAGGAGGCTGTGCTTCGACGTTTAAACGACAGGGATTTACCTTTGATGTGGGAGCAACTCAGGTGGCGGGGTTGGAACCAGGGGGAATTCACCACCGCATTTTCTCAGAATTGTCAATAGATTTACCACAAGCAACGCCTTGTGACCCTGCATGTGCGGTCTATTTACCTGGGGAAAGCACACCGATTAATGTTTGGCGCGACCAAGAGAAATGGCAAGAGGAACGACAAAAACAGTTCCCTGGTAGCGAACCGTTTTGGCAATTGATGGCAACTTTATTTAATGCCAGTTGGGAATTTCAAGGACGCGATCCGGTGCTACCACCACGTAATTTATGGGATTTGTGGCAGCTAATGCAAGCGGTGCGTCCCAGTACATTCATTACCGTTCCCTTCACTTTGTTTACGGTAGGAGATGCTTTACGGTTATGTGGACTGGGAAATGACCAGCGATTGAGGACTTTTTTAGATTTGCAACTAAAGCTATACTCCCAGGTAGATGCAGAGAAGACAGCATTACTTTATGCCGCCACAGCGTTGAGTGTATCCCAACTGCCCCAAGGGTTGTTTCACCTCCAGGGAAGTATGCAAGTATTAAGCGATCGCTTGGTACAATCTTTAGAAAGAAATGGCGGCAAGTTGTTGATGCGCCACACTGTAGAACAAATTAAAGTAGAAGACGGCAAAGCTACTGCTGTAGTCATTAGAAATCAGAAAACTGGCGAAGTCTGGACAGAAGCAGCCAACCACATAGTTAGCAACGTCACCGTGCAAAACTTGGTGCAGTTATTGGGCGAACAAGCGCCATCTGGATATAAAAACCGGGTGGAAAAACTACCCCAAGCATCGGGTGCTTTTGTGGTGTATTTGGGTGTAGATGCCAGCGCGATTCCGCTTGAATGCCCTCCCCACCTCCAATTTTTGTATGATGCTGATGGCCCCATTGGCGAGAATAATTCCCTATTTGTTTCCGTCAGTCATCCTGGAGACGGCCGCGCACCGGAGGGTAAAGCGACAATTATCGCTTCTTCATTTGTCAATCCTGCACAGTGGTGGGAGACTGAAGATTATGAAGGACTAAAAGAAAAGTTTACCCAAGAAGCGATCGCTCGTCTTGCCCAATATTTTTATCTCAAACCAGAAACTATTATTCATCAAGAAGCCGCAACACCCCGCACCTTTGCCCATTTCACAGCCCGCGATCACGGTATAGTTGGCGGTATTGGTCAAAGAATTCCTAACTTTGGCCCCTTTGGGTTCGCCAATCGTACACCAATTCAGCATTTGTGGTTAGTTGGTGACTCCACCCATCCCGGCGAAGGTACTGCTGGAGTGAGTTATTCGGCGCTAACGGTAGTCAGGCAAATTGAGGCGCAAAACTTTTAGCGTTTCCTAATATCATAGCCCCCTCTCGAAGAGCGGGGAGGGGGTTGGGGGTGGGGTTCTTGTACTTCAGTCAACAGAGAACCGCTATATAGCGGTTCCCGACAAGCGTGAGGTACACCCGTAAGGGCACGGCAGTGCCGTGCCCCTACACCAGGCGATATAATGTTGTACCGCATCTGAATGGGAACCGCTATATTAACTACCAATAATTGAAAAGTCCTCCTTCGTTGGCAAGCAAGTCATACTTGTAACCGATGGCAAACAGGACGCAAAACTGATGAAATAAGGTTAGTATTGCTAATCTGGAGTAATGACAGACAGCGTTTTAATTCTTGGTGGACGAGGGCGGATTGGTAGCAGTGTTGCTCAGGATCTCGCTACCCATACGCAGGCAAAAATTACGATTACTGGACGTTCTGCGGAGTTTGGGAAAGCTGTTAGCTTGTCTT
>JAHCSU010000158.1 GCA_023522315.1 Nostoc sp. CCCryo 231-06
CGATCGCTGAATAATTCACCTGTTGAGGTTATCAAGTGCGTCTACAGCGTCTACAGTTTTTTGACCCGAAAATTTTGGCTGTAGACGATGAAAAATAACCCCAGATAGGCTTTTAGCGACTGTAGACAAATTTCCTGGGGTTTGAAAAACTTAAAAAATCGAAATAATTTTTAAATTTGTAATGACTCAAACAACTTGTCCTCGATGCGATTGTACAACCTTGAGATACCGAGAAGGTTATGGAGTTAACTATGACAATTCCAACTGATGAGCAGCTAAAAGAATTAGCTGAAGGTTACATTCTCAATACATACGCGCCACCTGGGCTGATTGCTTATATATATGAGGAGCAAGCCGACCCAGATGATGATACAACCTGCCACACCTACACCACAGAATGTCCCAGACCAGACGAAGAAGCGCTTTCTAACTGGGAGATTGTAGACACAACCATTGAGTTAGTAACCATAGAGGAACGTGACGAAGAAGCTCGTGAATGGACGGTTGTAGTAGAGGCTTTGGTAACTATTTGCGACAACGAAGAGGAAGAGGATCAGGAGGATAAAGACCCAGAGGTGCAAAGTAGAAACATCTCTGTGTACGTTACTTCTGACAGCAAGGGTGAATTATATGTTTTCGATGCCGAGGAATAAACATGGGAATAACCGTAGACCCCAAAACGCAAAAACTAAATATTCGCTTTAGGGTCAATGGTTACAGCAAGCAATTTTATCTGTCTACTGGGCTTAAAAATTTACCTAAAAACAGAATTGTTGTAGATTCTCGCTGGGAAGAAATTCAGCGAGATATCGCGTTAGGGCGTTTTGACTGCACGTTAAAATCGTATAAATTTGGAAATTATCAAAACGTTGCAGTCCCCGTAGACAGAGAACCCTTAGATAAGCTATGGGATAAATTCTTAGCTTTTCAAGCTCAACACTTGGAGCTATCAACACTAGAAAGTGATTATAAGCAAATAACTAAAATCGTTATAGAACTTTCTAGCAAACAAATCGAAGATGCTCCAACAGTTCGAGATTGGCTGTTAGCTAAATATAGCTACCATACCGCCTATAAAACACTTATGGCTTTTTCTAGGTGCTGTAGATGGGCTATTGATTCATGCTTAATTCATTCCAACCCTTTTGAAAAAATACAATTACCAAGTCCCAAAAATCCGAGCAATGAAAATAACAAAAAAGCTTACACCCTAGAAGAAAGGGATCTAATCATCTCTGCTTTTGAATCTCACCCCAAATTTTCACACTACAGTGTCCTGATTAAATTTTTATTCTGGACTGGATGCCGACATGGAGAAGCATTTGCTTTGACCTGGGGTGATGTGAGCCGCGAATGTACCCGAATTTCTATTACAAAAGCCTATGCCTCTCGCGTTCGTGTTCTCAAAGGAACCAAGAACAACAAACGACGGGTGTTCTCCTGCCTACAAAGTTCCAAACTGCAATCTTTGCTTGAAGAAATTCAACCTAATTCCCCCGACCCAAAAGAATTGATTTTCAAAAGCACGACTGGGCAGAGACTCAATTTAAATATTTTAGATAAATGCTGGAGAGCGCACGATACTGGGGGGTATCGCTATAGCGGTGTCGTAACAGAGCTAGCAGATCGGGGCATAATTCCCTATTTAAAGGCTTATAGCACTCGGCACACCTTCGCCACTTGGGCGATCGCTTCTGGAGCGTCCCCCGAAAAGGTGGCTTACTGGATCGGTGATAACGTCCAAACAGTTTTAAAGTACTACTGCCACCCAGATGTTACCAAAGCTGAGTGTCCAGACTTTTGAGTACTACTCATCTGCTACTCAAAAACAGGTTGAAAATGCTTGTAATCTAATTGGGTGGTAATTCTAAACTCATTTCACCTAACAAACCTTTGCGAAAATCTGTTAAAAGTTGCCTTGCAGCTCGCTCTACATCACCTTTGTAACGATGCTCCGCCAAGGCGTGTAAATAGGTATCTCCGGTGTCTGATGTCGAATCGAGTTGGTAACGTGACTGTAATGGTTTCTTAGGTAACAAATCTGCGGCTACAGCTTCCAAATAGTTGAATAAATCCACTAGGGCTGCTGCTACTAGCTGGTTATCGTAAGATGCTTCACCGATATCATCACAAATGGCTAATTTCAATGCTGCATCTTGGTCTTCTAATCTTAAAGGGATGACACCAGGAGCATCTAGCAATTCCAAATGTTCTGAAATTCGCACCCAGCGCAGTTGGCGAGTCACCCCAGGACGGGCTGCACTTTCCACTACTCGCCGTCCCAACAGGCGGTTAATCAAAGCTGATTTACCAACATTGGGAAAACCAATCACCACAGCCCGCACTGGCCGGGGTAACATGCCGCGATCGCTTCTTCTTTGATTAAGTTCTACTCCAGCTGCTTGCGCTGCCCGTGCCACTTCTGCTATACCTTTACCATGTTGAGCGTTGGTAAAATAAGGGACTTCTCCTTGACGTTTAAACCAATCTATCCAGAGCGATCGCATTTGCGGCGTAATCATATCTACTCGGTTAAGTATCAACACCCGCGCCTTACCTTCTACCCACTCACCTATTTGCGGATGATGAGTCGCTAAGGGAATCCGCGCATCTCGTACCTCAAACACCACATCTACGCGCTTCAGCTGTTCTTTGAGCTTCCTTTCAGCTTTCGCAATGTGACCCGGATACCATTGAATCAGGTTTAATCTATAGTTTTGAGTTATAGCCATAATCAATTACCAAATAAATTATTATTACTTATTAATTATCATTCACTGGGGCTTGATGTAAAATTATCCGATTCCCATCAGGATCATAGGCATAAATTTCTCTGCCGTGGGAAGCAATGGAAATGTCTCCTGGTGGGGGATAGCCCAAAGTTGTTAGGTGAGCGATCGCATCTTCTAAGTTACTCACCTCTAAGCACAAACTTATCTTGCTTTTGGCAATCGCTTCAAATTCCGATTCGTTTGTATTCTTTGGTTTAAAAATACCTAAACGCATACTAACCAAATTAAACTCAGCATAGACATTCGGAATCAAAATAACTGGCTTTTGCTCCAGAAATTTAGTATAGAAATTCACTAAATTCTTACAATTAACCGATGCTATGGTGACAAATGCGTTAGTGTACTGGAAAACCATATTTGCCTTTCATCTTTTGAACTTTTCAGTTACATAGCACAGACAAACAAAATGTCAAGCTTAGAAGATGTTTTAAAAGTGATTGGCTGTAATTTTAGGTACTTGTATCTCACGTATATTTATCCCGTTTTATATCCCATCAGCAATAATTAAATCCATCATCTCATTCTTATTCTTCCGATAAACCCGAAAATCACTATCTAGCGTCAAGACACAGCTCCCCACAATTAACTCACTCATTCTTACCAAACACGCATCAGCTAATGACATTGGCACATCCTGATATCGCTTCAGCAACTCTCTAACCGTTCCTATTTGATCACTGAGACGAAAAGAAATTTGAATTAAGCCAGTATCTAGTAAAGACATAACCGCATCCTCTCCGCCATAAAAATCTCGCAATATAAAACACGTCTCAGTAATTACTGCTTCGCAAGTAAACAAAGGCGGTTCAATGTTTTTCCATTCATTAACTGCCCAATTATGCGAATTTTCCCGATTATTAATAAACGCGACTAAGGGGCCTGTATCTAGAAGTACCTTTTTCCTCATTTCCAACCGAAGCCTTCTAAATACTTCTTATTGGTAGCTAGATCCCCAGGCCCTCCATCAACACAGCCAGCAAACTCTTTTGCAGCTTCATAGGCGGAAATAGGTTCTTTCTCTTCTTTATGCTGTACATCCTGCTTTTGCATCTCCCTAAAATGCAAAAATTCAATAAAATTTAATACCTCCTGCTGCTTCTCAGGAGATAACTTTTTAAATTCATCAATTATCATTTGTTCCTTATCAATTGCTTGAGTCATTATCCTATCCTCCTGAAAAAATCAATCCAAAATCTAAAATGTCAAATTAGCAACCACATAATCAAAGCGCATCACGTTATTGTCAACCGTAAATTTAGGTCGCCTGGATGTATCGCCAATCTCAATTTGGAGTTTAGTATAAATTATATTAAAAATCTATTTTCTAGTAAGTTATTAGGGATTATCATAGACAGGATTTATCAATAACTTATAATCCCAAATTATATTACTAAGTATAAATAATTTTTTATATTCCAGCTACCCGTTGCCATTATGTTTCATAGGATAAATTGGGTTTATCCCATGAGAGAAAATGACCTCTCGATTTTGTGTTTAGTCTTGTAAAATAACGAGCGCGGAGGGATTTGAACCCCCGACCCACAGAACCGGAATCTGTTGCTCTATCCACTGAGCTACGCGCCCTTAGTCTCACATATTATAGCACGTCTGTGATAAAATTTGCAGCCAAGAGAAACTTGGTTTTTGGGTTCAAAGATAATTAGCTGGATCTACGGGTGTACCATTGCGGCGGACTTCAAAGTGGAGGTGGGGGCCAGTTGAGAAACCTGTGGAACCAACAGCAGCGATCGCTTGTCCGCGTTCGACTGCTTGTCCTTCGGAAACATACAACTCGCTGGTATGTCCGTAGAGTGTAGTCATACCATTGCCGTGGTCGATAATTACAGCTCTGCCATAACCACCATACCACCCAGCAAAAATTACTCTGCCCGAATCGGCTGCCCGAATTTTACTACCATAGCTAGCGGCAAAATCTAACCCGGCATGAAAGCGACGATAGCCAAGGATTGGGTGCATCCGCCAGCCGAAGGGACTGCTAGTAGAAGCATCGCTAGGATATGCCATTACACCAGTTCCCCGAATG
>JAHCSU010000159.1 GCA_023522315.1 Nostoc sp. CCCryo 231-06
TACAAACGATAATTCGATCAATTAGTGTACCTCATAACTTCGGGAAGTGCTGTATTGAGGTCAGTCTGGTTAGAAACTTGTAGAGAATCCAAAAAGCGCGGTGAATGTAGTATGGACGCTGCTGCATTTTGCCAGGGGGAGACAGACGGACTAATTGCTTGAGCGCATCAGGAAAACCTGCTTTTTCCAACTCCTGCAAAGCTAAGTCAATTAAAGAACTTTCAGATTTTCCTTGCAACGATTCTAAAGGCAAAGCAAGATGTATTATGTACCCTAGTTCACCAGTTGGTCTGTGAAATAAAATTAGCCTAATGTTATTTATACAAACAGAATTTCCAGATATTTTATCATTAGTGATTGTTACAACTGGTGATTTTTGAAAGAAATCTTCTTCTAGTCTCCTGCATAATTCCTTTGGTACGTCAGTTATTTCCCTACACAATATAGCTGCAAACCCAGAGAAGTAGAAGAGGAGATAACAGATGCAGCTAAGGTATCAGCTTTGGTTGATGTATTTGTATGTGTATGAGGACTTGATTTAGTTTCTGGCATATTTATACATAGGAATTTGGGATAGAAGCTGGGCAATATGGAAAGCTATAGCCATTAAGTTAAATAGGATTACACAATAATATTACAATCAAATACAAAAAGTTAGATATTTTGCCGCGATCGCAGACCGTCTAGATGAGTAAAACTAGGCTATGGATAAGTGTCAAAAATAATTTCAGTTTTTTGGCAATGACCTTTAAGCACGTTAAACTACTAAGCAATTGAAGTTAAGGATGGATTTATATGCGCTTACCAATTGCAATTAGTGCCATTTTAGTGGCGTCTTTGGGTTTGAGTACACCTGTAATATCTCAACCTCCTATACAGATAGCCCAAAAACCAGCGTCTACTAATTTTGCTTTAGAACAATTTAAGATTAATTACCGATTATGGAAACATAAAAAAATCTCTAACTATCGCTATGAATTTACTAGAAGTTGCTTTTGTTTCCCCAAAGCCACAGAACCAGTGATTATTGAAGTACGTAATGGAGTCACGACTTCCATTACTTATAAATATGCTAAAACCCCAGTAGATAGAGCATTATTTGAAAAATATAATACAATGCCTAAACTCTTTAATATTATTAGAAATGCATTCATTCAAAGAGCAGACAACTTGACTGTACAATATAACTCGATACTTGGCTACCCAACTAAAATTAACATTGATTATGATAAGCAAAGAACTGATGATGAAATATTCATTACAATTAGTAATCTGCAACAGATCAAGTAAATATAGCTAACGAAAGCATTTATATAATAGAAAGTTCCTGATTTTTAGAAAAATCAGGGTAGGAAAATTAAAATTATCGAAATCTAACAACCCGCCCCTTAAGCTCCATCAGCAAATATTGGGGGTGGGTTGTTTTGATTTATCGGATTGTCAAAAACAGGCTCATCGCTTTATATATGAACCATGATGAAGCACTTCAAAATTGCTAATTGTAGTAAATATTCCAGCATCGGCAGCTAGATTACCGATATTAATTTGGGTTGGATAACCAAGTTGTGGGTTGTACACCACAGTTAGTTCGGATTCTCCACTGTTGATCGTATTCCGAATCAAATTAAAGAGCTTAGGAATTGTACTGTATTGTCCTAATAGCTTTGAATCTACTGGTTTACCAGTTTGAGCATTCGTGATAGATTTTGTGATGCCGTCACGTACTTCAATAATTAATGGCCCTCTGAAATCGGGAAGACAAAAACAATTATTGCTAAGTTTGTAGCTATAGTTTTTAATTTTTTTTTGATTCCACAATTGGCGATTAATTGTTAGCTGTGTTAAGTTCGAGTTAGTAATCTCTGCTTTTGCTCCATGCGTAGGAGGCACAGACATTACTGGAGCGTTCAAACTCAAAGATCCTACTAAGATTGCACCAATAGAAATAGGTAAGCGCATATCAATCCTTTGTTAACTAACGTTGAGCTATAACTTCAGTGTGACTAAATAGGATTCCAGACGGTTGAAATACCTTATAGCAGTTGATACATTTTATACAGGCAATCCCAAAGCGCTCGTAACAGCAGGAATATTGCCCAGTATAAAATTAAAAAAATCCCAGACAAGGATACAATACTATTCACCTCAAATTTTGTGTTTTATGCAAACAGAAAAAATAAAATTATTGGCACTTACTAGTAGGTAGTCGGACTTTAACCCTTATTCTCTAAGCACTAAAGTGCTTACTACAAAGCCAACTATCTTGACCAAGTACTAAGATGGTTTCTTTTCCTAATCATAGCCCCCTCCTCGCAACCGAGGAGGGGGTTGGGGGTGAGGTTCAGTACTTACTCATACCCCTTTTTACTATTAATACTAAAATTATCTTCCTTAAGGTAGTTGTTATCTTGAGAAAAGAGATATTAGATTGATTTGAGTAAAAATAAGGGATTTCCAAGAATTGAAATTCTATGAGAAAAATTATTATTGGGGTGATGGGCCCTGGAAAAAATGCGACAGCAAATGATTTACAAAATGCTTATACGCTAGGTCAACTGATTGCCAAACAAGGATGGATTTTACTCACAGGCGGTAGAAATGTAGGTGTAATGGATACAGTAAGTAAAGGTGCAAAATCTGCTGAGGGTTTAACTATTGGTATTCTTCCCAGCGATAATCAAGATAGTATTTCTTCTTCAGTAGATATTGCTATTTTCACAGACATGGGGAATGCTAGAAATAATATTAATGTTCTCACTAGTGATGTGGTAGTTGCCTGTGGTATGGGTGCAGGAACTGCTTCAGAAGTTGCCCTAGCGTTGAAAATAAGTAAGCCAGTAATTTTGTTGACTAACGATGAAGAAAGTAAAGTTTTCTTCAAAAAGCTATCACCAGAAAATGTTTATATTGTGGAGAGTGTGGAAGATGCGATCGCTACTGCCAAACCAATCTTATACTAATTCGTAATTTGTAATTTGCTTATCGTCAGTTCAAGGATTTAATACCCCAATTATTATAGCACCAGTTACCGTGCGGTATCTTGCTACAGTCGGGGTTTAAATCCCCGTCTTCATTTTGAATTTTTATAACTCTCACGACAGAAAATCACAAACCTTTATTGTGATTAGTTTTTATAAATCTAGGCGTAGGTTGGAGAGCCACTGCGCCCTTGCGGTTTCCCAACTTATTCGCTTTTAGCATTCCCACAGGGTAGCAAGTGGCGTTTGAGGGACGAAACCCAACACTAAGAATCCCCGATTTTGTTGGGTTGAACAAAGTGAAACCCAACCTACGAATATTTTCTTTTTTCAGAGTAAAAAAAGCTGTTTACGGGCGATTGCCTGGAATAAATATAAAGAAACATTTGTGTTTCTTTGGAGAGCGTTAATCGCACTGTTCTGCAACGCCTTAATTCTTTGTGCTAGGGGAGAAGCAAATATTGGCCCTAACATTGCAAGTATGTTTCGGGTAAAACTGAAGTGCCTCAAAAAAGTTAAAAAACCTTAAATTTATACCCAGAGTTACTTACAGCCATTTACGTATTTATTGATAAGTAAGTGGGCGAGAAAATTCCCAAGTATGTAACGAAATGTAAATTCGGCAGCTACCTGACAAATTCGTTATTTCACCGTCTTTACAAAATTAAACATACATTTGTTTTATCTTGCCTACCTACTTAGCGTATTCTTGCTCTGCTTGGGTTCTCAATGACTATTTTCACTCAACTTGGTGATCAGTCTTTTACCCTTAAGTATACTTTGTTTCTAACTACCGACAAAATGGGCGAACCGGAGTATTATGTGATGTTATAACTTGCACCATATTATGTGGTCTATTTCTTTAAAGATTTAATATATAAATGCGTGAAAATTGTATTTTTTCTGCAAAGAAGTGTTCCTTGTGTAATATTTTATAAAATTTACACGAAAATAAGCATACGCTATTCAAACTTTAAGTTAATCAGTGTAAGCTAATTATGTAAATATGTTTATTGCAAAAACTATTTAACCACTCAGACTAATTACGCTTAAGGAGGTGTAGCAAAAATCACACAGATATTCAGATAAATGTTTAAAGAGACTAAACATGACTGTAAAAAGATTGAGTTTAGTAGCTTCTAAGCAAACCAAGCAATATTGTTGAAGTGAGATTTTTATTGAGTAGTAAAATCTCAAAAAATCATGATGTCCTTTATAGTTTTTCTCGTCTCTTGACTGTAGCCTGCCCAAAGCCAGATTTTTAATCGTGGAGGTTACGCGCAGTAGACTGAAGCATCCCTTACTAAATTGATTTTGATGCCTTGGCAAAGCCGTAGACGCTTTGCTTGTAAATTCTTCTTCAACCTCTTGCCCAAAGCAGGAATCTTGTGGCGGACGAAGACACCGCAAGGGTTGATACTTTGCGAGCAAAGATGCTTGGCTAGGCAAACGTCTAGCTCAATATTTTGGCATTCACGTTAGTGATTGTCATATCAAGGGTCTGTTACGAATGGCACTAAGAAAAGGCGAAACGCTTATCAATTAAGCAGTTTGCAATTGCT
>JAHCSU010000016.1 GCA_023522315.1 Nostoc sp. CCCryo 231-06
GATCGCATATTACTATTTTTGATGGATACTATCTATACGTTACCGGGGTTACTGCAAGTGGTGATTTTGGCAACAGTCCTAAGTGTTGTAATTGGCGTTCCTTTGGGTTTGGTAAGCGGCTATATTGGCGGCAGGCTCGATCGCATATTACTATTTTTGATGGATACTATCTATACGTTACCGGGGTTACTGCTATCGGTGACTTTGGCGTTTGTAGTCGGTAGGGGGATATTAAATGCGGCGATCGCAATTAGTATTGCATATATACCCCAATATTATCGAGTTGTTCGCAATCATACCGTCAGCGTTAAAACTGAGCTTTTTATTGAAGCCGCGCAATCGATGGGTGCTTCTACTTGGCGGGTGTTGTCGCGCTATTTGTTTTTGAATGTTATTGCCAGCGTGCCAGTATTATTTACTTTAAATGCCGCCGATGCGATTTTAACTCTTGGTGGTTTGGGCTTTTTGGGGTTAGGATTGCCCGAACAAGTACCCGAATGGGGTCACGATTTGCGCCAAGCATTAGAAGCTTTACCTACAGGGATTTGGTGGACGGCGCTGTTTCCGGGGTTGGCGATGACTTTAATGGTTGTCGGTTTATCTTTGGTGGGTGAGGGGTTAAATGATTTTATCAATCCCCGGTTGCGGAAAGAAAATAGTAATTTTGTACCTTAATGAACAATATGGGTAATGTTGATACATCTCAAGTAATTGGGATTGACTTAGGTGGTACGGCAATTAAATTAGGACGGTTTACCGCCGATGGTAATTGCTTGCAGTCTGTAAGCGTACCTACTCCCCAACCTTCTACACCCGCCGCCGTTGTAGACACGATTGTAAATGCGATTCCAATTATTGACCCCCAAGGCGATAGTAAAGCGATTGGAATTGGTACACCAGGCCCGGTTGATGGTACAGGACGCATTGCAATAGTAGCGATTAATCTAGCTAACTGGCACGATGTTCCTTTAGCAGACTTACTAGAAGCTAAATTAAACTTGCCAACTTTTTTAGCTAACGATGCTAATTGCGCGGGTTTGGGCGAATATTGGCTAGGCGCAGGTAAGCAGTTTCAAAACTTGATTTTAATTACCCTTGGTACGGGAGTAGGTGGGGCAATTATTCTTGATGGTAAATTATTTACCGGACATCGCGGCGCGGCGGGAGAATTAGGACTAATTACTTTAAACCCCGATGGGCCAACGTGTAATAGTGGCAATCAAGGTTCTTTAGAACAATATGCTTCAGTATCAGCTATTCGCCGCCGTACAGGTTTAGAACCTCACGAGTTGGGCGAACTAGCGATTTCTGGCGATGAAAAAGCCTTAAAATTTTGGCACGAATACGGCAAAGATTTAGGCGCAGGACTTGCCAGCTTAATTTATGTTTTAACACCAGAAGCGATCGCAATTGGCGGTGGAGTATGTGCTA
>JAHCSU010000160.1 GCA_023522315.1 Nostoc sp. CCCryo 231-06
GAATAATCGCGTATTGTTTGATACTACATTTTGAAGTGCGGAATGTGGGTTATATAGAATAACTTGGAAGGTATGCGGAGATTATAGAAGTCGTCTGCGGGATGGAGTAAGATGTAGCGAAACTAAAATTCCCAAAACTAAAGGATATGTTGATCCCGTTTACGTCTGGGCAGCTAATGGGGTGCAATTTATTAATAAGCAACACTTTGTTAATAGCTATTGGGCTACAGGATTGTTTGTCAAGTCTAAAGGATGCTTGAACTCAGGTAAGCCAGAACAAGAGCAATTTTATAATATAAAAAATTTCACCAGAGATAAAACGAATGCTGTTCCTACCGCAGCAAACGTGAAGATTGAAGCTCTGTCAAAGCAGGAAAAGCAAACAGTAGTAGAACTTGCCTTCAAGGACGCAGAAGTAGAAAATTATGCGCTGACAAATTTCGGGGTGTCAGCAACCACAGCATTAATACCCACTGGGAAAACTTGCTTAACAGTAGACGAATGGAAGAAGACGCAATCGTAAAAATCAGGCACAGTCTCTTCCTTGGATCGCAGTTCAGTCGCGGCGACTACAGCGATCGCCGACATATTTAATAGATGTTGGTCGTCAGCAGTGATTTCCTTACCAGCGACGAGTCGAGAGAGAATAATGGCACATCAAATTGGGATAATCTCTTTTAGTCGTAAATATTTTTACCCCTGACCAAGATGCCAGCGCCTTTAAAAGTTAACCTGTCACCAATAGAAGATCAAGCCCTACTAGCACTCACTCAAGCAAAAGGTATACCACCAAGAACTCAAAGTCGTGCCACTGTACTACGCTTATCAGCCGCTGGATGGACAGTGCTAAAGATCGCACAATACTTAAAATGGCATCCACAGACTGTACGCGACACAATTCATCGCTGGTACTGGGGCAAACTCGATAGTTTGTGGGATTGTTCGCGTCCGGGTCGCCGTCGCCGATGGCATAACCCAAATATGAAGTCTCTGCTTCAATTCAAAATATCTTTATTTAGCTATCAACTTATTTTTATTTTATTTTCTTACATCTCTTACATCTATTTAATGCTATTTCTCCACAGTCATGGCGTTTCTACTACTTATGCAGTCAAAATTTACAGGCAGTACAAGGATGAAGCACTCGCTACTCTCACCAGCAATCCCTACCAGTTAGCTGCTGACATCTACGGTATTGGTTTTCTGAGAACTGATAAAATTGCCTTTAATTTAGGAGTTGCGCCTGATAGTCAGTTCCGTTACCGTGCTGGTTTAATTCATGTTTTGAACGAAGCTGCTGCCGATGGGCATTGCTATTTACCCCTCTGTGGAAAGCAATGGGCAAATCTATCGCCTTAGCTGCGCCAACTGGACGCGCTGCTCAACGCCTGAGTGAAATCACACAACTCGAAGCCAAGACGATACACTGCTTGTTGGAATTTGACCCAAAGACAATGGGCTTCAAACGCGATAATCAAAACCCTTTACCCCATACCGCAATTGTCGCGCTAGAAGCTAGTATGCTTGATTTGTTTCTGGCATCTTCTTTGGTAAAGGCGATACAATACGGTTCCCAACTACTGCTAGTGGGTGACATTGACCAGTTACCCTCTGTCGGTCCCGGTCAAATCCTTGCTGACTTGATTAATTCTGGTCACGTTCCGGTGGTGCGGTTGACCAAGGTATTTAGGCAAGCCCAACAGAGCGCAATTATCACCTCTGCTCACCAAATTAACCGAAGCCAGTTTCCCACAATTGAACCGATTTCCGATAATCCCGTGTCTGAGTGTCTGTGGCACGGCGGCGGTCATCACCCCAAACATGGTGTTAAAGCAATATCCGAAATCATTACAGACTTGATTCCCCGCCTGGGTTACAATCGAGCTACTGATGTGCAAGTGCTTTGCCCCATGTCGCGGGGTTTGCTTGGGACTCGTAACCTCAATACCGTATTGCAGCAGTTGATTAATCCGCCCAGTCCCGACAAAGTAGAGATTACCAGGGGCGGGAATTTATTACGAGAAGGCGATCGAATCATTCAACTGACTAATGATTATAATCACGAAATTTTTAATGGCGACTTCGGAATTATCAAGGCCATTGATCTTGAAGAGATAGAAGTTACTGTACAGTATGGTAAGCATACTGTCGTTAGAACCAGAGCAGACTTAAATCAAATTGCCCTCGCCTGGAGCTTCACCATTCATCAAAGCCAGGGTTCAGAATATCCGGTAGTAATTCTGCCAATTTATACGCAGCCTTATATGATGTTGTCTCGTAAACAGTTGTACACAGCATTAACTTGTGCCAAGCAGTTAGCGATTGTCGTTGGTTCCAAGAAAGCGATATCCAAGGCTTTGCGTTCTAGTGACGGACAACTGCGATATACGCGATTACAGCAGCGGTTGGAAAGCGCTTTTTTGCACCCGACCATTGCAATTTAGCCAGCTTGCGGTTGTTGCTCTCAATCAAGAGTGAGAAAAGAAGTAGCTAGCTGTGCTTTCGCCCCCTGTCTCGTAACCGACGGCGGGGCATTTCATTACTGGTAAGTGCCTTGCCAATTCTTGAGAAACTACTTCTCTAGCTCCCGTTTGCGGTTCTAGAAAAAAAGTGTTTTAAACACAAAGCAATCAAACCACTCTCAAAAAATAAACTAAAAATGACTCTATAGTTTTATGGCGTGATAGCGCTTAAAAAGCAGTACACTGCGGCCTAAATAAACTTTGGAGTCCGCTCTTTGACCTCTTATATCATTTATTAACTATAAAGTCATTTTTAGTTTATTTTTTTCACCTACTTTTAGGTTTTTCAAAATAAATACCCTGCTGAACAATTGCATAACAGTATTGTGTTTGTCACGCTCCTCAGTATTAGAGGTGTACTATACGCAAAAATCGAGAAATTTTCATTCGCTTGAGGGTGAGTTGAAACGCCCATTTTAAAGGACAATAAAAATCAGACACTATAAAATCAGACGAAACTATGATTGTGTCTGATTATTAAGGGAGTAATAAAAATGACGCTCTCTCTAGTCCACATAACAGCCCATAGAAAGGCGATCGCTTCCTTGCCAGTAGCGCAGGCGGAGGCGAAGTTGATTGCGCTGTGGTTGGAGGGAAAAGCGTCGTCTTCTATTCGGGCTTACCAGCGATACACTAGGCGATTTCTGGATTTTCTGGACAAGCCCCTCAAAAAAGTGACTTATGAAGACTTGGTAGAATACGCTAGTTCTTTTGGGGGCAATGCCGAAAGCACAAAGCGGATATACATAGCTTGTGCCAAAAGCTTGATTAGTTTCGCTCATAAAATTGGATATCTCCCTTTTAATGTGGGTATGGCACTAAAACTGGGTGAATTACCAGATGTAATCAACGAACGCTATCTTGATGAAGCTGATATTAAATTGTTGGTACGGGCAGCAAATAAACATTTAGCTGATGCGAAAACTCCTAAGCGACAGTACACAGCCAAAAGAAATTTGTTAATTATCAAACTCCTGTATCAGGCAGGGTTACGGGCAAGTGAAATTTGTGAGTTAACATGGGGAGATTTGACACCCCGTAGCGACAGTGGTCAGGTGTATGTTCGTAAAGCCAAGGGCAGCAAAAATCGGACAATTCTTATCAAGCCGAAGCTTTGGGCCGAATTAATGGAGTTCAAAGCTTCGGCTCACTCCAATCAAGCAGTGTTTCCAAGTCAAAAGGGGGGACATTTAGACCGTCAAAACTTGCACCCGATTGTTAAAGCGATCTCCCTTGAAGCCGGATTAAGCGAACTGGTTTCGACTCACTGGTTACGTCATGCCCACGGTTCTCACGCGATTGAGCGCGGGACTAATCCAGTGCTGGTGAAAGAAACTTTGGGTCATGCCAATTTAGCCATCACCGATCGCTATCTCAAAGCTAGACCTAATGACAGCAGTGCTATGAACTTGATGGATATTTGAGATTGACGCACATGACTTTTGAAAATCCAGCAGAAATTGGAACCAGTAATATTAATTGCTACTGGCAACGAAACTAGAAACAACTTTCAAATGTTAATAAGATTTTTTATCTAGCTAGCCCCCTCCATAGGCAACACCTCTTCATCGAGCCACTGATAAAAATCAGGCACAGATTGCTCCAGGTTACGTAGCTCATTTGCCGCGATCGCTTCAAGTTCCAACACCACCTCCCAGCGCAAATCTCCAGTCCATCGCTTGAGAATGCCTTTAATCGCGTCCACTCCACCAGAAATGCCAGATCGAAGTATTTCTACGCAGTGGAGTAGCGTAATGCGATCGGTCAGAGGCGGTTCAGAATCGGTAGTATCCCCCCCTCCTGAATGGGGGTTCCCTATAGCATTAAGGGGGGGGGGGCGGATACGGGCGGCTGAAGAGGGTTTACGCTATATACAGCAGGGGATTGGGCAGCATAATAGGCGCGTTTTGCCATGCGATGAGCAATTACTTCTTGAGCAAATTCCAATTCCTTTTTAGATAAAGAGAAAAGTTTCACCTGTTGACCCCGCTTACCCTGCTTGCGGAAGGTCAACTTTAGCCCCATCTGCTCGACTAAAGTCCCAAGTAACCAAATAGGTTTACAGTCACTGGGGATGGTAAACCCAAGAATTGCTTTAACGTGAGCAGCACAATTAATGGCGATCGCTGTCATCTTCAGTAAAGTGGCATCCGAAGCGGTAACTTCATCACCCCTGACTAAAGAAGTGAGAATTTGATGCAGCCCCAGGTTAAACCGTGCTAGCCACCGTGCCGAATAATTGCCCCAGTCCATGCACAAAGGTAAATTGTCGCGTTCGGTGCGGTCTTTTTGAGCGACAATTTGGGGCGGGGTGGGATAAGTTCGCCCAGTTTTGGGGTCAACAATTGATTCATCGGCTGGGGCTAAAATTGCCTCAAGTCCAGCTATAGCTCCTATTAATCGACCACCTTTATCAAGTTCCACCAGTGATTCTGTGACTTCGATGCCGTAAGAATCAAAGATACGAAACTTTTCACATTCAAAAATTTCCTTTTGTGATAGGTAATCTTTGCTCTGACGGGCGCGGTACTCACTGGCTGTAATATTGTTAGCCTTGGCAACAGCCGAATAATGGGCAGTGTCCAAAGCCTGAGCTGCATTTTTCATGCGTTCAAGAGATTGGTCATCATCGTCACTGCCCATACATATAAATGTATTGCCCATTTCAGTGAGGAGCGATCGCAAATCATCCCGCAGATTATTGAGAGAATAGTGACGGTTGGCGAGAATCTGGCAGTAAGCCTCAAGCGCCCAATCTTTCTCTGCACCCCTTGAGCCTGTTTTACGGTCGATCCGCAACAGAAAAGCTGTTACCTCGTTGGTTTGCAGGAGACGCTCTTTGATCTTGGAAGCGTTTGTATCTTGGTAGCCGAAGGGAGGACGCGGGGCCACCCAAATATGAAACGGGACTTTTGGACGATAGCGGTACAGTTGCTGGGCGCACTCAGTAGCTGTCTGACTTACACCGTGAAACACACCAAAAACTAAGTCAAAATGATACTCCGAAATATCGACACCAGTCCCCAGGCTGGGAGAGGTGAACAAAGCATCGAAGTTTTTGACAGCGTTGGTGATATCTTTGATGAAAGCGACATTCTCATCACTGCCCGAATTGTCTGAATGAACAGACCAGATGCGCCATTTTGGGGATGCCTGGGATTTTTCGGAGTTAGATTCTTCGCATTTGATAGTAAAGGATTTGTCGAGTTTCTTGATAAAACGCTTGGAATCACTGGCAACCATGATTTTCTCACCTTGCATCAGTGCTGCCGAAATCTGGGCAACTAAGGCGCTTGAATTACTGCCTTCGTACCAATATATAGTGCGTCCTCCATTGCGCCACTCGTTTTTGACGATGTAAGGAACTTCCCCGAGTGGTCGCATTGCCCGAAAGAAATCCACCGTCAAATCATCCATGTGTGCATCAGCGATGACGACCAGGGGCGCGTTGTATACTATATATTCCAGCACTTCCAGGATTGCTGCACGGTATTGTTTGCAAGTATTACTGTGTAGTAAGTGAGTGAGGTATTGGCAAGCCTCATCTATAAATATGCAACCGTAGGTGAGAGATTGGGTATTCAGCTTATGCAAGCTGTCAATGGTAATACTAAGGGCTTGGACCTGGGCTAAACCGGTGTAACCCAAGTCTGAATACATCGCCGTCTGCAAGCGTTCGGCAAGATTTTTTAGGAGATTAACCCGATGCCCATTGTTAAGGAACCGAGCATTAGGATTTTGGTCACGCCACCAGCGCATGAGTTGGGTTTTCCCCGTACCCATATCGCTCCAGAGTACAACTAGTCCTTTGTCTGGAAAACGGAAAGATTTTTTAGGATTTTGGGTACTTGGTTTGGCGTTAAAGGAGCTAGAATCTTTCAACTCAACATTTTCCCTAAACCCATTATCCAAATCGCAGTCCGTAGCTATCAGATTTGGACTGAATAATTTTTCAAGTCCAAGATCGTAAAGTGGGGGGGCGGATGAACATTTTTCTGATAAGTCAGGAATGCAGAGTGCTTGGGTCAAATATTTAATATTGACTGTGACATCCGGTTTGTACTTAGAGAGTCCCCATTTCTTAGCTCGATACGAGCGCTGGTAATCTTTGAGCGATTTGGCATCATTTACTAGAGCAGTCAGTAAAACATTAGCATCTTCACCTCTGGCTACCACGAAATCATCAACACCTTTCTCTGGGCCTGGTAAGAGCGCAACTTCGCATTCACAACCAGCAGACTCAATTACTTTTGCAGTGCGAACGGTAGCTTGAAAAACTGACCAACGGGTTTTTGGTTTAGTTTCGTGGTCAAATAGTATAATGAACTTGCGCCCCGCCTGAGCCATTGGTACTAAGTCAGGATGCAACCGTTCATCAAAATCTTGCTTGCCCACGCGCCCGTTCCAAATTCCAGGGAGCGCGATCGCTACAAACCCCAAACTCAACAAGCAAGCTGCCTTTTTTTCACCCTCGCATAAGATAATGGGAATCTCTGGATGCTGTTTTACCCACTCCCAGAAGGTGATTTGTATATCTTTCTGCTGCTTAACCCATGACCAAAATATCAAGGGATTGAGTTTGTGTTTTCTGCACAGTCCTAAAAGGAAAATATACCGTGCCAGTTGAGAATTACACAAGTGGGCGGCAATTGAAGTAGGGGGGAAAGAATTTGTATAATTTCTTTCTTTGCACAAACTATCCTCTGCCCAAGAGCCCAAGAGCCTCAGTGTCTTGCTCAAAAATCTGGCGTTTTTCTTTCGAGCTTTAATATGCAGCTTCTGACCACGTTTTGCAAAAAGCACTTGTCTAACATCTGAGATGTTGTAGCGCCGTGCAATAAGATTCAAAATGCAGTTGGGAACATCGAAATAGGTAACTCGGTTTGCTGTCTTGGGTGGCGACTCGTACTTAATTGGCTTACCTTTTTCCCAATCAAAGCGCGGGAAGTTGGGCTTAATCCTTCCCCACTCCATTGGTTGCCAGTTATTCAACGGGTCAAGTGATTGAATCCACATCCCACCCAGTAATAGATGCTGATACATTTTTATGTATCCATCTGTGACTCGACCGGCATTTTTGCGAGGGATTTTATCAGAGATGAACAGGTAATCGTAAACTGATTCTCCTTCGACATGGAAAAAGTTGCGCTTAATCAACGCCGGATGAATGGCGCTACCAGTTAGCAACTCATGGTATTCAGCAGCCATGAGATTGTTCGGGTATTCAGTTATAGCTGCGTTCATCGGTTCTCTCCTTGGAATTCCTCTCCGAGAACTCTTTCAAGCTGCGAAACCCTTGCTCTAGCCTGGATATTCCGAAAATTTCCCTTCGTCACAGCACAAAATTGCCATGCGAAAGCTGCACTCGACCCCATGCGCTCTACTACTGCGCTCTTGGGGCGTTCTCTATTTATCACAATATTTTCCCTGATAACTCGGTTTACAAGTTCAGAGGGGGTTGCATCAGTTATCAGTCAACAGTCAACAGTTATCTAATCTTGGATTTTACTCCCAACTGATAACTGGTAACTGATAACTGTTATTCGCGCTGCTATTGCTTTATGCTACAAAATTCAGAATCTTTCTTAATCAAACTTAACCTATTTAAATCTTTTGAATTTCAACAGCAAAAATTACCACACGAAACTGGTGCGTTTCGGGTGGCTTCTCGTATAATACGAGAAGCAGCGGATTCAATCTCGTCTGACCAGTCAGTGGAAAAGTCGCCAAACTTTAAAGGCCACTGCTTTGGTTTTAGTGAGATAACCCCGCTCTGAGGTTATATGAAATTTAAGCCACGCACGAAGCGCTACTCCTTAGTGGCGCTTTGTGCGTTAAATTCTCGTACTGTTGTATCTTCACCTCCATACCTCCTATCAATTAGCTTGATTTTACATAACTTGTGGTCTTTCCGTATCTAACGAGATTCTGCAACGTTTTTGTTTGACTCCTCCATATTTACTAGTGTTTGTTTCAGCTTACCCTGATTGGGTAATCACTTTTTCAAGAAGCAACACCTACCGCAGAGGTCGTTTCTGCCTTGGGCTTGCGCTCGAAAACTTGTATATTGGGTTCCTCCAGCACGAACCCGTTGTCTGTTTGCTGACCGAGTTTACCAGCGATCGCTGCAACCCACTGTGGGTAATTACTAGCAGCATCAGTCAGTTTCTTGTAAATCTTGGGTTTGACTATAATTGAGATGACGCGACCATCACAGTCAATTTCAAATTGTTGGCAACCATTCTCTACTATGTTGGATTGTGGAAGTTCGTTGATTTTGATTGTTATTTCTAGTTTGCCTGCAATCATAAATACCTCTGCTAAGATGCATTTGCTAATGTTGGTAAAGCATGAGATGCACGTACTAATCCTAACGGATCTGTTTTGACATACTTTTTAATTACTGGTTGAAGTGTAAAACTTATTTCTTGATGAATGGTACTTTTAATAGTTTCTATTAAAGAGTGCCTTTCAAGTTTTTCTAATGCGGTGATTAATTCGGAAGTTGATATAGATACTTTATGCTTATTATTCAATCCATTTAATAATTTAGTGAAACTAATAGGTTGAGAGTTTAAAATTAACTCTTCAGCTAAACAAATCATTATCTGCCTGTGAAGTTCGTTTAAGACTTGACCGAACATTTGATCAAGCATGGCTTGAAACTGACTACTAATAAGGGTAGTTTTGTGTTCAAAAAATGCTTCATTACTACCAAAAAAATGATGAATTCGATTGGCGAGTGCTTTTAGTTCGGAAGGGTTGCCTCGATAAGTTTCAATTAATTCAATGCATTTTTCTTGGTTAGGAAATCCTTGGGAAGCTAAAAACTGCATTGCAGCGTCTCTATCTAAATCTTCAATTTTGACAAACTCAACAGGCCGTTTGATTTCTATAAGATCGTTAAGCTCATCAGGCAAAATTCTACTAGTTAGGAGTAAGCAACTGTGGTCTAATTCCTCTACCAATCGGCGGAAAAATAGCTTAAACTCTAGCCTCTGCTTCAAGTCACTTATATGAAATAAGGTCTCACATTCATCTAATACTATTAGACACTGGTGTGATTGCAACTGCTTAATCAGCAGTGAAATCATCGCTGAACCATATTGAGGTAACTCTGATCCAGACTGTGAGGGGTGAATTAACTCTAGCAGATCAGTTACTAAATCCTCAAGTAGTGGAGCGTGAGCTACTGATTTCCAAATTAAGGAATCAAATCTCGGTTGAGATTCTATACTTAGTTCTTCTAAGAGTTTGGCAGCTAATGCACTTTTACCAATGCCTGCCACTCCTATTAACAACACGCAACGCTTCTTAAATATTGATTCTTTTAAACGGGACAGTTCTTTTGCCCGTCCATAAAAACTCGATACATCCGGGTATCCACGTCCTTTAACTTGTAACAATTTGTTAACAGAAAGTAATTGCTCTCCATTGGACACAGATTTGACATAATGTTCTTCAGTTACTTGCTCTAAAAAATTTCGTAGTGTCTTTTTAGTAACCCGTTCACCATTTCCAAGTGTTTTTGAGAGTGTAACCCATAACCGAGTAGCTACTACCCGTTGTAAATAATTAACGGTGTAACGTGAATTTTCCGCTATCTCTTCGTAGTCGTGATTAGCCCACGTTCCTTTCATTACAGTGATCTCTGCTTTAGATAAGTATCTGCCTCTTTGAGCAAAGATTAACTCGTTTACTACACCCAAAGCTTCTTCAAAGGTTATCCTCTCTAAAATCTCTTGCTCTGCGGATCTCTGTTTTTTTGATATAACAGGGGAAGGGGCTAGTGAATTCACCTCTTGGATAGCACTGGAATTCATATCTATACTTGTCCTTTTAGTGCAGAGAAGCCAGTACGGACTTCCCATAGATTATGGCTGATTTTATAGATGTGACATATCAAACTCGATATTACTACAAAATTTTACTTGTAGCTGATCTTTTATAAAAGTAATAATCTTATTTGCTAAGTATTGGGTGTACGGCAAACGTATCTAAAGTATAAAAATCCTTTAATAGCAAGGATTTGAGCTTGTTGTGATTTAGACCATTTATGATCAATATCCTTATCCAGTAGAGGTTTTACAAATACCGCGTGTTCGCCTTGGTATAGGTTGTCAGTGGCAAATATATAGAGTAATTTATTTAACTGATACCGATTTCTGAGTAAAAAAGTAACATCCTTGCTAGTTACTTTTTATCCAAGAAGGCAAAAGGCATAAGGAAAACGATCCTCTGCATCTTGTAGCTATCAGAGCGAGCTTGCAGTTTAAGACTTCCACTAAAGGACAGTTCAGTGGTTTCAATTCAGTAGGGGTCAAATCTCCTTCTGAATTGCTCCTCCTGCCTCCTTCAATAGATTATCGATAAAACATTCAAAGCAAGGGGATGGGATTTCTCCAAAAGAGTTATAGGATATGGGACGTTATGTTAAAACATAGTAACTGCGAGGCTAGTTGACAATTAAAATTATGTAACTTTAGTTGTAAAATATACATATTATTTTTAAGTATAATTGGTTGAAAATTTCAATCTGTGCTTGCCCTGTTATGGGTCAGCTGGAAGGAAGAGATTATGGATGGGTAGACTATTTTTGGTTATCTTACTACGCAAATTGTGAGTTACTGTATCAATCCTTTTTGCAGCAAACGTCAAAACCCTGACGATGTTAGCATCTGTTTAGCATGTGATACTTCACTGCTGATTAACAACCGTATTCGCCTAGTCAAGCCATTAAAAACACTTAGTGATGATCCGTACAACTACTTCGACGTTTTTGAAGTAGATGATATTGGCGCTGAGTGGCATCCCGTTCGGGAGCAACGAGTCATGAAAGTTTTGAAATGGAATACACCTAAGTTAGTTGAGTTAATCGAGCAGGAATCTCTCAGTTTACGTCTAATTCGTCATCCAAGCATTCCTAAAAGCACTCTAGATGATTTTTTTACTTTTGTTCCTAACAATAGTCTTCTAGTATTACATTGCTTGGTTATGGATAAAATTGAGGGAGAAAATTTAGAAGAATGGCTAGGAAATAATGAGAAAATTCCACAATATTTAGCTTTAGAATGGCTGAAAAAGTTAGTCGAGATTCTTGATGAAGTACACCGCTCTGAATTTTTTCATCGAGATATTAAACCTTCTAATATAATTATTCAGCCAGACGGTCAATTAGCGTTAGTTGATTTTGGTGCAGCGCGGCGAGTAACTAATACTTACTTAGCAAAAGTAAGTGGAAGTGGAGGAACGAGTACAGGCAGAGGAGGACGATATGAAATTACATCTGTTGTCACACCTCGTTACACTCCATTAGAACAAATTGAGGGACAGGCAGTCCCACAGTCAGATTTTTTTGCTTTAGGTCGGACTTTTGTACAATTAGTTACTGGCACTCAACTGATGGATTTGCCCAAAGATCAACAAACAGGAAGATTAATTTGGAGAAACAAAGCACCACAAATTGATAAACCTTTCGCTGATTTTCTTGATGAATTAATGGCTCCCTTGCCAGGGCAACGTCCCCAAACGACTAGAGTAATTTTGCAGCGATTGGAGGGCTTACCATTTAAATCAAAGATCAATCGAATAGTTAAATCGAAGCTATTTCTAATCAGTGCAAGCATCACGTTTGCTTTAACCCTTGTTGCCTTGGGATATGCATCGTTACCTGTGATAGCCAACAATTACCTAAATCAAGGGAAGAAAGCTC
>JAHCSU010000161.1 GCA_023522315.1 Nostoc sp. CCCryo 231-06
TATCGGTACTATTGGCAGGAGTTTTACTGAAGTTAGGGACGTATGGCATATTGCGATTTGGCTTGGGGTTATTTCCCGAAGCTTGGACAGTTTTAGCGCCGATACTGGCAAACTGGGCAGTAGTTAGCGTGCTGTATGGGGCTTTTACAGCGATCGCCCAAACCGACATGAAAAAAATGGTAGCTTATAGCTCTATTGCTCATATGGGCTACGTGCTTTTAGCTGCGGCGACCGCTACACCATTGAGTCTACTCGCTGCCGTATTTCAAATGGTCAGTCATGGTTTAATTTCCGCTCTACTATTTTTATTAGTCGGCGTGGTTTACCAAAAAACTGGCACGCGCAATATAGATGTTTTGCGCGGTTTATTGAATCCCGAACGCGGTTTACCTCTAATTGGTAGCTTAATGGTATTGGGAGTAATGGCAAGTTCGGGTATCCCTGGAATGGTAGGTTTTATTTCGGAATTTTTGGTGTTTAGGAGTAGTTTTGCTGTGTTTCCTACCCAAACATTGCT
>JAHCSU010000162.1 GCA_023522315.1 Nostoc sp. CCCryo 231-06
GTTTTTATCTTAACTGTAATTTCTGTGTACTTCAAGTTGAAGTGCGGAATGTGGGTTGTAAGAATGTTAGTCCCAAGGGAGCGGAATGGGCTTGAATACCCTTGTTAATTCTGTCCATTGCATTGCAATTAACCCTTCCATCAGCATTTAACTGATAGTCACGGTCAAACGGCATATTGTTGAGGCCAGTTGACGTGTCAGGATTGGGGTTGCAGAATGGCCAACCGTAGTTGCCGCCATCTCGGACTTTCGTAAACTCCTCTGGCGGGTGGTTGTCTACGTAAGAGGGAATAACCTTACCGTAATTGCCACTGCTATCGTTGAAAGGATAGGCGATGTTGTCTCGATTATTAACGACTACCCAAAGGTCATTTGTGCCAGGTAAGAATGCTAATCCTTCGGCATTACGTAAACCTTGGGCAAAAAGCCGTTGATTGGTTCCATTAGCGTTGTATTGGTAAATCGCACCACGTTTTGGGGTACTAACAGTATCTTCCTTGCAAGCATTGCACGTAGAGGCGATCGACACGTACAGTTTGTGGTTGGCATCAAGTGCGATATTTTTTAGCTCGTGACCATAGGAGCCTTTGAGTTCCGATGTGCTGCTGTCTGGTAAGCCAGTTACAACGATTTGACGATTTTTGGCGACTTTATCTCCAGATTTGTAGATGAATCGGTTAATTTGATGAGTCTCAGAGATATAAACGTATGTGGTGTTGTCAATCTTATGAAACACAATGTCGTGTGGCCTGCGTAGACCCGTCACGAAGTCAGAAATAATTGGGTCTTTGCTGCCATTGGGGCGGACAATTAACACTTTACCTGTACTGGGCTGTGATACTAGAAGATCCCCATTGGGAGCAACTGCCATAAAGCGAGCTTTCTTAATGCGAGCATAAACAGAGGCGGAGAAATTGGGCGGCACTTTCAAGTAACGGTTAGTATTAAAGGGCGCAGATGTCATTGTACTAGGCACTTTAACCTTAGTTTGAACAGATGCAGGGGGCGGGTTGCCCAACGCTGCGGTGGTAAGAACCTCTAAGGACATCAGACTCAGTAGCGAAGTGGCTAGTATGCCTCCAAGTATCTGTATTGGTTTTAAAGCAAATGCAACCATCTTGAACTTCCCTCTAGCTTTGTAGTGATTTATATTACACGGAACTCCCGGCTAGCCGATTTTACCCGGAGTCTGAACAAAGTTAACTCAGGGGTACTAGTTTTTTAAAATACTTAAAATATCTTTATATACTGTTACTTTTCTTAACTCATCAAAAAATGGGTGAATCGAAAGTTACAAACAAAGGCAGAGCGATCGCTCTTTTAAACCAAAAAATTTCTCATTATCATCACGCTACCTAGCCCCGAAACCATTGTGCAGAGAGTCTTAACAACGTTCTTTGTCGGTCAAAAACCAATGTTGAAAACTTGGTTTTTCTCAAAGAATAAATTGAAGCTGATAAAATTCCTGTGGTAATTGATTGCACATATCCCTTGGTAGAATTAGCGGCGGCTTATGCTGTAGCAAAAGTGAGTGTGCAGTGGGAAAATTGCATAGGCGTAGCCCATCGTAGACATCGCAGTTAGCAATTGATCGCGAGTCCCAACAACCGACTAGTAGTGTGTCAAGAAATAATTGACGAATAGATTTGCTGTAGAGACGGCGATTTATCGCGTCTCTCCAACCGTCAAAATGATTTTGACAGACCACTAGGAATGAATTCCCAGTCTCATAGCTAAAGTCTCCTAAAGAAGACTGAACTAAAGCTTTAGTCCACTGAAGTGGAGTTGAGCTATTAGCCAGAGAACTTATTCTCTGGTGAGATGTGGGGTTAAGTGCGATCGCGCAATATATTTCTGCAATAACCTGAAAGTAATCTGCTAGGGTGCGTGATGGAACTTCGAGATTTGTAAATGAAACTGAACTTTGAAGAGATGAGCGTACCAGAATTAAGAAAATATGTATTAGAACACCGTGATGATATGGAAGCTATGCGATCGCTGTTTCATCATCCCAGTTTGAAATGGAAAACTATGCCTCTACTCGCCACAGCAGATGGAACACAAATAGAGGCAAATATTCGCATAGCTGAGGAAGCGATCGCCAAAAGAATCCAGCAACAGAATAATAATCAGGATTAGTTGTGTGGTTGGTACATTTTACTGATTACCTGTGCGATGTTAGTATCCCAGAGAAAGCTCATACTATTCTTCAGCAAATGGGATATAGCGATCGCTAGATTGTCTAGTGCTAGTCTAATGTACTGAACCAGGCTTCTAAATCTGCAATCGCCTGAAAATCTAACAAAGCTTCACCGAGATTTTCTAATTGTTCTAGAGAAAGAGTTTCAATGCGCTTTAGCACCTCTTGGGGTAATTCTCCTATACGGCGAGTGAGTTGACGGAGAATGAGCGATCGTTCTCGTTGTTCTCCTCTTTGTTCCCCTCTTTCCTCTCCCTCTGCAAGAATTTCTTGATAAATTACTGACTCGCGCATCATACCCTCCCGAAATAGCTGTCTAATGAAGTCTTTTTTGTATTTTAACCCTGCCAAGATTTGGGTGTAAGCTGAAATTTCTGCTCGTTGTCCTGGCTGAAGTTGATTAACTCGTTCCACAACTTGTTTTAACAAGGTTTGGGGTTGCGTGGTTGCTGCCAGTGGTGCTAAGGGTAACAAAGCTGGGTCATTAAGGAATAATTCGGGATTTTCGTTCCATATAGGAATCACACGATATTCGTGACGGGTGTTTTCGACACTGAAGACAGTTTCAATTACCGTTTCTGGTGCAGGAGGAAGCAATAATACGACAACTTGCGTTATTGGTAGACGATACAACCGATACAAGCGTACCCAATAATCTAGCATCCGCAGGGGCAGGGGTGGTGTCGATTCTAGTTTGGTTTGAAATTCCAGATGGAGAATGCGCCCTTGTAGTTGTAAAAAGGTAACATAATCAGCGCGAATCGGTTCAATGCTTAATTCGGTTTTCAGGACTTCGACGTTTGTTTGCGCTGTTCCCAAAACCCAACTAGCAAAGGTAACGGGATGTTTTTCTGAAAGTAGTTTGCACAGGTTATCAAAAGATTTCTTGCGTTTACCCTGCAATACAGACCTAACCCCCAGCCCCTTCCCTACAAGGGAAGGGGAGTAAGATTCAAAGCCTCTCTCCTAAAAGGAGAGAGGTCAGAGCGTATTGTATCCAAACGAGAAGCGCTATATATTTGGTTTTGTTGATTTCTAGCCAGTTGCAGAGCGGGAACTGAACTCTGTTGAGTGCTGTATCATTTATGTAGAGCATTTCTACAGCACCCATTTGACAACTGGCATAGCTGGGACACTAGAAGCGGAAAGTTTTACCTTATCCCCCGTACAACTTCTTTACTGTCCCGTTGTGTTGATATCTCCATTTAAACTGCAACTCGAAGTCATGATATGCCAAATTGCCAAAATAGCTGAGGGCGGTATCTCATCCCCATATTCTTTTCGTGGAACAGCTAATCTTCGCCCAAGATTTCCCACCACACGCCACTCATCACTCCAATAGCCTCTTATCCCATCGTTGACTAATGCTGTGATACCTAAAGTTACAGAGGTGTCCCAGAAGGCTGTTGCACCCTATTGTTAACAGTTTTTGGTTCTACAAAAGCTTCCCGGCCTGTAATCAATCTAGAGCGACGATTACGAGTGATATAATTCCACGCCCACTGAAATACTACTAGTAATTTAGTGTCAAACTCGATTAAGAAGTAGATGTGGACTAGTAGCCAAAATGCCCAAGCAATGAAACCTGTGAGTTTGATTAAGCCTAAATCTACAACAGCTAAATTTTGCCCAATCATCGCCAAACTACCCACATCGTTGTAACGAAATTGTGGCAAAGTCTTACCTTGAAGGCGTCGTTGAATTAATTTACCTACATACTCTCCTTGTTGTTTAGCTACAGGTGCAACACCAGGTAAGACTTTACTATCTTGATGGGAGAAGTTAGCTAAATCTCCAATTACGAAAATGTTGTCATAACCCTCGATAGACAAGTCAGGTTCTACAATTACCCGCCCTGAGAAATCGCACTCTACACCTGTACTTTCTTTTAAGACTTTCCCCATTGGGGAACCTTGAACACCTGCTGCCCACAATATAGTTTTTGAGGCAATTTCTGTAAATTCATTGTCTTGCTTGAAAGTAACAATATCACCTTCAATATTTGTCACTCTGGTGTGAGTGTGGAGTTCTATACCCAACTTTTGCAAAGATACTGCTGCTGATGCCGATAACTCTGGCGCCATGTGTGGGAGGATGCGAGGGCCACCTTGTAATAGTAAAATTCTCGTTTCTGAAGTGTCGATGCTGCGGAAATCTTCTTTGAGAGTTTTGTATGCCAATTCTGCGATCGCACCTGCTAATTCTACACCAGTCGGCCCACCCCCCACAATTACAAAATTCAAGAAAGCCCGGCGTTTTTCGGGATCAGTTTCTTTTTCTGCTGCTTCAAATGCGCCAAATATCCGACGACGCATTTCTATCGCATCTTCCACAGTTTTCAAACCAGGAGCAACTTTTTCCCAGTGATCTTTACCAAAATAGGAATGGTTAGCACCTGTGGCGACAATCAATGTATCATAAGGTACTACTTCATCATCCAAAATAACTTGTTGCGCTTTTGGATCAATATTATTTACTTCTCCCAACAATACCTTTGTATTCTTGCTTTTGCTAAATACAGATCGCAATGGTGCAGAAATATCAGAAGGTGATAGCGTACCTGTCGCAACTTGATATAAAAGCGGCTGAAATAGGTGAAAGTTACGTTTATCAATGAGAGTAACATTTACATTCCCTGCATTCAGACCCTTTGCTGCATACAGTCCACCAAAACCACCACCAACAATAACAACCTGATGGGGTGCATTCTTCTCAAGTGAGACTGGCATAAGAAAAATTTCCTTGTGTTAAGAAGATGTAACTATTCTTAACAAAGATGTAACAGCATTATGATAGAGGTTGCTGTTTATTTAGAACAATTGAAAAAATAATAAAAGTATTCAAAGTTAGTTTTTACCCCTGAGTTCCGGGTTGTCTTCAGCCAAGATTTGGCAGACTTCGCCATTTGATAGGTACTTTAGTCCATTCTATAACTTACTACCCAAGGAAAACCCTGTTGTTTTACTCGAATGATTCAGTATACCTCTTGCAAAAGTCCCTAACACCCCACCCCTTAATCCCCTCCCCAAAGCATCGGGGAGGGGAGACAAAGCGTAGCTTTGGCGGGGTGGGGTTCAAATTTTGTGATTTATGCAAGAGGTCTAGTAGTCTGTCAATTTGATTTTGTTAAGCTTGTTTGTACTATCCAAAACCTTGTAGAGACGCGAAATTGTACTTCTCTACGAGACGCTCCGCGAACGTCCCGCTACGCTAACGCGTCTCTACATCCGTCATTTTTATGTTGACAGACTACTAGTAATCAAATCGGATTTCTATATTTGCACTCATTAAAATGCTTTCCTTCAACACGTTTATATAATAAGATATTCACTATGAGCGATAACTGTATTTTGAAACGTATTGATACATACAGACAGGAAATCATAAAAGAAAATAAAGAAATCTGTGTTTCGCCTAAGGAAATAATACTATACTAATAGTAGTAGCATATACAGAAAATCCATTTTTAGCCTCATAAAACTCATATTTGAGTGCATCTGAGTACAGCTTAATATATTGCAAAATATCTTGACTAAATCTTAGCAAAGGCTTACAGGTAAAGTTTCTTGTAGCGAGCATGGAAATTCTTAACCCCTGCCCCAAAAATACTAGTACCCCCATCGTTAAACACTAGCACCCGTACCCCAAGATAAACTTAAAATTTATCTTGGGGTACGAGTTTCAGGGTTTGAGTACAACCTTAATCAATCCAATAAATCCAATCAGCATTGAGTTTTGTATCGAGTTGGAAGTCACCTGATATAAGCATAAAAATAGCAGATGGCTTTTCTACCAGATAGACATTACCGATGCAACAGTCTTTAGACAGTATTAGCAATTGCGAGACTACCAAAACGCAGGATTCTGCCCATACATCCATGCTGAAAAATTTTCTCTCTGGCGTTTTTTTTGAGCCATTATTGAGTGATTTTCGCATTATTTTTGAGCGCGATCCAGCAGCACGTAATTGGCTAGAAGTAGTGTTTTGCTACCCTGGATTGCACGCGCTATGTTTGCATCGTCTTGCTCACTGGTTACATTGTCGAGGTGTGGGTTTTATCCCCCGCTTAATTTCTCATTTGGGGCGATTTTTAACAGGAATTGAAATTCACCCAGGCGCAGAAATTGGTCAGGGTGTGTTTATCGACCACGGAATGGGTGTTGTCATTGGCGAAACTGCGATCGTCGGCGACTATACGCTAATTTATCAGGGCGTCACCCTTGGCGGAACTGGTAAGGAAACTGGTAAGCGTCATCCCACAGTGGGTAAAAATGCAGTGATTGGGGCGGGTGCAAAAGTTTTGGGTAATCTGCAAATTGGCGATCGCGTCCGTATTGGTGCAGGTTCGGTTGTCTTGCAGAATGTCCCCAGCGATCGCACAGTCGTGGGAATTCCCGGTCGAATTATTTCTCGTAACGAAAGCGCTAGCTTTTCTCCTTTAGAACATGGAAAGCTACCCGATGTGGAAGCAACCGTGATTCGTTCTTTGCTCTCGCGCGTTGAAGAACTCGAAAAACAACTGCAAGCTTTAAAAGTCAAGAGTCATTAGTCATTGGTCACTTGTACTGAGCGTTCGCGTAGCGTCTCGTAGAGAAGCCGAAGTATTAGTCATTTGCAAATGACAACGGACAAATGAGAAAAGACAACGGACAAATGACAAAGGAGAAAGGACAACGGACAAATGACAAATCACACTTTAGGCGATCAAATTTTGCAGATTCCTTTGAGCGATCGCTGGCGAATCTACCATCGTTTGCAAGAGTTAAAAATTAAGAGTTCCTGTCCCCCCGATGGTTCTTTACGAGTGCAAGTGAACAATTTGCTCGAAGTAATTCTAATTCGCAGTACAGTTATGCAATTTCTTGCTTCTCGTCACGAATTATTAGAGTGGCTAGAGCGTTGCTGGCATTACAGTGATCAGTCATGAGTACAAATGGAAAGCTTTTCATATTCCACTCCCGTTCGGCTACGCTCACGGCAAGCCCACTCCCCTCTTTGTTTATAGATGCACAAAGCTCGAATAGGTTTAGAAGTTGAAGCTACTGTGCGCTAGCAGAATTTGTTGCAGACTGAGGGAGATTAACCAAGTTTTAGATTTTATCCAGTCTACTAAATCTGAAATTTTCCTGACATCTAGCGACAATTACAAAGGTGAAATTAGCAAACAAGACTGGGAATTTCTAATTTTTAATTCTTTTCCAAATTAAGAAATTGAAAGTTCAATCGATTATGGCGACTCGTAACAGAGATATAAAACTCCTCAATTTTTTGCAAAATGAACTTGAACTTTCAAATGCGGATATTGCTGTAGCTCTGCGACACCGTGAATTAGAAAATGGCCCACTACCGATGCTCCTCTGGCAGTATGGTTTAGTTGACTTGGAGCAGCTAGGCAAGATTTTTGATTGGCTAGCAGAACACAGTTAGCTAATTTGTACCCTGTAGCTCTGAGTCCCATTACCTGCCTAAATTACACACCAATGCTCTAGAAAATCTGAGGTTACTAAGATGATTACATCCTTAATTGCTGGATTATGTGTTTTACTTTGTTCCGGATTTGCTAATAGTTATATTAGTTCATTGCTAATCGAAGAAATTTCAACTGACATCGGTAAAAACGATTAGTAAATTATACATGGTTTTAGTTCCCTGCCATACAGATGTGATGCTGATAATCGGTCAATAATAAAGGATCATGTATCCTACATTATGAATTGTGATATTTTTAGCATTTACCATCGCTGGGGATTGTAGAGAGAAAGGTTATTAAGAATACTTCCAAGAGAGGGATATTTGCAATGAATCAAATCATAATTAATGACACTACATTACGTGATGGCGAACAAGCAGCAGGTGTTGCTTTCACTCTAGAAGAAAAAGTAGCGATCGCTAAGTTTCTCGATGCCATTGGTATACCTGAATTAGAAGTCGGTATACCAGCAATGGGTGACGAAGAAACGCGGGCGATCGCCGCAATTTCTGACTTGGGTTTACAAGCAAAACTCCTGGGCTGGAACCGCGCTGTCATCTCAGATATTAAGGCTTCTATCGCTTGCGGACTGAACCGGGTGCATATTGCCATTCCCGTCTCTGGTATCCAAATCGCCGCTAAATTCCACGGTCAATGGCGAGTAAGTTTGCAAAAACTCAAAGACTGTATCAGCTTCGCCGTCGATCAAGGTCTTTGGGTAGCAGTCGGCGGAGAAGATTCTTCCAGGGCTGATGAAAACTTCCTCTTAGATGTAGCGCTTTATGCCCAAGAATGGGGTGCATCCCGGTTCCGCTTCTGCGACACCGTAGGAGTTCTCGACCCTTTCACCACCTACACCAAGGTTAAACGGCTGGTTTCAGCTTTGATGATTCCCCTAGAAATCCACACCCACAATGATTTTGGTATGGCAACAGCCAACGCCCTTGCGGGTATCAAAGCCGGAGCCTTATCAGTGAATACCACAGTCAACGGATTGGGTGAAAGGGCGGGGAATGCAGCTTTAGAAGAAGTTGTCATGGCGATCAAACGCATCTACGGCGTTGATTTGGGCATCAACACACCCAGTTTGCTGGAACTGTCTCAACTAGTTGCGGCCGCATCAGGTGCTAGCGTACCACCTTGGAAGGCGATCGTTGGCGAAAATACCTTTGCTCACGAATCTGGCATCCATGCTCACGGGGTATTGCAAAACCCCATCACCTACGAACCATTTGCTCCCGAAGAAGTGGGTTGGGAACGGCGTTTAGTATTAGGTAAACATTCTGGACGACATTTGGTTTCAAACTTGCTAGAGCAGCATGGAATTTTCTTGAACTCCCAAGAAACCCAATCTGTTTTAGATGCAGTGCGCCATCAATCGGTACAGAAAAAACGCAGCCTGACGACAGAAGAACTATTGAATTTGGTCAGAGAACAGAGGTACTCTCATGCGCGATGAATTAGAACTAAACTTGCCGCCTGCTTTTGAAATTGGTGAAAAAGTCAGAGTTCGGAAACTGCTCAAAAACGATGGTACTTTTCCTGGTAAGGAAGTCGGGCAAGTTTTAGTGAACAAAGGAGATATCGGCTATATAGCGAGTATAGGCACATATTTGCAGACTTCCTATATTTATGCTGTGCATTTCTTAGAAACAGGGTTCGTCGTCGGCTGTATGAAAAAAGAACTAGAATCTGTTGAGGAATCTCATGAAAGTAATGCTACGCATGAATGATGCCGGTACTTTAGTAGTCTACGTTGCTAAAAAAGACCTGGAAGAAGAAGTCGTCAAACAAACCGATGGTAATGATGGCAAGATTCTCACCCTAGCAAATGGTTGGGAATTAGAATTTCGTGATTTGCCAGACACAGCAAATTTACCCCAAACTGTAGAAGCTAAACGCCTCGCTTAACAAAAATAGGGAGTAGGTTTCTCAGATATTGCACCAGTTCCCACAACCGCCTCAGAATGAATTCTGAGGCTAATAGCTAAAGTCTTCTAAAGAAGACTAAGTAAGGTTTTTAGTCCACTTTAGTGGAGTTAAGCTATTAGCCAATAAATTTATTTATTGGCGGGAGATGGAGCAGGTGCAAGATTTAATGAGTAGGAATTTATTAGTTATAAGTTTTAACTACTAACTTATAACTCTTAACTAATCACTAATCACTAACTTTTTATCAATCATGGGTGACAAGTATTTGACGTTATCAGAATTGAACCTTGAGGGACAGTTATTAGGTTTTGTTGGTGGTGAACCAGGAAAATATAAATACTTACAATTGGCAGTTCCATCTGGAAATGTGGAAATTAAACTGCCTAAAGAGTTACGGCATTCTCTAAGTTTATCCTTAGTTCCTGGGCAGAAGATTCGCGTTTGTGGTCATAGTGAGATAGACTCACGCACAAGTAAAATAAAAATTAAAGCCTATCGGGTGACACCAATTGATGCATGTCCAAAGCAAGAATTACCACCTCAACCCAAAGCGAGGATTATGGTATGTCAAAAGGGCGGTTGCCTCAAGCGTGGCGGTAAAGGGTTATTATCAGAATTAGAAAAAACTTTGTGCGATCGCGGTTTGTTAGACAAAGTTACCATTGAACATACAAGTTGCCAAAAATGCTGTGGCAGCGCTCCCAACTGTGTTTTACAGCTTGGTAAAAAGAAATACAAGAATATTCATCCTGATGCGATCGCAACTTTGCTAGAAAGTCATTTAACTCAATAGTAGTAACCTTCTCTAGCTTTTCTTAAAATAATACACAGCTTTGTAGGGGTAAAATTTTTACCCCTATTTGTTGTAAGTATCATACAGTAACCTTGTCAAACTGCGATCGGCTAAGTTATAACTGCTGCAACGCTAGTAATATCGAATACAAACATAACTTATAAAAATTTTCAGTAGCTTTGTTCAAGTAGGACTAAAACCTTAGTTACTGTGTATAACTTTTCTGGAATTACCTTAAATACTTAAAAATAAATGTCTTTGTTCACAAATTTACTCAATCTGCATTCAGGAAACAAACCACATGAAGATTTTTTACTGAGATTGTTGCTTATTTTTTATCCTTGAATAAGGATATTTTAATTGATTGGCTAAAACATCACTCAATCATTAGTGATGATAATTATTCCAGCATCAAGATTTCAACCCAACAAGAACATCAAGCACTGGCGAGCCATACTGAAGATAGTAGACTTGATATTGTGGTTGAACTTTCAACTGGTTTAAGCACAGATGTAATATTTATTGAATCAAAAATTGGCGCAAAGGATGGAAACAATGCTTTAAAAAAATATGCTGATATCCAGAAATGTTGAATGCTGATACAAAACTTTACATTATGAGTTATACTAAGTCTCAAAAGCTTAAATTAGTCAGCAAAACATCATCTCCTCAAACCAATG
>JAHCSU010000163.1 GCA_023522315.1 Nostoc sp. CCCryo 231-06
GCATAACGAAGTTTCTCAGCCGTCATAATTCTAGGTCGTCCCCCTTTTCGTCCTCGAGCCCTAGCAGCGGCAATCCCCTCTTTCACCCGCTGGCGGATAATATTACGCTCCATCTCAGCAAAAGCGGCTTGAATTTGTAAAAACGCCCGACCTGCAGGGGTGGTGGTATCCATCGGTGAATTAATGGCTTTAAAGCCAATGCCATTTTCAGCCAGTTCATCAATTAGCTTTATAAGATCACTGGCTAACCGCCCTAACCTATCCAAATCAAGTACAACTAGTACATCGCCCTTTCTTAAATAGTTGAGACAATCATCCAATCCTTTACGTTTAGAATTTTACCTTTCAGCGGCAAAATCGCCTGCATTTTACGGTTACGCCCTTGTTTGGCAGAACCGCCTGCCGAGTCCCCCTTCCACAATGTACAGCTCTGACATTGCAGGGTCTTTTTCTTGGCAATCAGCAAGTTTGCCTGGCAGACCTGCGATATCCAGGGTGGTTTTACGGCGAGTCATTTCACGAGCTTTACGCGCCGCTTCTCTTGCACGGGCGGCATCGATGATTTTACCAGCAATCCCTTTGGCAGCATTGGGATTTTCAAGCAAGTAAGCGCTAAACTTAACGTGCATGGCTGATTCAACCGCGGGTTTGACTTCACTTGATACCAGTTTGTCT
>JAHCSU010000164.1 GCA_023522315.1 Nostoc sp. CCCryo 231-06
AGGGGGAGCAGGGGGAGCAGGGGGAGCAGGGGGAGATCACAATTCAAAATTCAAAATGACGCTCTCTACGAGACGCTGCGCGTAGCTTGCTTCCCTGTAAGGGTACGCGGACTCGCTAACGCTCCGCTAACAAAATTCAAAATTGAAGAGATCCCCCTCATCTCCCTTTTATGGATAAATTAAGATTTTATAAGTATCCGGTGTGGGTGCGATCGCAACTTCGACAGCTGCTGATAAATCTTTTAATGGATAGCGATCGCTAATCAAGGCTTGTACATCAATCTGCTGATTAAATACAATATCAGCTGATAGACTTTGAAGCCGATAAGATGAACTATAACTGCCGATCAAATCAATTTCTCGACGGTAGAGGATATTCGGATTAATAGCAATTTCCACCTCATCGGGGAATTCGGCGAAAAACAAGATTTTGCCACCTTTGCGGGTAGAATCAAGTGCTTGAAAGAAGGCTTTCTCACTAGGAACAGCCAGCAAGGTAACATCAACACCCATTCCACCAGTTAGGGCATGGATTTTTGCTGTTAAATCGGGATCACGAGCATCAAAAGCCGCTTCTGCACCGACACTCAAGGCTTTTTCAATTCTAGAGGGCAGTAAATCGGTAGCGATCGCTTTTGCTCCGAAATACTTTACCAACATGATAAACATTAACCCAATTGGCCCAGCACCAGTAACTAATACAGTTTGTCCTGGAGCAATTTGGGCTTTTTTCACAGCTTTCAAGCAGCAGTTAGTCGGTTCTACAAAACTCGCTTCTTCAAAACTGATGCGATCGGGGATGGGAATTAGCCCACCGTTTTGCACAATATGTCCAGGAACCTTGACATAATCGGCAAAACCGCCGCCACTGGCGTTAAAACCTGCGGTAGTGGAGATGTTTTTGTAAATATCGCACATGGAGAAATTATCATTTAGGCAGTAGGCGCAACGCATACAGGGGATGTGGTGCATTACTGCTACCCGTTGTCCAACTTGCCAACCTTTAACATCATTGCCTAATGCTGCGATCGTGCCGGCAGTTTCATGTCCAAAAATGCGCGGCGGTTCATACAGTGGATAACGAATTTTCTTAATATCTGACTGACATAACCCCACAACCCGCACCTGTACCAGCACTTCATCTGGTTCTAGGGTTGGAACTGGGATATCTTCGTAAGACAGTTGATTAACGCCTCTAAATACCTGTGCTTTCACGTTGGTTTTTCCCGCTCAACGATACTAGATGTAACATTTAGTGGTTCAGGTTAGGTTATAAAAGTGCGGATTTTTTGGGAAAATTCTGATAAGTAAGTGGGTCAAATTAAATATAAAACCTCACCCTGGCTCCGGCTTCCCTCTTCTTACTAAGGAGAGGGATTGAGGGTGAGGTTTGTTCAATCATCGCTTCGGGAAAAGCTGCTTTCATAACCGTTTCTAAATTTCTCGCTCCCTCATCTGACATATATCCTTTATTAATCAGATTTCCTATTGCTTCATCTAAGATTTTTTGTGACCAGTAATGTACATACAAACCAGCCTCAAATGTAGAAAGTAAGGTGTCTCGTAGATACATTGGAAACAAAACACAAGCATCTAAGATTACATTAGGCATAGTAATTTAAGTATTTTAATTATTCTTCATAATCATAAAGTCCAGCTTCTTGACTTATTTCTATTAGTTCCTGTAACAATTGTCTACGTTTAGTATCCCTTTGCTGTTTATATTTTCTTAAATCCTCAAATTTCACCCGTCTATGAGTTCCTACCATAATGTAGGGAAGTTCACCCTGCTCTAATAATTTAATCAGATAGGGACGTGACACATTCAACAAATCAGCCGCTTGTTGTGTTGTTAACTCTGGATTATGTGTAACTATAGATACATTTTTACCTGATACCATTGCCTGCACTACTTGACGTAATACAAGATATACAGAATCAGGAATAGTCATTTCTTCGCCGTTTGCTGCTGCTAATTTCAGTTGACTATTTTCCTGATTGAGTATGTGTTCAAGTTGCTTAATAGCTTCAGCTTCGGCTTCTGTAATAATGCTGGAATCAATAGGCAGATTTTGGTTAGATAGGAAGGGATTCATAAAGAAGGTTAGCTTGATATTTTGTTTTGATCGTATTACATAAACGCAATAAACGAAAATTGGATATAAAGTAACCCGGTAAGAAAGAGAATTTGTAACTTTTCTACGCATTGTAATTATTGCAACCTTAATACTTAAATTTATGTTACTTATAGTCTGCAAAGATTGACTTATTGTATGTAGATATATTGTCTACAATAGACTTATCCTTAAAACAAAATTTGTGAGAAAATGATATAGGAATAAAGAAATT
>JAHCSU010000165.1 GCA_023522315.1 Nostoc sp. CCCryo 231-06
CGCACAGAAAACATTGCTGAATTCTGACTCCTGACTCCTGAATTCTGTTTGATAATTACCTGAACTCCGAGCGGAATACGTGCCTTTATGGGGTAAGATCAATTTTAATGAAGGTAAAAATATTTGAACAGAAGATTATCATGACAGTTTCCACGGCATCTAGAAACCAAACGATCGCTTTTGACTTAGAAAAATTAAATCAGCAATTTGAAACTGCCACTCCCAAAGAAATACTGGCATGGTCTATAGAGAATATCCCAACGGCACTGGTGCAAACAAGCGCCTTTAACGTGGATGACATGATAATTACCCATATTCTTTACAGTGAACTGAAGCATCCGGTTCCTGTGATCTTTCTCGACACCTTGCACCACTTCCCTGAAAGCCTAGAATTAGTAGCCAAAGCCATACAAATCTACAACCTGGATTTGCAAACTTTCAAAACTCCAGATGTAGACACCCGCGAAGCCTTTGAAGCAAAATATGGCGACAAACTCTGGGACAAAGATATAGCCAAATTCCACCACATTACAAAAATTGAACCACTGCTACGCGGTCTAGACGAACTCAACAGCGTCGCTTGGATAACCGGCCGCCGCCGTGACCAAGCAGTAACCCGTGCTAATATGCCCATATTTGAATTAGATGGTAAAGGTCGGCTGAAAGTAAATCCTATAGCTACCTGGACACGCCAAGATAGCTGGGTTTACGTGGCTGAACACGGAGTCATCTATAACCCTCTACACGACAAAGGTTATCCCAGCATAGGCGACGAACCCATCACCACCAGAGTAGGTGAAGGCGAAGACGAACGCGCGGGACGCTGGCGGGGAAGTGATAAAACAGAATGTGGAATTCATATTTAATTATTAGTCATTGGTCATTTGTCATTTGTCATTAGTATTAGACAAAGGACAAATGACTAAGAACAAAAGACAAATATGATTAAAATCCTCCATCTCTCCGACATCCACATGGGAAGCGGCTTCTCCCACGGACGAATTAATCCCGCGACTGGATTAAATACACGATTAGAGGATTTTGTCAATACTTTGTCTATATGTATTGACCGAGCGCTGACAGATGCTGTTGATATGGTGATATTTGGTGGCGATGCTTTCCCGGATGCTACACCACCGCCTTATGTACAGCAGGCTTTTGCCGGACAATTTCGCCGTCTCATGGATGCCAATATTCCAACAGTGTTGTTGGTAGGCAATCACGACCAACACTCCCAAGGACAGGGAGGCGCGAGTTTAAATATTTATCGCACTTTAGGAGTGCCAGGATTTGTTGTCGGTGATACATTAACTACTCACTGCATCAAAACCCGCAATGGTAAAGTGCAAGTAATCACCCTTCCTTGGCTGACCCGTTCAACTCTGATGACTCGCCAAGAAACTGAAGGTTCGTCTTTGGCGGAAGTCAACCAACTTTTAACGGAACGCCTGCGAGTTGTTATGGAAGGGGAAATTCGCCGTCTTGACCCCGATGTGCCAACTGTCCTTTTGGCTCACTTAATGGCTGACAATGCTACTTTGGGCGCAGAACGCTTTTTGGCAGTAGGTAAAGGCTTTACTCTCCCCCTATCTTTGCTGACGCGACCTTGTTTTGATTATGTAGCGTTGGGACACGTCCACCGCCACCAAAATCTGAATAAATCTAATAATCCGCCGGTGATTTATCCAGGAAGTATTGAGCGGGTAGATTTTAGTGAAGAAAAAGAAGACAAAGGCTATGTGATGCTAGAACTTGAGCGGGGGAGCGCTGAATGGGAATTTTGTCCCTTAACAGTTCGGACTTTCCGCACCATTGAGGTGGATATCTCGAAAGCAGATGATCCGCAAGCGTTGTTAATGAAAGCGATCGCTAAGTATAATATTCAAGATGCTGTAGTGCGGCTAATTTACAAACTCCGCTCCGAACAGATGGATTTAATTGACAGTTCATCTCTACATACTGCTTTAAGTCCCGCTCATACCTACACCATTCAAGCAGAATTAGTGAGTCAATTGGCTCGGCCCCGGATTCCTGAATTGAGTGCAAGTAGCAGCATCGACCCAATGGAAGCGTTGAAAACTTACTTGAATAACCGCGAAGACCTCAAAGAGATATCAGCATCAATGATGGACGCAGCCCAGAAGTTGTTAGCAGATGATGTGGAAGTCTGGCTAGAAGCAGCAACTAGTGAATAGGATAGATGCTAATGATATTTTTATCTTACTCAGCACTCTTGATTATCCTCCACTCTCCAAAAGTTATGACGCAAACAATCCAAGCAAAGGTCATCGACTTACGTTATTTAATCGATAATTTTCGTATTCACTTAGTTTTGGATAACTCATTCTTTAGCGAATGGCAAGGAGATTTGCCAGAAATTAATGATTTAGATAAACAACTTTTAGACAAGGTAAAAACGGGTTATTTAAATCTTCTTAATTACCCACCTTTACTAGAAGATGTAGTTAGAATGGCAGTTGTAGACCCATTACTTTTTATCGGCGATTTTTATCTAGCTCCGTTTTATGTAAAATCAGAAGAATCTATAGATATTGCTGTGCCAGATGAAGATGTAATCATCAGAGGTAGAATAGATACCTTAGTTTTAAAAGAGCAATTATGGGTAATGATTATTGAATCTAAAAGAGCTTCCTTTTCATCTGAACAAGGAATCGCACAAATTCTTGGTTATATGTTAGGCAATCCGTATACTGATAAACCTAGTTTTGGTATGATTGCCACAGGAAGCGAGTTCATTTTCGTCAAATTAGTGAAAGGGAATCCACCGCGTTATGCTTTATCAAAGGGTTTTTTGATGCGAAACCCTGGAAATGAATTGTACGAGGTACTCCGCATACTCAAGCATCTGACTCGGTTGGCAAGTGCTTAAATTTTATCGCCTGATTATATATATATTCTTGTAGAGGAGCGATCGCTTGATTTTATATTCTCACAGAAGGGGCAATGTCTGACGACCAGTAGCTATGCGTCTACGCTACATCAGTTAGCATTAAGTAATGAGAAAATATCTGAGATTTGAATAGCATACAGGAGTAACCATGCAATGAAGATTAGAGGAATTAAACGCGGTCAAACAATTGAATTATTAGAGCAAATTCACAGTATTCCTGATGGATCAGAAATAATCCTTAATCTAGAACTTCCTCCTACTGAAACTGTGATAGCAAAACTAGACTTAACAGATGAAGAAAGACTAGCAAAATTGAATCAATTATTTGGAGTTTGGCAAGACCAACCAGAGTTAATAGACATCTTTGCTGAAATTGATCAGCAGCGTCATACTTACCAAGGAAGGATGATAGACTCAATAGATAAATAGAAGAAAGACTAATGCATCTCCTAGATACTAACATTTGTATTGCACTGCTTAACGGCGATACCAAAGTAGTACCTATATTTAATCGCTATTTCAGCCAATGCTACTTATCTACAATAGTAGTTTCAGAACTTTACAAAGGTGTTTACTGTTCCAAACAAGTTGAAAAAAATTTAGAAACACTGGCACAACTAACTGAACTATTACCCATTGAGCCATTTGATCTAGATGCTGCCAGAGAATTTGGTAAAATCCAAAGTGAATTGAGGCAAATTGGTAGACCAACAGGAGAAGTAGATGCACTAATTGCTGCCGTTGTCCGTTCTCGTAATGATATTTTGGTTACGAACAATATCAAAGATTTTGAAAATATTCTTAATTTGCAATTAGAGAACTGGTTAGAGTAGTAAAAAGGCTGCATGAGTATTTTTGGGAGCGATCGCTTGATCATAATGATGGACGCAGCCCAGAAGTTGCTAGCAGATGATGTGGAAGTCTGGCTAGAAGCAGCAACTAATGAATAGGATGTATGCCAATTATATATTCATGTTTTAAGGGTAGCGATCACTTGATTTTATATTCTCACAGAAGGGGCGATCGCTCTTTCAATAATGAGAGAATACAGTAAAAATTCAGGAAGTTCATGATGAAGCGAGAATTTAATGTAATTATCGAACGAGATGCAGATGGCTACCTTGTTGCTTCCGTGCCAAATCTTCGTGGTTGTCATACGCAAGCCCAAACTTTAGATGAGTTAATGGAGCGTATTAGAGAAGCGATTGAACTTTGTTTAGAATTTGAGGAAGAACAGCAGGATTCACTAGACTTTGTTGGTATTCAACGAGTCGCAGTTGAGATATGAGTCAATTCCCAAGCGTCACAGGACGCGAAGTGATTGCAGCCCTTAGCAAAGTCGGGTTTGAAGTTGCTAGGGTACGTGGAAGCCACCATATTATGATACATACTGATGGGCGTAGGACGGTAGTTCCTGTACATTCAGGTGAAACAATTGGTCGTGGTTTATTAGCGCAAATACTACGCGATTGCCAAATAACTCGTGAAGAATTTAGAGCATTGTTGTAAGTATTCATGCTATCAGATAATAGATAGTCCTAATGAGCGATCGCTAAGTATGATATTCAAGATGCCGTAGTGCGGCTAATTTATAAACTCCGCTCTGAACAGATGGATTTAATTGACAGTTCTTCTCTACATACTGCTTTAAGTCCCGCTCATAAGCTGTTCTGCATTTAATTTGCATATCAAACGCGGGCAGGATGCCCGCACTAC
>JAHCSU010000166.1 GCA_023522315.1 Nostoc sp. CCCryo 231-06
AGGAAATCTTCTTGAATATCAATGTGTTACATCTTGAAGTGCGGAATGTCGGTTTTAGTTTATACTCCAGTTGATATCTACTACTTTGAATTCAAATTAGGAGGAGAACCATGAAATTTCTGAAGAAAAAACTGAAGATTTTTGTAGCCCTGGTTGCCAGCACCTATTTAGCCATTTTGCTGGTTGCTGGTCATTTACAGCAAGTCAGTGCTAAAACCACTGGTTTCCAGATGACTAGCAGTACTGCTGCTGCTATCAGCTCAAAGCAGAGCTTTGATGAAAACAATGCGAGTCAATTGGCTGACGACAAGAGCGGTGATGCCAGTTTTTTACTGGCTCAGACTTTCGTTGACTTGACGGGTGACTGGCAGGGCAATGATGGTGGAACCTATTATCTACGTCAAAGAGGCAGTGAGCTATTTTGGTATGGTGAAGGAACTCCAATCAGCCCAGCCTTCAGTAATGTCTACAGAGGAGTTCGGAGTTCATTTGGCTTCTTCGTAGGTAGTGAAATTACAGGTAACTGGATTGATGTTCCCAAGGGTGTTGTTGCAGGTAGTGGAACTTTGAACCTCAGAATCGACTCACCTACCCAGTTGAGAACGATTAGTGTAACAGGGGGTTTTGCTGGTAGTGTGTGGACTAAGATACGCTCTGGCTTTTGACGCGAAGGTTTAAGCATTTACCAGAAAAAGTTTCCAGCCACAGGACAGTAAATGCAAAAATAGCAGTCCAATTACCAATTCCACATAAATAATCATTCTCACCTTGACAGCCAAAGTGCGATCGCTCAACTAAATTGTATGCCAAAAACATTTATTCCGCTAAGGTGTCGAGCCGCTGATCAAAGAGCATGAAGATTGATCCACAAAGAAGACCCCTGGTTTGCACCAGAGGTCTTTGCATTTAACAACGTTGTAAAATTCATTAGCAACGTAAAACGCTGATATGGTTAATTAGTGGCTTCTGTGCCCTAAATGCAAAAATAGCAACCCAATTGCCAATTCCAGACATGTTACTCCTATACCTAAAATGCGTAGGCGCAGCCCGCCGCAGGCATCGCCAATATTTAGGTGCAGACCTAGAAATCTAATGCTGCGACAAAAACTTCATCTTATGCAAGGTTTTAGGAGAACTTTTCCCAGGATTGGGCAACTAATTGGCTCAACCAGCGACGTTGTTGCTGATCCAGCAGTGGATCATCTGCTAGCAACTGAGCGGTTAATTCTTCCAAAGATTGACCCTGAGCGCGGACAATTTTAATTACCCCAGCGATCGCACTGGCAACTAGTTCTTCATCAATCGGCTGTTGTCGCAGAGCAAAAATTTCCTGGGGACTGTCTGGAATGGGATAATTCATGGCGTGGGTTTACAGAAATACAAAATGAACAATAACTTTGACAAACTCTTAAAATTTCTTCACTGAATCTTTACGAAAGTAATAGGGCGGAGTTTACCTTACTTTGTGCTTTCATAAAATCTGTCTTAGTGAGTAGATTGAACGGAGATGTCAGGAAACGATGAGAGAAATCCTTTATTTAGAAGTTCCAACTTCGGATATAGCAACTGTTCGTAACTGGTTACAAACAGATTTTGAACCCGGAAATGGAGAAAAAGTGCTTACCTCGGAAGGCTTTCGCCTCAAAATCCCCACTGCAACTACAACTGCTACCGGGGCTATTTCCGAAAACTTGCCTGCGGAACTTTCGGTATTTATCTGGTCGGTGCAACGAACTACCTATCTGAAAGTGTTTCGTTGGGCAGAACAACCCTTTCCCAAAGAGGGGCAAATTCTGCAACGTTTAACCAAAGAAATCAGAAGCCGTTTTCCGCATCATTACCCAGAACCGCCAGCGATTGATTTATCTAAGCAATCAATATTTGCAGCACTAGGCTCTGCTTACCCCCTCACCGTCAAGTATTTTCAGAAAATGCCCAACGGCGAATATGATCTAACGCGTGCCTACTGGTGGGAACAGCGATGGCGCGAAGGAGTACGGAATCCGCAGCAGCCGCGTCAGGTGGTGTTTTCCCACTTAGGAACAAGAGTCGGAGAGGATGAGGGAGCAGGGGGAGATGAGGGAGATGGAAAAATAATATCCCCCTCATCCCCCTCATCCCCTACTTATGACATCATCTACATCGGTGGCGCACTAGGGGCGATTCATGCAGCACTGATGGCAAAACTCGGATATAAAGTCCTGCTAGTGGAACGAATGCCCTTTGGGCGGATGAACCGAGAATGGAATATTTCCCGCGATGAAATTCAAAGCTTAGTTAACCTGGGTTTAGTCACCCCCGCTGAGTTAGAAACCATCATTGCCAGGGAATACAAAGACGGATTCAATAAGTTTTTTGATGCTAATAATCCAGCCAAACTGCGATCGCCCGTCCTCCACACACCCACAGTCCTAAATTTAGGTTTAGATTCCGAAAAATGGCTCCAAATGTGTGGGCAAAAACTGCAAGCGGCAGGCGGTGAAATCTGGGATGAAACAGAGTTTATCCGTGCAGATATTGATATATCACAAGTACTTCTGAAAGTCAAGCACTTACCCAGTCAGGTCGAGAAGAAAGTAAGTGGACGGCTGCTAATAGATGCGATGGGAACTGCATCGCCCATCGCTTGGCAATTAAATGGTGGTCGTGCTTTTGATAGTGTATGTCCGACAGTGGGAGCGGCAATTGAGAGCGGATTTGAGCCGGAAGTGTGGGATTCCCAATATGGAGACGTTCTTTACAGTCATGGGGATATTTCGCGGGGAAGGCAATTAATTTGGGAATTGTTTCCTGGAGCAGGTGAGGAACTGACAATTTATTTATTTCATTACCACGAAGTCAATGCCGAAAATCCCGGTTCCTTGCTAGAGATGTACGAGGACTTTTTCACGATTTTGCCAGAGTATCGCAGGTGCGATATGGACAAATTGGTGTGGAAAAAGCCGACATTTGGGTATATACCGGGGCATTTTAGTGTGGGAAGTAGCGATCGCACAGTTGCCTTTGATCGATTGATTGCGATCGGTGATGCTGCATCACTCCAGTCTCCCCTCGTCTTCACCGGTTTTGGTTCGCTAGTTCGCAACTTAGAGCGTTTAACAACCCTGTTGGATACTGCTCTCAAACATGACTTGTTGAGTTTCCGCCACTTGAACCAAATTCGCGCCTACCAAAGCAACGTTTCTGTGACTTGGCTATTTTCCAAAGGCATGATGGTACCCACTGGAAAATTTTTGCCACCCCAACGGATTAACTCCATGCTCAACACCTTCTTTGGACTGTTAGCAGACGAACCCCAAGAAGTAGCAGATAACTTTATTAAAGATAGGTGTGATTGGTTAACCTTTAACCGCCTAGCACTAAAAGCAGCTAGGACAAATCCTGCCTTACTTTTATGGATTTGGCAACTTGCTGGGCCTAGAGATTTAGGGCGATGGCTTGGTAGTTATTTCAACTTCGGTCGTCATGCCCTAATTAGCTCTTTGCTGAGTCCGTGGTTCGGGGCGCTTCTTGAACCGGGTAGGTTTTTGGCTAGAACCCCGGAATCCGGGATTGTGGCTGTGGTTGTTGGCGATTAATTATGCGATCGCCACAGGCAAACCGCGATCGCGCGCTCAAGTAGTAAAAGCCAACCCAGAAGCGATAATTCCGAAGTCAGAAGTAAGAATTAGTCATTAGTCATTGGTCATTAGTATTAGGCAAATGACTAAGGACAAATGACAAACGACAACTAACTATTGACTCTTGGGGCGAAAATTTGGCAGTTCCACAGATGCCAATGACTTACGCCCCTTGGGTGGACGCTGGGGATAAACCACTGGTGAAGGTGAACTTGTATCATTGGTGTCATCACCTAATGACTCTGGAGGCAAATCAGTTGCCGACAATTCCAAGTGTGTCAATTGTGATTCTGACCAGTAATCTTCAGTTCCTTCAGGCGGCGTCTCAGTGTGAGGTGAAGTAGAAGAAACTGATAAGTTATTGGCTGGTGAAACTACAGAATCTATTGTCCAAGAAGTGGAGGTAGTTGTAGAAGGATTAATTTCTGCTTCCAACAGATCCTCCTGTGGATTTTCTAATTCCTCATCGTCTTTTAAGATTGTTGCTAAAGTCTCCCAGATAGGTGCATCACCCTGATTACTATCGACATTCGTTTTTGGTGCAGGTGGTGGCGATACAGATGCTGACTGGGAGGTGAAAAAACATTTGGATGAGACTATCTAATTGCTGATCTAAATTTGATGATCCAGAAGTTGAAACAGCTTCCGGTGTATCTGGGAAATCCTCAATTTTTGGAGAGGGGGCTGATTCTGCTGGTGTTGGGGGATTTTGCTTAACTGACCAGTTCCAAGAAGATGATGGCGTCGGAGTCGCTTCATTTCTTTGGAATGGGATTGGTGCTGACGGTTCGCCCCAAGAATTATCTAGATCATCTGTCAAGGATTCGGGTTCTGCTGACCAAGGTTGAATTGGCTGGGCGTTAGGAAATAAAGATCGAGCTTTTCTAGAGAATCTTCCTTGCCCACTAGTTATGTCTTTGGGATGTTTTGCAGTATCTTCTAGGGAGTCATAACTAGGAACCGATGTATCTAAACATTTTTCCAAAGCTGCTTTATATTGCAGCGTCTGGCGTTGTTGTCGCATCAGTCTGGTACGTAACTCCCGACAAACAGTTTCTGATTGCAATAACTGCTGAGACTGTTCGCTGCTGTTGGTGTGTAGGAAGGTACATTCTCGCTCTAACTGGGCAAGGCGTTGTTGGCTGATTTGTAACTGTCCTTTATAACTTTCGGTGAGAATTTCCTGGCGTTGAACAGTTTGTACAGCAGTTTCTAATTGCTGAAATAGGGATTTTATCTGTTCTTGAGCCGCAGCCAATTCTTGAGCGTGTTGGTTGAGCATCGACTCACTAACGCTAGAACGCGTTTTCTGCCACTGCAAAACCTTTTCTGACTCAGCTAGGTTGTCTTTTAGCTGCTCGACTTGTTCATACAACTTATTGTTAGCTGCACGCAATTCTTCGTTCAATGCCAGCAGGTTCTGAAATTCCGAGTCAATAAGTGCTTGTTTGCTGCTTTCCGGCTCTGCAACCCAGTCCTGCTGGGTGGTATCTTTTGAAAATTGTGTATCTTCAGCTGGCATGAGGAGTGGCAGTTTGCTGACTGTCATATTGTCATTAGGCACAACTGAGTAAAAGGGACAACTCGCCTGCTCCGATTGTGGCGAATTAGCAGAATTTAGGGATTCCATCACAGCCCCCTTGTTTGAGGTGTTAGCTTCATTCATCACTCTTGACTCACCTGCTTAAAAATATTCAGCAGTGCTGGCATTAGCATTGCTTATCAACTCTGTCTAATCAGGGTTTGCTCTAGAAGCTAAGTTTAACTCTCTCCAAGCACCAGCAATTAATTATCAATTGGTGTTACCCATTTTGTATCTAGACTGATGCCGTTATAACACTATGATCCTCTTCCCCGTCAAGAAGAGACGCAAGGGGAATTCAGTCCGCCTTTGGGGATAGGCGGCAGAGAAGAGAAACCCGATGCTTAAAAACTAAACTGTATTGTATTGGCTGATGAAGTTTTTCTACATGAAAAAACCGCCTCACCATATAAATTATTGTCTAAACCTCATCTATGTTGAGAACCGTAGTTTTTGCCCTCACCCTAAATCCCTC
>JAHCSU010000167.1 GCA_023522315.1 Nostoc sp. CCCryo 231-06
ACATTGTTCGCGTTAGCGTCTCGCAGAGAAGGTGGGGACTTCCGCGACTCGTTAACTAAAACAAGTCCAAATCTGTTACAGCACCAATACTGCTAGAAGATACCAATTTGGCATACTTCGCCAACACGCCTTTAGTGTAACGCGGAGCCGGAGGTTGCCAGTTGGCACGACGACGAGCCAATTCTTCTTCGGATATATTCAATTGCAATAAACGAGCAGGTGCATCAATGGTAATACTATCGCCTTCTTCTACAAGAGCGATCGCACCACCAACGGCTGCTTCTGGAGCAACATGACCAACTACCATGCCGTAAGTACCGCCAGAAAAGCGTCCGTCGGTAATTAATGCCACAGCATCACCCAAACCTGCGCCGATAATTGCCGAGGTGGGAGCCAACATTTCTCGCATTCCAGGGCCACCTTTAGGCCCTTCGTAGCGGATGACTAGAATATCACCAGCTTGAATTTTACCGGACAAAATTGCATCTAAAGAGGCTTCTTCCGATTCAAATACTCGTGCAGGCCCAGTAATTACTGGCTTTTTCACGCCGGTAATTTTAGCGACAGCCCCTTCTGTTGCCAGATTACCTCTGAGGATGGCTAAGTGTCCTTGAGCATACATCGGGTTATTCCAAGTCCGAATCACATCTTGATTTGCGGATGGTTCTTCTGGGATATCTGCTAATATCTCTGCAATGGTTTGACCGCTAATGGTGAGGCTATCACCATGTAATAAATCATGCACAAGTAGCATCTTCATTACTTGGGGAATGCCACCAGCTTTGTGCAAATCTGTAGCTACATATTTACCGCTTGGTTTTAAATCACACAATACGGGAACACGGGCGCGGATAGTTTCAAAATCATCCAGGGTTAACTCTACATTAGCAGCGCGAGCGATCGCTAAGAAATGCAACACTGCATTGGTCGAACCACCCACCGCCATAATCACAGAAATGGCATTCTCTATCGATTTGCGGGTGATAATTTGCCGGGGTAAGATTTGTTTGCGAATGGCTTCGACTAATACTAAGGCTGATTTTTCCGTGCTGTCGGCTTTTTCGGCATCTTCGGCGGCCATTGTTGAAGAATAGGGCAAACTCATTCCCATTGCTTCAAATGCTGAAGACATGGTGTTAGCTGTGAACATTCCCCCACAGGAACCAGCACCAGGACAAGCCCGACTTTCAACTTCTAATAGTTCCTTTTCGTCAATTTTTCCAGCACTGTATTGACCAACAGCTTCAAAAGAACTAACAACAGTTAAATCGCGTCCGTTGTAGTGACCGGGTTTAATTGTGCCACCGTAAACAAAGATAGCAGGGATATTCATCCGCGCGATCGCCAGCATTGCCCCAGGCATATTTTTATCACAGCCGCCAATCGCTAGCACACCATCCATACTTTGTCCAGTACAGGCGGTTTCAATGGAATCGGCGATAACTTCGCGCGACACCAGGGAATATTTCATCCCTTCAGTTCCCATCGAAATCCCATCGCTAATCGTAATAGTGCCAAACATCTGTGGCATCGCTCCGGCAGTTTTAATACCAACTTCTGCCCTTTGTGCCAGTTTATTTATCCCCATATTGCAGGGAGTTATTGTGCTGTAACCGTTGGCAATACCCACAATGGCTTTATTGAAATCTTCATCTTTAAAACCAACTGCCCGCAGCATAGCTCGATTTGGCGATCGCTGCACCCCTTGCGTCACAATTTGGCTTCTCAAATTCTCCGACATTTTTTTCTTCCCTGACATCATCGCAACAATTGCGATTGTATTACCTGATTTTCTCATGTATACGCAGCACGATCAAACCTTAATAAGCATTAGTAATTTTATATTTATCAGATGTGCTTGTGTTATATCATGTTCGGTTAAACACTTATAATATCTGTAGGTTGGGTTGAGGAACGAAACCCAACGTTTGATCCTTGTTCATGTTGGGTTTCACTTCCGTTCAACCCAACCTACATTGATAGATTTTATTACAAGTAATCACCCGAACTTGATATTACTTCTTGCATAAATAAAAAATTACACCCCACTCCTAATAGCGATCGCTTAGGAGTGGGGTGTTACGCAATTTTGCAAAAAGTCTATTAAATTAAACTATAATGTCGCTTGCCACTAGTAGTGGTGATCCTTCAAGCTGAATCTCGAAATTAGCCGATAGATTATCAGTGTTAGCTTGGAGAATACCTCCTGAATAACGAACCTGACCAACTGCAAAGAATGCGCTACTGCCAATGTAAGTGAATGCTTGGTTGCCCGCTATATTGGTGTTAGCGTCTATGCGAGATAGATCAATTCGATCTCCTGGCAAGTTACCGTTTCCAACAAAGTCCTTGATAATGTCCCGTGACAAACCAGGTTGACTATCTGAAACTGAGTCAAACTGGAAAACATCGTTGCCATCAACCCCATACAGAGTATCAGTCCCAGTACCCCCTATGAGAGTATCGTTGCCACCAAAGCCATAGAGGGCATCGTTACCAGCACCCCCATAGAGAAAATCGTTGCCGCCAAATAGATCAAACGAATCATCCCCTGTGAGAACATCGTTGTTAGGACCGCCATAGAGCCAATCGTTGCCAGCACCCCCATTGATGATATAATTGCTGTTGATATAAAAACCGGTGATAATGTCGTCACCGTCAAATCCGTTGATGAAAACGAGATCGAATCGAAGTAAAGGAAAACCAATAAATTCATCATATATACCACGTCCATCAAAGTCATTTAGAACGTCAGGCCCATTAGTACCGTTGAAAGTTAAAGTTGCCATAATGAGTTTCTCCTTAACTTAGATGCTAAAAAAATTACCTCATCACTTCCCCATCAGAAAACGGCGTTGCTGATTAAGAGTATGAATTTCGTTTCCCCCAAAGGGGCAAAGGAAACAGTTTAAAACATTGATTGATTTTTTGAATTTCACACTTTCATTCAGCAACGCCGAGAAAACAAGGTGGAGAAATAACGAGTGGAAAGAGATAACTGAACCACACCTGATTAGAACAGGTGTTTGCTGTGAAGTCTGAAAAGTTGAGAAGATTTGAGAAACACTGGATGTATTGATATGTTGGCATCAAAATTGTGCTAAGAGTCATCATAATCATTGATATCATACTACCCTCAAGTGTCTTTTTTTCTACCTATAAGAAAGAACAATTAACCCTCTTTTATTCCTCTCGCCAGAGCAAAATCTTAAACCTTTGTTTAGATAGAGTTTGTTTTGCATATTGAGATTTATTTGGTGGTTTCTATAGTTATTAGGACTTATGCACTGTACAAATTAATCATAATATGGTATGGTTACGCAAAATGACCGTTTCAGGCACTGAAGAAAACTCTGATTTGGTCGCACATTAACTGTGTTGGATGTTCAATATGGCTCAAAACCCCAAGTTTTGTATAGTACATATGTATAATACGTAAGTCCTAGTTATGTATAACGAAGTGATTGCCAATAAGTTAAAAGCCTTGTTGATCAGTGCGATCGCTGCACCCCTTGCGTCACAATTTGGCTTCTCAAATTCTCTGACATCTTTTTTCCTTCCGTGCCTCATCGCTTGTATTGCGATTGTATTACCTGATTTTCTCATGTATATGCGGCGCGATCAAACCTTAGATGTGCTTCTGTTAGTGTGCAGTTAAGATGAACGACTTTGTGGGTAAAATATGCTTTATTATGATTTAAATAATGTAGTTGATTTGAGCAATACCATCCTTGGCAGTTTAAAGCCGAGTGCATTTTGTCACAGTTGGAGCATGTTTGGCTTTGCACTTGAATTCTTCTTCAAGATTAAACTTTTTGCATAAATCAAAAATAAGAACCCCACTCCTAAGAAAAAGTGCTTAGGAGTAAGGTGCTAGCTACTTTTGCAAGAGGTCTATTAAATTAAAGGATAATGTCGTTTGCCACTAGTTGTGGTGTTCCTGTCAATCCAATCTCAAACTCAGGCGACAGATCCCCATCAGTATTAGCTTGAAGAATACCTCCTGAATAACGAACCTGACTGGCTGCGGTGAATGCGCCAGATCCAATAAAAGTGAAGGCTTGGTTGCCCCCTACAGTGGAGTTAGCGTCAATGGTAGATAGATCGATTTGATCGCCTGTAAAGATACCGTTTCCAACGAAGTCAGTGATAACATCCCGTGAAGAGCCAGCAGGACTATCTGAAACTGAGTTGAAATCAAAAATATCGTTACCAGCACCCCCAGTGAGAGAATCAGTCCCAGCACCGCCAATAAGGATATCGTTGCCAGCATTGCCGTTGAGGACATCGTTGCCAGCATTGCCGTTGAGGATATCGTTGCCAGCATTACCGTTGAGGACATCGTTGCCAGCATTACCGTTGAGGGTGTCGCTGCCAGCACCCCCATTTAGAATATCGCTGCCAGCACCCCCATTTAGAATATCGCTGCCACCGCGCCCATTTAAAATATCATTGCCAGCACCCCCATTTAGAATATCGCTGCCAGCACCCCCATTTAAGGCAGGGCGGAAGATAAGCGGGGAACCGTTGACGGTATTGTTGTCATTGAAAATGGTACCGTTGATAATTGCCATGAGTTAGTTTCTCCTGAATTTAGAGGGTAAAAAAATAACTACTTCACTTCCCCACCAGAAAACGATGTTGCTGATTAAGAGTATGAATTTGGTTTCCTCCAAAGGTGCAAGGAAACAGTTTCAAGTATTTAATTTTTAAATTTCATACTTTCATTCAGCAACGCCGAGAAAACAAGGCAAATATAATAATGAGTGGGAAGAAATAACTGAACCACACCTAATTAGAACAGGTGTTTGCTGTTAAGCCTGAAGGTTTGAAAAGTACTGGATTTATTGATGATGTCGGCATCAAAATTGTGCGAATAGTGATGTTATATTCTTGTACCTGATGTTTTCACTGGTTCCAGTAGTAAGTAGGCTGCTAGGAAACAAGCAGATTTCCTCCTACAAAATTGCATAGGTTTTAGAACATTTTGATTTTTTTCAGAATCACAAGACTATGATATTACCCTCAAGGCTACTTTTTTCTATATATAAGAAAGAGTAATTAGCCTTCTTTTATTACTTTCGTCACAAAAAAATCTTAAACCTTTGCTCAAATGGGGTTTGTTTTAATTATTGAGATTTTCTAGGTGATTTTTATAGTTATCTATAAGGAAGTAATTGCCAATAAGTAAAAGCTTAGTTGAACAGTGCGATCGCTACATCCCTTGCATTACCATTTGGCTGTTCAAGTTCTTTATCATCATCACAAGTGTTGCGATTGCATTACCTAATTTTCTCATGCATACGAAGCGCGATAAAGCCTTAGCAAGCATTAGTAATTCTCTATTATTTAATTTGATTCTGTTACTAATTAAGGAAATTACCAATCTTAAGCGTGAAGGCAATATGAGCTACCTTTTTGGTAAAATATCCTTTCTTAATATTCAACTATGCTTGATTACAGGAATACCATCCTTGGCAATTTAAACAGGAATGCATTTTGTCAACTCGCCTAAATACAGAAATAAATTAGCGTAATAATAATCACTACAAAAGTAAGAGGCAAGTTAAGCTTACCTCTCCCCACGACTGCTAAATTATTAGAATTCTGCCTCGTGTTTTATTTTCAAGGCAGGTCTATTAAATTAAAGGTTAATGTCGCTTGCCACTACTGTTGGTGCGCCTGCCAGACGAATCTCAAACTCAGCCGATAGATCCCCATCAGTGCTAGCTTGAAGAATACCTCCTGAATAACGAACCTGACCGGCTGCGGTGAATGCGCCAGATCCAATGAAAGTGAAGCCTTGGTTGCCCGCTATAGTGGAGTTGGCGTCGATGTTAGATAGATCGATTACATCACCGGGCAAGTTACCGTTGCCAAAAAAGTCAGTGATAACATCCCGCCCAGATCCAGCAGGACTATCTGAAACTGAGTTGAACTGGAAACGATCATTACCCGATCCTCCAGTGAGAATATCAGTCCCACTACCGCCAACTAAGCGATCATTGCCAGCACCACCGATAAGGGTATCGTTGCCACTACCACCGCCAAGGACATCGTTGCCAGCACCACCGTTAATGATATCGTTACCATTACCGCCAATGAGGCTATCGTTGCCATTATCACCGCTTAGGTTATCGTTGCCATCACCACCGACAAGGGTATCGTTGCCATCACCACCAAAGAGGCGATCATTGCCACCACCACCGGTAAGGACATCGTTGCCAGTACCGCCACCAAGGATATCATTACCACTACCAGCCGTAATGACATCGTTGCCAGCACCACCGAGAAGGGTATTGTTGCCAGCACCACCGTTAAGGACATCGTTGCCACCACCGCCATCGATGCGATCGTTGCCACTACCACCGAGAAGGACATCGTTGCCACTAGTCCCGTTAATAACCCTGTTACCACTACCGCCAACTTGGATAGAGTTGTTAGGAAGATTGACGGTAAGGTTCTGGGGAATAATGCCATTGAGATCGGGCAAGGTTACCATAAATTAGTTTCTCCTGAGTTTAGAGGGTAAAAATTACCTCGTCACTTCACCATCAAAAAACGGTATTGCTGATTAAGAGTATGAATTTCCTTTACCCCAAAGGCGCAAAGTAACAGTTTCAAACATTAAATTTTTGAATTTCACACTTTTATTGAGCAATGCCGAGAAAACAAGGTGGAGAAATAACGAGTGAGAATAGATAACTGAGACCACACCTGATTGGAACAGATGTTTCGGTTAAGTCCAAAGATTTTAGAAGCACTGTATATATTGATGATTTTGGCATCAAAATCGTGCCAAGAATCATTTCTATATCCTTGTGCTTTATGTATTCATTGGTTACAAGTACTAGGCTGCTAGGGAACAAGCAGATTTTCTAGTACAGAATCGCATAGCTTTTACGACGTTTTTACTGTATTCACAATCACAAGATTATGATATTACCCTCAAGGGTACTTTTTTCTATCTATAAGAAATAATAATTAATCCTATTTTATTCTTCTCGCCCCAAAAAAAATCTGAAACCTTTGCTTAGATAGGGTTTTATAATATATGTAGGAAGAATAAAGTCATGATAGGACTCTGGGGGTAGTTTGTTTTATTTATAAAAAAAAGTGGCAATACATTAATTACCACTTTTTTTTATAAATTTCTGATGAATTTTAACGAGGTAGAGGTAGCCCTGTAACAGCCACTGCTCCCGCGATCGCACTGGCTGCAAGGGAAGTCAATGCTGTCCCAAATAACCACCAAGCAGCATTTGCAACGGTTTTTTTAGTTTCTTGAGCTTGCTTTTTAGTTTGCTCTTGGATCGCTTTCAGGCGTTTTTTTGTTTCTTGTTGAATGCGTTCGGCTCGTTGTAGTACGCCATCCCGCGCCGCTTCTATTTGGTCGATGATCCTGTTAGCATCGTGTTGAGAAATATCCTTACGAGAGCTGATGACAGCAACTAGGGTGTCACGATCAAATTGACTGAGGCGATCGCGCAATGCTTCAAATCCAGCTTGCGGATCGTCGAACACTTTAGCAAAGTCTTGCTTAATCCCTTCATAGTTGAGTTCGGAACGATCCAGGGAGTTGAGATAGTTGCGAACTTTAGCAAAAACTCCATCAAGCACAGATTGCACCCTTTGCTGGATTTGCTGGAATTGTTCAACAATGGAGGTGCGAACCGACTCAATTTGATCCACAATCCGGTTAGCTTCTTCTTCTGAGATATCTTCCCGTTGGGATAACAGCGCCACAATTGTCGAACGATCAAATTTGGAAGCGCGATCGCTTAAACTCCCAATTCCAGCGCGGGGAGAAGACAGCAGCAATTGCAAATCGCGTTTAATTGCTTCTGGGTTGAGTTCTTCTTTGTTAGTATTACGCAGGTAATTTTCAAGATTGGCTTCAAAATCTAAAGCTTGTTGAGCAGTACGTTTGGCTAAACGTCGTGGCGCTCTCACAATATTAGCGATCGCATCTTGTGCTTGATCAATGATCTGATTAACTTGCTCTTGGCTCAAGTCTCCCCGTTGACTCACGAGTTTAACCAAGGTTTCTCGATCGACGTGAGATAAGCGATCGCGCAGTGCTAAGGCTCCGGCTTTAGGATCATCGAGTAATTTTTCCAAATCGCTCTTGATACCTTCTGGATCAAGTTCTTCCAAGTTGGTATTGCGGAGATATTCTGCGATCGCTTTTGTAGTTTTTTCGTACTGTTCCTTCGCTTGCTGCGGTACTTGCAAAATACTATCTCGGACTGCTTCGATCTGATCGAGAGTTTGCTTTATCTGTTCTTCGCTCAAATCTTGACGCTGACTGAGCAATTGTACTAGTGTATCGCGGTCAAATTGCGATAAGCGCGAAGTCAAAAGGCTAATTCCAGCTTGGGGATCGTCTAGTAAAATTTGAAACTCACGTTTGATACTTTCGGGATTGAGTTCGTCTTTGTTAGTATTCCGTAGATAGTCTTCAACTCTTTGGCGCAGTTCATCGGCTTTAGCTTTTGCTTGTTCTTGCAGTTCTCTAGCACGATTTAAGAAATTATCGCGGTTGCTTTCGAGTTGACTAACAATATTATTAGCTTCCTCTTCGCTGATATCTTGACGCTGTTGGAGCAATTGTACATAAGTGTCGCGGTCAAATTGCCCGAAGCGGCTACTTAAATCTTCAAACCCAGCTTCTGGATCTTCTAGCAATTTGGCAAAGTCGCGTTGAATACCTTCAGGGTTGAGTTCTTCTTTCCCCGTCGAACGCAGATAATCTTCAATGCGGGTGCGGAAATCTTGCCCTTTTTCTCCCGTTTGGGCCTGTTTTACAGTTTCTAAAACTTCCGAGCGATCGCTTTCCATTTGTTCGGAAATTTCTTTCACCCTAGTTTCACTGATATCACCTCGCTGCTTCAGCAAGTTGGCGAAATATTCTTGATTTATTTCTTCCAACTCCCGTCTCACAGTTGTTGGATCTGCATTAACGTCATAGATGAGTTCTTTAAATTCATCTCTTAGGGTAATGCGGTTAAAATGCCAAGGAAAGGAATTCAATATGTAGTCTTTTACATCCGCCTTAATTGTGTTTTTGGGTGATATTGGCAACCTTGCAGATACTTGCTCAGTTGCTTCATCTCTGAACTTTTGTAATTCTTCTGTGATTTTATTGACATCGACATCTTGAACTTTTTCTTTCAGTTTTTGTAACTGATTAGTAATTTTTTTGACATCGATATTGGAAAGATTGACCCGCTCCAGAACTGCTGGTGCAGCAGCACTTAAGCCATATCGAATAGCTTGCTTAATTAGACCATTGCCATTCCCACCTCCGACTGTAACCAGTTGTTGAAGGCGTTCACCTAATTGCTCTGAATTCAATTCTTCGGGAGTAGCAGACTTAAGCAAATTAATTACTTGTTCTGTTGGATTGCTGCGATTCAAAGCTTGTTGCCAAGCACCTTGAAATTGGTCAGCAATACGATTGATATCTTCTTGAGATAAATCTGTGCGACTGCTAATTAAATCAACAAATGTTTGACGATTGATATTTCGCAATAGATCGCTGTTAGCAACAGACTGCAAATCTGTATCTTTAAGAAGCTGGTCAAATTGGTTACGAATTTCTGTGATATCCAGCTTTGGTAATTGCAGAGAACCTAAAGAACTTTGGAGCGTATTTCTAATACCTTCAGGATCAAAACCTGAAGTTAATTCCCGTCTGACTGCGGCTGTAATATCTTCAGCAGTAGAAATTAACTGTTGTTTCGCAGCATTAGCACCCATACCAGCAGTTGCTGTACCCATCAGAGTTTGAAAACCAGAAGTGACAGTACTAGCGATAGAACCAATAAAAGAACCTACTGCTGATGAACCGAACCAAATTACCAGTGAGAAATAGGTAGCCCAGATGACTACACCGATAATTGCACCTAGAGATTGACTTTCGATTAAGCTAAGTTTTACCGCTAGAAAACAAGCAATAAATAATGCAATACTAACGGTTAGCAACGCCCAAGCACCAATTTTGGTCTGAACTGAACGAATTTTACTACCTAAACTTTCTGAATCATCATCAGAATCTGAGTCAATTTCCCAAGATGAAATTCCTACAGCGACTGAAAAATTAGTCAATAATAATTGAAAGGCAAATGCCATTAAGACTCCAGCCAGCAATGCTACCAAGAATTTAGGCCCAGAAAAAAGAACTGATGCTTCTTCTGGAGTTAGTGCTTCCTGAGCTATTATTGGCGCTAATCCAAAAGATAGCCAGTTCCATGCCCAAATAGTTAAAACACCTTGAAACATAGTATTTTCTCACTTGCAGTCAATTAAATAACCATTGATAAAATGGCTTATTCATCAATTTACTTGCCAGTTATATAAATTGACCCTTTCTTAGGTAAGAAGCTTGCTTGCCAAAAGTCGGATCTTACAAAAAACAAATGTTTTTATTAATTTTTACCTAAAGAAAATAATGTAAAGTTTGGTAATTTTATATTAATTTGTTTGATAAAATCCAATCTGCTTGGTATTAGTAAAATTTTGCTCCAAAACTTTAAACTGATACATAAACCTCATCTATGTTGAGAACCGTAGTTTTTGCCCTCACCCTAAATCCCT
>JAHCSU010000168.1 GCA_023522315.1 Nostoc sp. CCCryo 231-06
ATATTTGGGTGGCCCCGCGTCCTCCCTTCGGCTACCAAGATACAAACGCATCCAAGATAAAAGAACGCCTCCTGCAAACCAACGAGGTAACAGCTTTTCTGTTGCGAATTGACCGTCAAACAGGTAAGCGTGGAGCCGAGAAAGATTGGGCGCTTGAGGCTTACTGTCAAATTTTGGCTAACCGCCACTATTCTCTCAATAATCTGCGTGAGGATTTGCGTTCGCTCCTCACCGAAATGGGCAATACATTTATATCTGTGGGTAGCGATTCGGATTATGAATCACTTGAAAGCCTAAAAGCAGCAGCAGATGCAATGGATAGCGCCCATTATGCTCATGTTGCCAAGGCCAATGATATTACCAGTTCTGAATATCGCGCCCGTCAGAGCAAGGATTATTTATCACCACAAGAAATTTTTGAATGCGAAAAGAAACGCATTTCTGATTCTTACGGGATGGATGTAACAGAATCACTGGTAGAAATGGATAAAGGTGGTCGATTAATAGGAGCCTTAGCTGGACTTGAGGCAATTTTAGCCCCAGCCGAGGAATCAATTGTTGATCTTAGAACTGGACGGACTTATCCCACGCCACCCCTTCAGGTCACCCAAAAAGACCGCACGGAACGAGACAATCTACCTTTGTGCATCGACTGGGGTAATTACTCGGCGCGGTGGCTGGCTAGATTTAACCTGGGGCTGCATCAAATTCTCACTTCTTTAGTGAGGGGTGATGAAATTACCGCCGATGATTCCACCTTACTCAAGATGACAGCGATCGCTTCATCTTGTGCTGCTCACGTCAAAGCAATTCTTGGGTTTACCATCCCCAGCGATTGTAAGCCTATTTGGTTGCTCGGTACTTTAGTCGAGCAACTGGGGCTAAAGTTGACCTGCCGCAAACAGGGTAAGCGGGGACAACAGGTGAAAATTTTCTCATTATCTAAAGAGCAATTGGAATTTGCAATGCATGTAATTGCTCATCGCGTGGCAAAGCGCACAATCAAAGAAAACCGCACCTATTACGCTGCCCAACTCCCTGCTGTGTATAGTGCTGACCCGAATCAGCCGCCCGTATCCGCCCCCCCCCCCTTAATGCTATAGGGAACCCCCATTCAGGAGGGGGGGATACTACCGATTCTGAACCGCCTCCGACCGATCGCACTACCTTACTTCATTGCGTGGAAATACTTCGCTCTGGCATTTCTCGTGGAGTGGACGCAATCAAAGGGATTCTTAAACGATGGACTGCGGATTTGCGGTGGGAGACGGTGCTGGAACTTGAAGCTTTAGCGGCAAATGAACTGCGGCGAGTGGAGGAGGCAGTACCGGAATTTTATCAATGGCTCTCGGAAGAGGTGTTGCCGATGGAGGGATAAGAAAGAGCGATCGCGTTAGCGCTAATAATGGGACAATTACTTATCAGAATCTTGCTTATAAGAAAGAACGTTCCGATAAGTAAATGCATGAAACCCTTGAAAACACCACCTCCTCTTCCT